>JANPMA010000305.1:0-8764 GCA_031422595.1 Novosphingobium sp. | reverse complement strand
CGAGGACTGGATCAAGCGCGTGATCGGCCTGCCCGGCGATACGGTGCAGATGAAGGACGGGCAGCTGTGGCTCAACAACCAGCCAGTACCCAAGGTCAGGATCGCGGACTTCGAAGTGGCGGTCAGCCCCAACACCCGCTGTTATTCGACCCAGTACATGGCCAAGAACGCCGAGAATGAAGACGTCTGCCGCTATCCGCGCTTCACCGAGACCCTGCCCGGCGGCAAAAGCTACGAAGTGCTCGACCTGGGCAACCACCCCAAGGATGATACCGATCCGGTCATCGTTCCGGAAGGCCACGTGTTCATGATGGGCGACAACCGCGACAATTCGCAGGACAGCCGCTATCCGGCCGAGCCCGGCGGCGGGATCGGGATTGTCCCGATCGACAACCTGCTGGGCCGGGCAACGGTGATGATGTGGTCGACCGATGGCGGGGCCGAATGGATCAAGCCGTGGACCTGGTTCTCCGCCGCCCGCTGGGACCGCCTGGGGGGGACGTTTTGAAGTTTGCGCAGGCCGCACTTCCCCCCTCCCGCCTGCGGGAGGGGTCGGGGGTGGGCCACTTCGCAGCAGCCGAACCTGCAGACTCTCTGACTCACCCACCCCTAACCCCTCCCGCAAGCGGGAGGGGGATGATTGCCCCACAAAGTGCTTGATCCCGAAACCCATGCCTTCCTGACCGCGCTGGCGGGCCGTGCGCCGGCCGACGAGGCGCTGTGGCTTGAGGCGCTGACCCACGGCAGCACCGGGCATGAGCGCGATTACCAGCGATTGGAGTTCCTGGGCGACCGGGTGCTGGGCATGGTGATCGCCGAATGGCTCTACAAGCTGGATAACGGCGACGAGGGCAAACTCTCGCAGCGATTGAACGCGCTGGTCAGCCGCGCTAGCTGTGCCGAAGTGGCGCGGCAGATCGAGCTGGGTGCGCATATCCAGCTGGGCAAGCAGGCCCGCGACGATGGCGGGCAGGACAGCGACAATATCCTGGGCGATGTGATGGAGGCGCTGATCGGTGCCAGCTTCGTCACCCAGGGCTTCGAGGCCACCGCCGAAATGGTCCGCAGTCTGTGGGCCGATCTGGTCGGCGGCAAGGCCGGCAAGGCCAAGCATCCCAAGTCTGCGCTGCAGGAATGGGCCGCCGGGAACCGCCGCAAGATGCCCGAATACCGCCTGATCGAACGCAGCGGCCCCGATCACGCCGTGCGCTTTACCGTCACGGTCAGCGTCAACGGCGTGGGCGAGGCCGAGGCTTCGGGCACCAGCATGCGCGAGGCGGAGACCGCCGCGGCTGAGGCGTTTATGGCAACGTTTGGGTGATCCCACTTCCCCGTTCTTCCTGAGCTTGTCGAAGGACTGCCCTTTCTTGGGGGCAGGCGGTGCGCTAGAAGAACAATGCGGCCCTTCGACAAGCTCAGGGCGAACGGAGTTTTTGTATTTTGTCCGAGCCCATGACTAACCCCCACTGCGGCCTCGTCGCCGTCATCGGCGCGCCCAATGCCGGCAAGAGCACGCTGGTCAACGCGCTGGTCGGCCAGAAAGTCGCGATCGTCAGCGCCAAGGCGCAGACCACCCGCGCGCGGCTGATGGGGATCGCGTTGGAAGGCGAAAGCCAGATCATCCTGGCCGATACCCCCGGCCTGTTCGAACCCAAGCGCCGGCTTGACCGGGCAATGGTCCACGCGGTGTGGGAAGGCGCGGCCGAGGCCGATGCGATCCTGCTGGTGGTCGATGGCCGCAAGAAGAAACTCGATTACCTCGAGCCGATCCTCGCCAGCCTGATGGACCGCCCCGAACGCAAGATCCTGGTGCTCAACAAGGTCGATGAAGTGGCCAAGGAACCGCTGCTGGTGACCGCGCAGGCGCTGGCCGGTCCAGATGAAGCCGGCAATGCCCAGTTCGACGAAGTGTTCTTCATCTCCGCGCTGACCGGCGACGGCGTGGCGGAACTGAAAGCGCGGCTGGCCTCGCTGATGCCCGAAAGCGCCTGGCACTACCCCGAAGACCAGGTCTCCGACGCCAGCGAGCGCTTGCTGGCCTGCGAAATCACCCGCGAACAGCTCTACCGCCAACTCCACGACGAACTGCCCTATGACAGCACCGTCCGCCCCGAAAGCTATACCCAGCGCAAGGACGGTTCGGTCGAGATCCACCAGCAGATCGTCATCGCCTGCGACAGCCAGAAAGGCATCGTGCTGGGCAAAGGCGGCTCAAAACTGAAGTCGATCGGCGAGGCCGCGAGGAAGGAACTGGCCGAATTGCTGGGGGTGAAGGTTCACTTGTTCCTCCACGTCAAGGTCGACGAGAAGTGGGGCGACGACAAGGAGATTTACGAAGAGCTGGGGCTGGAGTGGGTGAAGTAGCTAACGCAACTTCGCAATCCCGATCCCGTCGATCTTGGCGCGTTCCTTGGTCGATTCCTCGCTGCGGCTGAGGGCCTTGGCGATTTCCTTGAGGCCCTTGCCCTTGGCGGCCAGCACGCGCAGCTTGGCGACTTCGTCGGCTTTCCAGGGTTGGCGGTGTTTGGTGAATTGTTCGGCCATGGGCGGGTGGTAGCGTAGAAGGACCCCTCCGTCACGCGCTTCGCGCGCGCCACCTCCCCATTTGCACTGCGTGAAAATGGGAAGGATCTTTGGTTGGGCCGATCCTTCCCATTTTTGGCGAAGGCCACAAATGGGGAGGTGGCAGACGCCGACAGGCGGCTGACGGAGGGGTCTTCAACGCTTGCAATAGCGGACGATACTCCCAGCCACGGTCTCGGGCGATTTCAAAACCTCGCTGGCGGGAATTCGCACCACCTCGATCCTCTGCCCCCGCAACCATGCGTCGCGCTGCGCATCTCGCTCGGGCCGGTCTCCCATGTCGTGCGCAATGCCGTCGATCTCAAACGCCACCTTGGCCTTGGCGCAGTAGAAATCGAGCACGTAATCACCAATCGGATGCTGGCTTCGAAAGTGGATGCCGTCGGGCGATCCTTTGAGCAGACGCCAGAGCAAGGCTTCCGGCAAGGACAGGCTGTCGCGCAGCTGGCGGGCTTTGGAGAGATCGCGCGGAATTCGCTTGCGTGGCAATTTACCCCTCCGTCAGCGCTTCGCGCTGCCACCTCCCCCTTTGCGCTCACGCGAAAATGGGAAGGATCTTTTGTCTACTTCGCCTTCTTGGCCGGAGCCTTCTTCACCGCCGGCTTCTTCTTCGGCGCTGCCTTCTTGCGGCCCTTGCCCTTGGCCGGGCCCTTGGCGGCGCGTTCGGTGATCAGTACGACCGCTTCTTCCTCGGTCAGCGTTTCGGGTTGCTTGTCGCGCGGCAGGGTGGCGTTGGTGGTGCCGTCGGTGACGTAGGGGCCGTACCGCCCGGCCATCAGTTTCATCACCCCGCCGCTTTCGGGGTGCGCACCGAAGGTCTTGAGCGGCTCGGCGGCGGCGCGGGCGCCCCGGCCCCCGCCGCTCGCTGCTTCGGCCAGCTTGACCACTGCGGCGTTCATGCCGACTTCGAATATCTCGGCGGTGCCACGCAGCTTGGCGTACTTCCCTCCATGCGCGAGGTAGGGCCCGTAACGTCCTAGCGAAGCAGTAATTTCCTCACCCGTCTCGGGATGCGTCCCGACCAAGCGCGGCAGGCTCAGGAGCTTGACTGCCCAGTCGAGATCGAGCTCGGGAATGTCCTTGGGGATCGAGCTGCGCTTGGCTTCCTTGCCGCTGCCCATTTCGATGTAGGGGCCGAACCGGCCGACTTTGCGGGTGATCGGCTCGCCGCTCTCCGGATGCTTGCCCAGTTCGCCCTCCTCGCCCGCAGCGGTGCCGCCGGGCTGCGCGAATTTGCGGGTGAACTTGCACTCGGGATAGTTGGCACAGGCCACGAAGGCCCCGAACCGCCCGCCGCGCAGGGCCAGACGGCCGCCGGAGCGGCCTTCGGTCTCGCACAGCGGACAGCGGCGCGGATCGGTGCCGTCTTCCTTTGGCGGGAACAGATAGTCGGACAGAAACTCGTCGAGCGCCTCGGTCACTTCCGAGGGCTTGCGTTCCATCACTTCGTCGCTCTTGGGCTTGAAATCCTTCCAGAATTTGGAAAGCAGGTCCTTCCACTGCTCGCGCCCGCCCGAAACCTCGTCGAGCTCGTCCTCCATCCCGGCGGTGAAATCGTAGGCGACATAGCGCGGGAAGAAGCGTTCGAGGAAGGCGGTCAGCAAGCGCCCGCTCTCTTCGGCGAAGAAGCGGTTCTTTTCGGTGCGGACGTAATTGCGGTCCTTGATCACCTGGATCGTCGCGGCATAGGTCGAGGGACGGCCGATGCCGAGTTCCTCGAGCCGTTTCACCAAGGTCGCTTCGGAAAAGCGCGGCGGCGGCTGGGTGAAGTGCTGGTTCGCGTCAACGCCCTTCTTGGCCGGCGTATCGCCGGCGTTGAGCACCGGCAGCATCGCGCTTTCGTCCTCGTCCTCGCCGGGCTTCTGGTCGAGCGTCTCGTCATAGACCGCGAGGAACCCGGGGAACTTGATCACCTGGCCATTGGCGCGCAGCTCGTGCTGGCCGGTGCCTTCGCGCAAGGTTACCACGGTCCGCTCGATCACGGCGGAGGCCATCTGGCTGGCAATCGCCCGCTTCCAGATCAGTTCGTAAAGCTTCGCCTCGTCGCCGCTGCCGTGGCGATCCTTGCCGAAATCGGTCGGCCGGATTGCCTCGTGGGCTTCCTGGGCGTTCTTGGCCTTGCTTTCATAAATACGCGGTTTTTCAGGCAAGTAATGGCCATTGTTATAGCGATCACTGATTGCCTTGCGCGCCGCCGAGATCGCGCTGGAATCCATCTGCACCCCGTCGGTCCGCATATAGGTAATCGCGCCGGCCTCATACAGCGTCTGCGCGACCCGCATCGTGTGGCTGGCCGAAAAGCCGAGCTTGCGCGAGGCTTCCATCTGCAGGGTCGAAGTGGTGAACGGCGGCCACGGATTGCGGCGAGTCGGTTTGGTCTCGACTTCGGCGACGCGGAACGCCCCTGCCTCGACTGCCGCTTTGGCCCGCTCAGCCGAACCGGCATTGCCCAGGCTCAGCTTGTCGAGCTTCTGCCCTTCGAACTTGACCAGCCGCGCCGGGAACTCCGTGCCGAGGTGTTCGAGCCGGGCCAGCACCGACCAGTATTCCTGCGGCTTGAAAATCTCGATCTCGTGCTCGCGCTCGCAGATCAGCCGCAGCGCCACCGATTGCACGCGGCCCGCGCTCTTGGCGCCGGGCAGCTTGCGCCACAGCACCGGCGAAAGCGTGAAGCCGAACAGGTAGTCGAGCGCGCGGCGGGCGAGGTAGGCGTCGATCAGGTCCTGGTCGAGCTCGCGCGGGGCCTTCATCGCCGCCAGGATCACGTCCTTGGTGATCGCGTTGAAAGTAACCCGCTCCACCTCGCGTGGCAGCGCCTTCTTCTTGGCCAGCAGCTCGCGCACGTGCCAGCTGATCGCCTCGCCCTCACGGTCAGGATCGGTGGCAAGGATCAGGCGGTCGGCGGTCTTGGCCGCATCGGTGATCGCCTTCACCTGGCGCGCCTTGTCGCCATAGAGCTCCCAGTCCATCGCGAAGTCCTCGTCGGGGCGGACCGAACCGTCCTTGGGCGGCAGGTCGCGAACGTGGCCGTACGAGGCCAGGACCATGTAGTCCTTGCCCAGATACTTCTCGATGGTTTTGGCCTTGGCGGGGGATTCGACGATGACAAGTTGCATGGTGTTTGGGGTCGCCCTCTACGCGTATGTGTACACGCGCGAGGGTGGAGGGGCGATCATCCCTTCGTCAAGGGCGTCCTTTGCCAAGCCAAAAAGAACCCGATCCCCAGCAACAGATCAATCGCCGCGAAGACCGCCACCGGCGGCTCGACCGGATAGCCGCGCGCGAACAGCGCCAGCGCGGGCAGACCGAACACCAGCTTCTCGGCCACGGCATAAGGCATCAGCGCGCGGTACTTCACCGGATCGCCGCCGATCGTCCAGAACACACCCTGGAACACCAGGGCGAGGCCCACGAAGCCGAGGAACACTTCCCCGCCCGCTGGCGGCAACGGGGTGAAATAGAGCGGCAGCAGCACGATCACGCCGTAGATCGCTGCCCAGCGGAACATCCGGGATGGGAATTTGCTCATTACGCCCCCTGTCTTCAAATCCGTTCGTCCTGAGGAGGCGCGAAGCCGCAGGCTGAGTGTCGTCTCGAAGGACCGCGAGCGTCGCGGTGGTTCGAGACGGGCCTTCGCATGCGCTCAGTCCCTCCTCACCACGAACGGACTAAATGCGGCCTACTGATCTCGCAAGC
Organism: Novosphingobium sp.; assembly: GCA_031422595.1. Taxonomy (GTDB): domain Bacteria; phylum Pseudomonadota; class Alphaproteobacteria; order Sphingomonadales; family Sphingomonadaceae; genus Novosphingobium. The sequence goes on along the minus strand of JANPMA010000305.1, from coordinate 2,485 downwards.
CCCCCGGCGGGATCACGCATTTGCCGTGGTCGTACTGGCCAACCTCGCGGATCACTTCCTGGCTCTCGGGTTCGATCCGGCGACCGGAAATCTGGCTGTCGATCACCCGGCGCAGCAGCGCGTCAAGCCGGGTGACGAGGTAGCAATCGATCGCCGGTTTGGCGTGGCGGTTGCCGATCCCGCTATCGTCGGTCAGGAAAGTGTAGCGGCTCTGGGTCATCGCGGCCATCGCCCGCATCACGTATTCGGCCTTGTCGGCGACGCCCGAAGCCGCGACGGGCACGATCTGGACGCGCTGGTGGCGCAGCACTTCGCTGGCCCGCCAGGTCAGCCCGACATTCTCGTCATGCGGCGGGGCATCGGCGACCAGCAGCAGCGACTTGACCGCATCCGGGCGCCAGTCCTGCCCGGCGGCGCGGACCATCGCCTGGTCCATCGCTTCGGGATAGTCCCCGCCCCCGCCGGCCCAGCGTTGTCCCAGTTCGGCCCGGGCGCGGGTAAAGTCGCGGGTCAGCGGCACGGTCTGGGTGACATAGTCATCGCCAAGATCGCGGTAGAACACGAAGCCGACGCGGATATCCAATCCCGGGTGGCGCTGGCGCAGCGAGGACAGGATCGAAGCGAGTTCGGCCTGGAGATAGCGGATCTCATCGCTCATCGAACCGGTGGTGTCGATCACCAGCATCAGGTCAAGCTTCTTGGCACCGACCGCATCGCTGCGCTGGGTGAACTGCACTTGCTGGCCGCCCCCACCCGCTGCGATCGCCACTTCGCGCCATTCGTCTTGCCCGGCGCGCAGCCAGACCCTCTGGCCCAGCCGGTCGAGCTCGGGGAAGAAGCTGACCGTACCATCGGCGGTGGTCGCCAACCGCAACCGCCCACCATCGGCACAGGCCAGCTCGACCGGAGCGAAGGGTACCGGGCGGCCAGAGCGATCCTTGACCGCGACGGTCAGCACCCGCGAGGTATCGAGCCGGGGCAGGTCGGGCATTTGCTGGCCCAGGTTGGCCCGGCGCAGGTAGGACGCGTAGAGTTCGGGATTGAGCAGGTCGTCGTGCTCGCCTGCGGTCAGCAGGCCCGATTGCGGGCGCGGCGGCGGGGGGCGGCGCGGAGGCGGCGGCATGGCATCTGGGTAGCCCGCCGTCTCGCCTGGCGCGACCTTGGCCGTCTCAGCCCGGGCTTCCCTGGAACTAAACTCGCCCCCGGCGGCGGCCGGGGCATCGCTGGCGACCACGACATCGCGAGCCGAACCACTTACCGCTGCCGCGTCGGCGGGCGGCGGGGCGGAGGGTGCCTCGGCAATTGGATAGTCGCTCCGCTTGCTTCGTACCGGCATCGGGCGCGGCGTGGGGCGTTGCTGTTGGTCCTGTTGTTCTGCGCCAAGGCGGGGCAGCGGGCCGGGGCGATAGCACAGACCCTTCCCGCCCTGCGGCGCGATGCGTTCTGCCGGGACGGCCATGGCCGGACCCTGGGCCAGCATGGCGACGATGGCGATGAACGAGATCCGCTTGCGCATGGAATTCCCCTTGAAGCAGTGACGCTGCATGGGCTGCGCTCCACGCGCTGAACGCGCGATGAATGTTACTTTATATCACGCAAGGCTGACCCGTCCGGCGGCGTGGCGGACCAACCGGCCGGCCAGTTCCAGCTCGAGCAGCGCCAATTGCACCGCTGCCGCGCTTTCCCCGCTCTGGCGGATCAGCTCGTCAACCGGGACCGGTGCGGTGGTCAGCAGCCCGGCGATATCGGCAGGTTCATCAGCCAGTTCATCACCCAGCGCGGCATAGTTCCCCGCCGCCTCGCGGAAGCTTGAGCGGGGACTGCCGGTGAAGCCGGTGACCAGCTCGATCACATCGGCGGCACTTTGCACCAGCACGGCCCCGTCGCGGATCAGCTGGTTGCAGCCCTGGGCACGCCGATCGAGCGGAGAGCCCGGCACGGCCATCACCTCACGCCCGGCCTCTCCGGCCAGCCGTGCGGTGATCAGCGAGCCCGACTTGGGCGCGGCCTCAACCACCAAGGTCCCGGCGCAGAGCCCGGCGATGATCCGGTTGCGTGAAGGGAAATGGCGGGCCAGCGGTTCGGTTCCCGGCGGCTGTTCGGCCAGCAGCAGGCCGCGCGTGGCGACTTCCTCCTGCAACTCGGCATGTTCGGGCGGATAGGCAATGTCGATCCCGCTGGCGATCACCCCGATGGTCCCGCCGTCCAGCGCCGCGCGGTGCGCCGCCCCGTCGATCCCGCGGGCCAGGCCGGAGACCACCACGAAGCCCGCATCGGCCAGCTCGCCCGCGAACTGCCGGGCCAGCTTGACCGCCGCCGCCGAAGCGTTGCGCGCACCGACGATCGCGACGCTGGGACGCAAGGCCAGCGCGGCATCGCCGCGACAGATCAGGATAGGCGGGGCGCTGTCGAGTTCGCCCAGCAAGGCCGGGTATTCGGGGGAATCGTGGAACAGATAGCGCGCACCAGCCGCGCGCACCGCCGC
>JANPMA010000304.1:0-5799 GCA_031422595.1 Novosphingobium sp. | reverse complement strand
CGCGCCCAGGTTCGAGCCATCGGCCGGGATCCGCACCACCGCCTTGCCGCCGTTGCCGTGGAGCGGCTTCATCACCAGATCGCCGGGATGGCGGGCGTGGAACGCGCGGACATCCTCGATCCGGCGGGCAATCAGCGTGGGCGGCATGAAATGCGCGAAATCGAGCACAAAGACCTTTTCGGGCGCATTGCGGACCGAAGCCGGGTCGTTGACCACCAGGGTCTGGCCCTCCAGCCGCTCAAGCAGGTGGGTCGCGGTGATATAGGAAAGGTCGAACGGCGGGTCCTGGCGCATCAGCACCACATCGACATCCTGGACCAGATCGATCTGGCGGTGGGCGTCCATGGTGAAGTGATCGCCTTCGACCCGCTGCACCGTCACCGGCGCGGCCCAGGCGGTCAGCCGGCCGCTGTCATAGGCCAGGCTCTTGACGTCATAGTGATAGACCGAATGCCCCCGCGCCTGCGCCGCCAGCATCAGCGCAAAACTGGAATCTCCATTGATGTTGATCCCTTCGATCGGGTCCATCTGGACGGCAACGCGCAGGCTCATGGCTCGATCAAACTCCGCTCACAGCATCAGGGCATTCGCCATGTGGCGGGGGAAACGCCCCGGCGCAAGCAGCAGCACGTCGATCCGCTGAATATCGCCCGCCCGGGCATAGCGGTGGGCCACGGCCTCGGCCGCCGCCGCGACCCGGCGCAGGCGGTAGGGATCGACCGCCTGATCGAGTTCCTCGGCCCGATCGCGCCATTTGACTTCGACGAACGCCACCACGGCGCCGCGTCGCGCGATCAGGTCAATCTCGCCGCGCGCGGTCTTGACCCTGCGGGCCAGGATCCGCCAGCCTTTGAGCCGCAGGTACCAGGCCGCCAGCGACTCTCCGCGCCGCCCTTTGGCCTCGCGCTCGGCGCGGGTGGTCATTTGAGCTCCAGCGCCCGGGCGTAGAGTGCCTTGCGATCGAGCCCGGTAGCCCGCGCCACTTCGGCGGCGGCCTGGCTGGGCTTGCGCATGGCCAGTGCGGCGCGCAGCATCGCGTCGGCATCGGCGGCATCGGTCTGGAGCGCGCCCGGCGGGCCGATCAGCAGCACAATCTCGCCCTTGGGCGGGTGCGCGGAATAATGGGCGATCAGTTCCGCAGGCGAGCCGCTGCGGCATTCCTCGAACTTCTTGGTCAGCTCGCGCGCCACGGCCACTTCGCGCCCCGGCAGCACTTCGGCGATGGCAGTCAGACTATCGGCCAGACGCGGCGCGGTTTCGTAGAACACCAGCGTGGCTTTGACCGCACCCAGTTCCTCCAGCACATCGCGCCGGGCCTTGTCCTTGCTCGGCAGGAACCCGGCGAACAGGAACCGGTCGCTCGGCAGCCCGGCCAGGGTCAGCGCAACTATCGCGGCGCTGGGGCCGGGAATGCTCGTCACCGCGATCCCGCGTTCGCGAGCAGCCTTGACCAGGCGGTAGCCGGGGTCCGAAATCAGCGGGGTCCCGGCATCGCTGACCAGCGCGATCGGCTGACTTGCGGCCAGGCCCAGCAAGTGCTCGCGGGTCGCCTCGCTGGCATGATCGTCATAGCGGATCAGCCTGGCCTTGATCCCCAGATGGCTCAGCAGCTTGCCGGTAACGCGGGTATCCTCACAGGCTACCGCAGCCACGCCACCAAGCACCGCTGCGCCGCGCGTTGAGACGTCGCCCAGATTGCCAATCGGGGTCGCAACAATATACAGTCCTGCTTCAAGCGGTTGTTCCATGGCAACAATCATGGACCGGCCCGAGGGGAGCGACAAGCTATGATCGAATGGCGCATGGATCGGCGCGGACTGGTGCTGCTGGGCACCGCTGCGCTGCTGGCGGGCTGCAAGGTCATTCCCAAGGGCGTGGAACCGCCGCCGCCGCCGGCGCCCGGCCCCAGCGATACCTTGCCCAGCGACAAGAACCGCCAACGCATCGCCTTGCTCGTCCCGCTGAGCGGACCCGAGGCGGCGCTGGGCCAGTCGATCGCCAATGCCACCACCATGGCGCTGCTCGATACCGGGGCGAAGACGATCCGGATCACCACTTACGATACCGCCGCCGGGCCGGCTGCGGCGGCGAGCAGAGCGCTTCAGGATGGCAACCGGCTGATCCTGGGCCCGCTGCTGGCCGACGATGTGCCGACCGTGGCGGCGATCGCGCGGGCATCGAAGGTGCCGCTGATTGCCTACACCGGCAACACCGCGCTGGCGGCGCGCGATGTGTTCGTGCTGGGCACGTCCAGCGACAATTCGATTGAACGGGTGGTCAACTATGCCCGCTCACGCGGGGTGAACCGGTTCGCCTTGCTGGCCCCAAAAGGGGAATTCGGCAGCCGGGCAGCCGCCACTTACAGCGCGGCGGTCAACGCGGCGGGTGGCACTTTGGTCAGTACCCAGACTTATGACCGCAGCAACAAATCGATCGTCAGCGCCGCCACCCGGCTGAAAGCGAAAGGCGGCTACGATGCGGTGCTGATCGCGGATTCCGGCAAGTATGCCGCCATGGCCGCGCCGCAGTTGAAAGGTGGCGGGGCGGCATCGCCGCGAATCCTGGGCACTGACCGGTGGAGCGGCGAGCTGGTGGTCAGCAAGACCCCGGCGCTGCGCGGGGCCTGGTTCGCGGCAGTGTCCGACGCGCGCTTTGCCCGCTTTGCCGAAAGCTACAAGGCCCGCTTCGGCGCGTCGCCCTATCGGATGGCGACGTTCGGATACGACAGTGTGCTGCTGACCATCAGGATCGCACGCGATTGGCGATCGAACACCGCCTTCCCGGTTGCCCGACTGAGCGATCGCGACGGCTTCCTCGGCCTCGATGGCCCGTTCCGCTTCGCCCCCAGCGGGATCGGCGAACGCGCGCTCGAAGTGCGCGAGGCCCGCGCCGGCGGGATCACCGTGGTCAGCGCCGCGCCGGAGAAGTTCGTGGACTAAATCCTCCCCGGCACGGGGAGGGGGACCACGAAGTGGTGGAGGGGTACGCGCGAGTGGTCCTAAGCTAGCCGGCGAGGCCGTGATCACCCGCCCGTACCCCTCCACCATCCTGCGGATGGTCCCCCTCCCCGTTCCGGGGAGGATAACCGCCTTGTCCCGCTTGCACGCCGGAATCCCAGCGTTCTATAGGCGTTCCCATGTCCCAAGCGCCCGAAGACCTGTTCGATGCCCTGCCCGCCAGCAACGGCGATCCCTATGATGGTTCCGCGATCGAGGTGCTCGAAGGGCTCGAACCCGTCCGCCGCCGGCCCGGGATGTACATCGGTGGGACCGATGAGCGCGCCTTCCACCACCTCGCCGCCGAAGTGCTCGACAATGCGATGGACGAAGCGGTCGCGGGCCATGCCAACCGGATCGAGGTGACTCTGGAGGAAGGCAACCGGCTGACCATCACCGACAATGGCCGCGGCATCCCGGTGGATGAGCATCCCAAATATCCCGGCAAGTCGGCGCTCGAGGTAATCCTGACCACGCTGCATTCGGGCGGCAAGTTCTCTGGCAAGGCCTATGCCACCTCGGGCGGTCTGCACGGGGTTGGCGTTTCTGTGGTCAATGCACTGTCCACCCTCACCCGGATCGAAGTCGCCCGAAACAAGGAGCTGTTCGCGCAGGAATTCTCGCGCGGGATGCCGACCGGGCCGCTTCAGCGCCTCGGCAGCACGCCCAACCGGCGCGGAACCAGCGTGACTTTCATTCCCGATACCGAGATTTTCGGGACAGATGCGAAATTCAAGCCGCTGCGGCTGTTCAAGCTGGTGCGTTCCAAGGCCTACCTCTTCGCAGGCGTCGAAATCCGCTGGAAATGTGCGCCCTCGCTGGTCAGCGAAGAAGTCCCGGCAGAGGCCGTATTCCAGTTCCCGGGCGGCCTTGCCGATCACTTGCGCGAGCAGATCGGCGACCGCGAATGCGTCACCACACAGTTCTTTTCGGGCACCCAGGACTTCCCCGGTGAGCTGCAGGGCCGGGTCGAATGGGCGATCGCCTGGCCGCTATGGTCGGACGGGTCATACTCCTATTACTGCAACACCATCCCCACCCCCGATGGCGGCACCCACGAGGCCGGGCTGCGCGCCGCGCTGACCAAGGGCATCCGCGCTTTCGCCGATCTGATCGGGCAGAAGAAGGCCAAGGACATCGCGCCCGAGGATGTGATCACCGGCTGCGAGGTGATGCTATCGGTGTTCGTGCGCGAGCCCCAGTTCCAGAGCCAGACCAAGGACCGGCTGACCAGCCCCGAGGCGGCGCGAATGGTCGAGAACGCCGTGCGCGACCACTTCGATCACTTCCTCGCCGACAACATGGAGCGCGGAAAGGCGCTGCTGGGCGCGGTGATGGAGCGGATGGACGAGCGGCTGCGGCGCAAGGCCGAACGCGAGGTCAAGCGCAAGACCGCGACCAACGCCCGCAAGCTGCGTCTGCCCGGCAAGCTGACCGACTGCACCGGCGAAGGCGATGCCGAGACCGAGCTGTTTATCGTCGAAGGGGATTCAGCCGGAGGCAGCGCCAAGCAGGCGCGCGATCGCAAGAGCCAGGCGATCCTGCCGATCCGCGGCAAGATCCTCAACGTCGCCAGCGCCACCGCCGACAAGATCCGCGCCAATACCGAGATCGCCGACCTTGGCCTGGCGCTGGGTTGCGGCTTCCGCAAGGACTGCAACACCGACAACCTGCGCTACGACCGGATCATCATCATGACCGACGCCGATGTCGACGGCGCGCATATCGCCACCCTGCTGATGACCTTCTTCTTCCAGGAAATGCCCGATGTGGTCCGCCGCGGCCACCTTTACCTCGCCCAGCCCCCGCTCTACCGGCTCACAGCGGGCAAAGAGAGCGCCTACGCCCGCGACGACGCGCACCGCGCCGAGCTGGAAGCGACGGTGTTCAAGGGCAAAAAGGTCGAAGTCGGGCGGTTCAAGGGCCTCGGCGAAATGAACCCCCAGCAGCTGCGCGAAACCACCATGGCCCCGGCCACGCGCGGCCTGCTGCGGATCACCTTGCCCCCCGAATACGAAGGCCGCGCGGCGGTGAAGGACCTGGTCGACAAACTGATGGGCCGCGATCCGGCGCAGCGGTTCATGTTCATCCAGAACCGGGCGGGGGAACTCGATCCGGATTTGATTGATGCGTGATTCAAAGTTTACAGAGTAAAGTCAGTCCTTTCGATATCGCTGAGGCGAGGATTGAACGAGATTGCTGGGGAGAGGAAATTCGATGCCCACCATTCTCCGTAGCGGAGCCTATCGCTTCTACTTCTACAGTCATGAACCGAATGAACCTGCTCACATTCATGTCGATCGGGGGGAACTGTCACTCAAGGTCTGGCTTGACCCGGTTGCATTGGCGCGAAACCATGGCTTCCGTCCGCATGAGATCAATGGCATACTCGCACTCGTGAATGACAATCGGGTGCGCCTGTTGGAGGCTTGGCATGAATATTTCGGCTAGTGTCACCGACGAACGCGTCAGCGACGTTCGTTGTACAGATGACAGCTTGATCGTTGATCTGATGGACGGTCGCAGCATTTCCGTGCCGCTTGCGTGGTATCCGCGCCTGCTCGCCGCTACACCAACACAGCGTGCGAATTGGGAGCGCTGTGGGGGCGGGTTTGGCATCCATTGGCCAGACCTGGACGAGGACCTTAGCACCGAAGGACTCCTTCGGGGTGCTCCTGCGCCAAGGGCAGCCTGAATAACCTCCAACGCCCCACATCCTCCGTCCCCAAAATCCGCGTCATCGGCGCGCTTTCCGCCATCGCCCCAATCGCCCGCACAAACTCACCTGATTCCAGCACTGCGA
>JANPMA010000303.1:0-1626 GCA_031422595.1 Novosphingobium sp. | reverse complement strand
CCGCAGTGGCATTGGCCGGTGACGTCCATGGCTATCTCCTTGCCGCCGAAGCCTGCCTTACCCCTTGAACCCTTGCGCGATCACGTACCATTCGGACGAATCCTTGCGGCTCGCCGGGGGCTTGGCATGCTTGACCACGGTGAAATGCTGCTTGAGCAGCGCCAGCAGCTGCGTTTCGGTGCCGCCGGCCAGCACTTTGGCCAATAAGGCCCCGCCCGGGCTGAGGTTTTCAATCGCGAAATATGCGGCGGTTTCGACCAGGCCCATGGTCCGCAGATGGTCGGTGCTTTTGTGGCCGGTGGTGTTGGCGGCCATGTCGGACAGCACCAGGTCGGGCGGGCCGCCCAAGGCCTCGAGCAGCGCCGCCGGGGCCGCATCGGCCATGAAGTCCATCTCGAAGATCGTCACGCCCTCGATCGGGTCAGTGGGGAGCAGGTCGATCCCTACAATCGTCGCGCGCGGGGCCTGCTTGCGCACCACTTGGGCCCAGCCGCCAGGCGCTATGCCCAGGTCGACCACCCGCTTGGCGTTCTTGAGCAGGCCGAACTTGGCATCCAGTTCGATCAGCTTGAACGCCGCCCGGCTGCGCCAGCCCGCGGCCTTGGCCTGGCGGACGTAGGGATCGTTGAGCTGCCGGGTCAGCCACCGCGCCGAGCTGGCGGTGCGCTTCCCCGCGCTGCGCAGCCGCTCGTTGGGATTGCGACCGTTGCCCCTCATGAGGCGGTTCGCTTGGCATTGCGCAGCGCCGCGCGGCTCTTTTCGCCGGCATCGCCTGCGGAGATCAGGCTGCGCAGGATCCCCTCGCGGATTCCCCGGTCAGCCACCCCCAGGCGCTCGGCCGGCCACAGGTCGAAGATCGCCTCCAGGATCGCGCAGCCCGCCACCACCAGGTCGGAGCGTTCGCGCCCGATGCACGGCTGGGCGCGGCGTTCTTCGGGCGTCATCGCCGCGAGCCGCTGACTCAGCGCGCGCATCGTCGCCGATTCGACAATCAGCCCATCAACCGCGCGGCGATCGTACTGCGGCAAGTCAAGATGCAGGCTGGCCAGCGTGGTCACTGTGCCACTGGTGCCGAGCAGGCGAATCTGGAGCTTGCGCTCTGCGTCGGCCTCCAGCCATTCCCACACCCGAACGCTGAACGGGGCCAGACTGTCACGCACCAACTCGCGCATCCGGGTATAGCGCACGGCGCGCTCTGCGTCGGTTTCAGGCTCGGGCCCGCAGGTTTCGGTCAGCGATACCACACCCCAGGGGACCGATTGCCAATCCAGAATTCCCGGGATCTCGCCGCCCGAATGCTCGACCACCACCAGCTCGGTCGAGCCGCCGCCGATGTCGAACACCATCGCCGGCCCCTCGCCGCCTTCAAGCAGAATATGGCAACCCAGCACCGCCAGCCGCGCTTCTTCCTTGGCGCTGATGATGTCGAGCGCGATCCCGGTTTCGGCGCGGACCCGCTCGATAAATTCCGGACCGTTTTCGGCGCGGCGACAAGCCTCGGTCGCAACCGAGCGGGCGAGGTGGACATTGCGGCGTTTGAGCTTGTCGGCGCAGACCTGCAGCGCACCCAGCGTGCGATCCATCGCTTCCTGGCTTAGCCTCCCGCTCTGCGCCAGCCCTTCGCCC
>JANPMA010000302.1:0-8028 GCA_031422595.1 Novosphingobium sp. | reverse complement strand
GCGGCGAAGCTGGCGGCACTGCGGGTGGCTTCGGGCAGGCGCTTGGGGGCGGGATCGAAATCGCGGGTGGTGGCGCGTTGCCAGCCGGGGCCGCGGCCAGTGCCGCGCGCAATGTGCGCGAAGGGATCGCTCGCCTCGCTCCACTGCGCCCGCCACATTGAGGCACCGCCTGACAAAGTGGTTTCCTGCTCGACATGGCCCTCGGGCAAGTCGGCGATGAACCGGCTGGGGATCGAGCTGGTCCACTGGCCATAGATCCGCCGGTTGGCCGCGTGCAGGATCGTGCAGCGCCGCCGCGCGCGGGTAATCGCGACATAGGCGAGGCGGCGTTCCTCTTCGAGCGCGGAGAGCCCGCCTTCGTCGAGCGCGCGCTGGCTGGGGAACACGCCTTCTTCCCAGCCGACCAGATAGATATAGTCGAATTCCAGCCCTTTGGCGGCGTGGATCGTCATGATCGTCAGCTTCTCGGCATCGTCGGCGGCCTCGTTGTCCATCACCAGGCTGACATGTTCGAGGAAATCACCGAGCGTTTCGTATTCCTCCATCGCGCGGGCCAGTTCGGTCAGGTTTTCAAGACGGCCGGCGCTTTCCGCGCTTTTCTCGGCCTGGAGCATGGCGGTGTAGCCGCTTTCCTCCAGCACAGTGCGGACCAGCTCGGCCGGGCTCAGAACCTTGGCCGCATCGCGCCAGCGCGCGACATCGCGCATCAGCGCGAACAGGGTGTTGCGCGCGCGGGCCGGCAATTCGTCGGTATCGACGATTTCCGCCGCCGCCAGGCTCAGCGGAATGCTGCGCGCGCGGGCATGGCGGTGCATCTTCTCCAGCGTCTTGTCGCCCAGGCCGCGCTTGGGGGTGTTGTAGATCCGTTCGAACGCCAGGTCGTCGCTGGGCTGGGCCACCAGCCGCAGATAGGCGAGGGCATCGCGAATTTCGGCCCGCTCATAGAACCGGAAACCACCGACGATCTTGTAATTGAGCCCGATCGCGATGAACCGGTCTTCGAATTCGCGGGTCTGGAACTGGGCGCGGACCAGGATCGCGATCTGGCTGAGCGAGGCGCCTTCGCGCTCAAGCCGCTCGGCCTCCTCGCCCACCCGCCGGGCTTCCTCGGGTCCGTCCCACACGCCGATCACCCGAACCTTGTCGCCGCCGTTTTTTTCGGTCCACAGGGTCTTGCCCAGCCGCTGGCTGTTGGCATCGATCAGGCCCGATGCGGCGGCCAGGATATCGGGCGTGGAGCGATAGTTCTGCTCCAGCTTGATCACTTTGGCGCCAGGGAAATCCTGTTCGAACTTCAGGATATTGGCCACTTCCGCGCCGCGCCAGGAGTAGATCGACTGATCATCATCGCCGACCACGCAGATGTTCTTGTGGCCCTGGGCGAGCAGCCGCAGCCACAGATACTGGACCTGGTTGGTGTCCTGGTATTCGTCGACCAGGATGTATTTGAAGCGCTGTTGGTAGGTTTCGAGCACGTCGCGGTGCTGGCGCAGCACGTTGAGCATGTGCAGCAGCAGATCGCCGAAATCGCAGGCGTTGAGGGCTTTGAGCCGGTCCTGATAGAGCCGGTAGAACTTCTGGCCCTGGCCATTGGCATAGGCCTCTGCATCGGCGGCGGAGAGGTCCTGCGGGTTGAGGCCCTTGTTCTTCCAGCGATCGATGCACTGGGCGAGCAAGCGCGCGGGCCAGCGTTTCTCATCCAGCCCTTCGGCCTGGATCAGCTGCTTGAGGACGCGCAGCTGGTCGTCTGTGTCGATGATCGTGTAGTTCGATTGGAGGCCAACCAGCTCGGCATGGCGGCGCAGCAGCTTGGCGGCAATCGCGTGGAACGTGCCCAGCCACGGCAGGCCTTCAACCCCGGGACCGAGCAGGTGCGCGACCCGCTCTTTCATTTCGCGCGCGGCCTTGTTGGTGAAAGTGACGCACAAGATCTCGCTCGGCCAGGCGCGGCGGGTGCGGATGATATGCGCCAGCCGCGCGGTCAGCGCCGCGGTCTTGCCGGTGCCCGCTCCGGCCAGCATCAGCACCGGGCCTTCGGTCGCCAGCACAGCCTCGCGCTGGGGCGCGTTGAGCGCGCCCAGCAGCGGGTCGGCGGGGGAGTCGGAAGGGGGTTGCACGCGCGAACAGCTAGGGAACATCGCCCTCGCGCGCAAGGGCGATGCGGTGGATACTCAACCGCTATTCGTTGGGTTGGTCGAAGCTGGTGCTGTCATAGTTGCTGGCTTCGTAGGCGGCTTCGCGGTTCATCTGCTCGTTATGGCGTGCGATCTTGGCCCGCTCTTGCTCCTTCTGCGCATCAGTGACTGCCGCTTGCACCTCAGGCGAAGTGATCGCGCTGTAAACGCCATAACCAAGCACGAACGTCATGATGAAACCGAGCAGCCAAAGCACGCCAAGAAACATCAGCAACTTCTTGAAGAAATCCACGATCGCATCCCGTTGTCGTTAACTCATGGCCTGAATAGCTCTGACCGGTGAAATTTCTGTAAATCCACGGGAGGGTGCGGCCAGGCGGTTGACAGCGGGGTGAGGGTCGCTGACTTGGAACGATGCACCCGATCCGCCAGAACGCTCGTGTCCTGACCGCCGCCCTGACCGGGACCGCGGTGGAATTCTACGATTTCTACGTCTTCGCGACCGCGACTGCGCTGGTTTTCGGGGCGCTGTTCTTTCCCGAGAGCAACCCGCAGGCGCAGGGCATGCAGGCGTTCCTGGTGTTCGGGATCGCCTTTCTTGCCCGGCCGGTGGGGGCGGTTGCGTTCGGCCATTTCGGCGACCGGGTGGGGCGCAAGGCGACGCTGGTGGCCTCTTTGCTGGTGATGGGTATCTCGACCCTGCTGATCGCTTTCCTGCCGGGCTATGCCGTGGCCGGGTTCATCGCCCCGCTGCTGCTGTGCCTGCTGCGCTTTGGCCAAGGCTTCGGGCTCGGAGGCGAATGGGGCGGGGCGGCTTTGCTCGCGGTGGAGAACGCCCCCAAGGGCTGGGAAAGCCGGTTTGGCGCCGCACCGCAATTGGGCGCGCCGGTGGGGTTCCTCGCCGCCAACGGGTTGTTCCTGGCGCTGGGCCTGGGCCTTTCCGAAGCCGACTTCCTGAGCTGGGGCTGGCGGGTGCCGTTTCTGGCCAGCGTGGTGCTGGTCGGGATCGGGCTGTGGGTCCGCCTCAACCTGAGCGAGACCCCGGCCTTCCGCGAGGCCTTGAAGCACAGCCCGCCACCGGCAGTACCGCTGGGCACGCTGCTACGCCATCATTGGGGCGCGGTGCTGGCCGGTAGCGCGGCAGTGGTGGCCTGCTTTTCGCTGTTCTATCTTTCGACCGCTTTCGCGCTCGACCTGGGGACCAAGCAGCTTGGCTACAGCCGCGAGCACTTCCTGACGCTGCAATTGGGGGCGAATTGCTTCCTGGCACTGGGGATTGTGCTGGCGGCATGGCTGGCCGACCGTTTCAGTGCCCGCGGTGTGCTGTTGGTCGGGGCCTTGTGTACCATTGCAGTGGGCCTGGTGTTCGGACCCGGACTGCAATCGGGATCGGCCTTGGCGGTCTTCGCCACACTCTCGCTGGCGCTGTTCACGATGGGCTTCGTCTATGGCCCTTTGGGTGGTTTTCTGGCACAGTTGTACCCTGTCTCGGTGCGCTACAGTGGCGTTTCAGTGGCGTTCAATGCCGGCGGAATTCTGGGCGGCGCGGTCACCCCGTTGCTGGCCAAGCAGATGATCAATTCGGGGCTCGGCCTGTGCGTCGGCCTGCTGCTGATTGGCGCCGGATTGCTGACCCTGCTGGGCGTCAGCCTGGCTCGCCCGAGCGAGTGAACAGCGTCAGGCGGGCCTTGCCAACCTTGCGATCTGCCTGTGATTCCAACCCTTTAACTTTGGGTTCTTCGTCATAGGCGGTCTCCAGGCTGATCCAGGTTGCCTCGCCGATCCAGCCCAACCGGATCAGCTTTTCGAGCGCCACTTCGCCCGCTCCGGAATGGTAGGGCGGATCGAGCAGCAGCAGGTCGAGCGGGGCCTTGGCCGGACCCAGCGCAAGCGCCGAAGCGGCGCGTACCTCGCTCTGAGCTTCGGCTTCCAAGTCACTGATATTGCGGCGCAGAGTGCGGACTGCAGCAGCGTCCTGTTCAATGAAAATGCAGCTCGCCGCGCCGCGCGACAGCGCCTCAATGCCGAGCGCGCCCGACCCGGCAAACAGGTCCGCCACTGTCAGCCCCTCAAGCGTCCCCAAACGGCTGACCAGCATCGAAAACAGCGTCTCGCGGGTCCGGTCGGCGGTCGGGCGAGTGGTCTCGCCTTTGGGGGCGATCAGCTTGCGCCCGCGCCATTTGCCGGCGATAATCCTCACTTGCGGCGCGCCTTGAGCACGCGATTGCGGGCATGTTCGTGCGGCGCCCGCGGCGTGGCGGACTGGGGAGTCAGCTTGAGTCCGTGCATGAATTTCTCGACATCCTGCGGCCTGATTTCCACCACCGCGCCGCGCGGCAGGTCGAGTAATTCGAACGGGCCATAGGCGGTGCGGATCAGGCGGCTGACTTCGAGCCCCAGATGCTCCAGCACCCGCCGCACTTCGCGGTTCTTGCCCTCGGTGATGGTCACCTCGACCCAGCGGTTGCGCCCGGTCGAACGCTCGATATTGGCGTTGATCTGGCCATATCGCATGCCGTCGATCTCCACCCCTTCGCTCAGCTCCTCAAGTTGGGCCTGGGTAACATCGCCAAAGGTCCGTGCGCGGTAAGTCCTTGGAATACCGGAGCTTGGTAGCTCCATCGCCCGCTTGAGCCCGCCATCGTTGGTGAGCAGCAGCAGGCCCTCGGTGTTGAAGTCGAGCCTACCCACCGGCATCACCCGCCCGGAATTCTCCGGCAAGGCATTGCGCAGCGCATTGTAGATCGTTGGCCGCCCGGCCGGATCGCGCTCGGCGGTGATCAGTCCGGCAGGCTTGTGAAACGCGAACAGCCGAACCGGGTCGGGGGCCTTGACCGGCTTTCCATCGACGCTCACGCCCTTGAGCGTGGTGAGCAGTGTGTTGGGGGTGGTCACCACCTCCTCGCCGATCTTGACGCGGCCTTCGGCGATCATGCGTTCAACTTCGCGGCGGCTGGCAATGCCAGCGCGGGCCAGCAATTTCGCGATCCTATCGCCCTCACGGGGAGTGTCTGGGGTATTCATGCGCGGCCCATAGGCGCAAAGCTGCGCCGCGTCACCCCTCGGCCAGCGCCATCTGCTCCGCGCAGATTTCGTGGAAGCTGCGGATCCCGCCTTCGAGTGTGCCGAGCGTGATTTCACTCACCGCGCCGCTTTGCAGGCCCTGCTGGCCCAGCGCGGCGGCGCGAAAGTCCTCGCTGCCGAACACCCCGCCGTCGAGCAGTTTCCAGCTGCGCTCCCAATGGTCCCGCGCCTTGTCGCTCTGCGGTTCCTCGGGGATCAGCATGAAATCCTCGACCAGCGTGCGGTCATGCGCCTGCGGCCAGATTGCCATCAGATTGATGTAGTCTGGACTGACCACGATCACGGTGGCGGGGAACAGCTGGTAGGTATAGGTCCCGACCCGGCGCAGCGCGGCCATGTCGGCCAAGTCGAGTCCGTCCATTTCCGCCGCACGGCCCACGAAACTGCGCTGGTGCGGGCCGATCAGGTCGCCGCTCGCTACCCCGTCCTTGAAGAACGGTCCGATCGTCGATGCATGCAGTCGCAGCACATGATAGCTTTCGAGGAAAGCATCCATGATCAGCTTCCAGTTGCTCGCTACATCATGGGTGTTGCGGCGGAACAGGTGCAGCTCCGCCATGGCAAAGGCGTCAAAGTCCTCACCAAGCTCGCGCGCGTGCGAGAAATCGGCGCCTTCGCGCGGCGAATACCAGATCAGCCCGCCTGCTTCGCAGCTGGGCAATTCGACCAGCGAATAGTCGGCCTTGTCGAGCCCCGGAAAGGCATCGGGCCGGGGCAAGGCCAGCAGCCGTCCGTCGGTGGCATAGGTCCAGGCGTGATAGGGACAGGTCATCCGCTTGGAACACTGGACCTCGCTGCCTTCGATCAGCCGGGTGGCGCGGTGGCGGCAAACATTCATGAAGACGTGAGCCTTGCCTTCGCCATCGCGGGTGACCAGCAGCGGTTTTCCGGTCTGATCGTGCGGTACAGCCATGTTCGGTTGGGGCAGCAGTGCCGAGGGGCATAGAACCTGCGGCGCGCGATCAAAGATCAGCGCCTTTTCGCGGCTGAAATGTGCTGGATCGGTATAGACCGATGCGGGCACCGTGGTGACGCCAGAATTACTGCGTGCGCAGCCATCGACGATCTGCTGCGCTAGCGCCAGCTGGCCAGAGGTGGGCGCGGGGCCTGGGAGTGTGGATGTCGAGGCCATAAGGGCTAGGCATAACGCATTTCGCCGCTAGGTTCGCGCACAAATTATCAAGGGGTTCGCGATGTCGGTCGATCTGATCCGGTTCATTATCTTTGCAGGCGTACTGGTCGCCCTGGCTCTGCTGGCAACGCGGGTGCAGGCGTTCAAACCCTATCTGCGCAAGAACCCGATCATCACGTTCCTGCTGGGCATTTCGAGCGGTTTTCCGCTGACCCTGCTGGTCGCGACGATGACCTTCTGGCTGGCCAAGGTCGGGATTGATACCGCCACGATCGGCTTCGCGGTGGCGCTGGGCACGCCCTATACGATCAAGTTCCTGTGGGCCCCGCTGGTCGACAAGTTGCCGCTGCCGGTGCTGACCCGGTTGTTCGGACAGCGGCGCAGCTGGTTGTTCTTTGTCCAGGCGCTGCTGTTCGTAGCAATCTGGAAGCTTGGTGCCAGTGATCCGCAGACCGGGCACCTTGGGCCGTTCGTGTTCTGGGCGATCGTCACGGCGTTCCTGTCAGCCACGCAGGACATCGTGATCGACGCCTACCGGATCGAGATCCTGGAGGAAGACGAGTTCGCCCACGGCACGGCGACCAACCAGTTCGGCTATCGCACCGGCAACCTGATCGCGGGCGCGGGCACTGTCTATCTCGCCTCTGCCGAAGGGCTGGGGCTGGGCTGGGCGCTGGGCTACGGCCTCACCGCACTAGCGATCATTCCCGCAATCATCGGCGCGGTCTGGGCCGGGCCGGGCAAGTTCGTCGATCGCTATGCCGAAGCCGCCGGGATGACTGCCGGGCAATGGCTCAAGGAAACGATCTACAATCCGTTCCGCGAGTTTCTGGGCCGTCACGGGGCCTTCCTGATCCTGGGCTTCGTGCTGGTCTACAAGGTCGGCGATGCCATGGGCCAGACCATGCTGGGGCCGATGATCGTCGATCTGGGCTTTGCCGACCTCGACTATGTCTCGGCCAACAAGATCTGGGGCTTTGCCGCGCTGATCGTGGGTTCGGCGCTGGGGGCGCCGTTCATCCTGTGGCTGGGCATGGGCCGGGCGCTGCTGATCTCTGGCCTGATGATGATGTTCTCGAACGTGATGTTCATGTTCCTGGCGATGACCGGCAACAATTACTGGATGCTGGTGCTGGCGATCGTCACCGAAAACATGACCAGCGGGATCGGTCTGACGGTGTTCACCACCTATCTCTCGGGCCTGTCGAGCCTGGCCTATACCGCCACCCAGTTCGCGCTGCTGTCCTCGTTCGCGGCTTTCGGGCGGACCTGGCTGGCCTCGCCCGCCGGGGTTGTCGCCAAGGAACTCGGCTGGACGATGTTCTGGGGCTTCACCGTGCTTGCGGCGATTCCGGGGATGCTGCTGCTGTGGCTGCTGTGGAACAAGGGCTACCTGGTCCAGTCGATCCGCCAGCCCAGCACCGAGGATGACGGGCACGAGGTGGCGAAGACCTAGAGCCTGGTGGCGCGGTCTCAGTCCGGGTGCTTGACAAATCTGTCAAGTTGTCAAGCTAGCGTGACGATCCATAGTGTTGTTATACAACAGAAAATTAGACCGCTTGACACTTGACACTTTTGCCGTGGGTAGGACGGGGTTTCACTTTTCAAAGAACGCGCCAAGCATAGCAAGCTTGCGCCGTGTAGGAAAATCCTCGGCGCTCAGTCAGGAAACTCCCG
>JANPMA010000301.1:0-7099 GCA_031422595.1 Novosphingobium sp. | reverse complement strand
TCGTCTTGCGCTTCGCGGACCGAGCGGATCTGGTCGGTGCGGGCGGTCATGGTCGGGCCGCCGTCGAAGATGTCGATGTAGTTTTCCCAGGCAAACCCTTCGACCTCCAGCATCCGCATCGCGGCCCGGCCGCTGGGGTGTGGCAGCCCGATCACATGGCGCGCGGCCTCGCTCAGCATCGCGATATAGACCGGATGCTTGGGCATCAGATCGGCGATGAACTGGTTGCCGAATTTGGCATTGAACACGTCCGCTTCCTGGAAGTTCATTCCGAAGAAGCGCCCGGCAACCCCGTCCCAGAACGGCGATCCGCCGGCCTCGTCGATCACCCCGCGCAGTTCGGCGAAAGTCTTGTCGGCAAAGCGTGTCCGGTGCTTGCGGATGAACAGATAACGGCTGCGCGCCAGCAGCATCCCTTGCCCGCCCGAGCGCTCGCCCGGGTGCAGGAACAGCCCGCCCACTTCTGACTGGCCTTCCAAGTCGGTGGCAAGGTTGAGGATATCGGCGCGAAATGTCCGCCCCAGTTCCTCGCTGTGCTGGGTCAGCGCGCCGATCCGGTAGGAATAGAACGGCCATTTGAGGCCCACGGCCGAAAAGATCTGGCAGGTGCCGCGCACTTCGCCGGTGGCCGTGTTTTCCAGCATGAACAGGAACAGATCGTCGCCCACCGTCGCTTCGGTGCGGGCAAAGCCTTCGGCAGCGCGATCCAGCTTGGCGGTCAAGGCCTTGCGATCGGGTGGCAGGTTGGTGAAGCCGCCGCCGGTGCTTTTGGCCATCTCGTAAAGATGCTGAAGGTCGTCGGCGCGGGCGGCGCGGATTGCGAAAGTCAAAGCGGTGCTCCGATAGCAAGGCGGTGGAGGACCAGCGCGGACAGTTTCGCGCGCTCCTCAAGGCTGGGGACGATCATGAACTCGTCGGGTGAATGGATCGCGCCGCCGCGTACGCCCATGGTATCGACCACCGGCACCCCGCAGGCGGCGATATTGTTGCCATCGCAAACCCCACCGCTGGCAATCCGGGTGATCGGCTGGCCCAGCAGGGCCGAGCATTCCTCGACGATTCCGAACAGTTTTTCGGCGCGGGCATCGAGCGGCTTGGGCGGGCGCGACATGCCGCCGTGGATATGGGCCGTCACATCGTGCCCGGCAGCGATCTCGGCCACCAGCGCGGCGAAATAGTGTTCGAAGGCCGCGCCGTCCTCCAGACTGCGGGGACGCACGTTGAAGCGCAGCACGGCGTGATCGGGCACCACATTGTTGGCGCTGCCGCCATCGATCCGTGCCGGATTGATCGACAGACCGTCGCGCTCGATCGCCTTCAGCCGCACCGCCAGCGCCGCGGCGGCGACAATCGCGTTGCGCCCGTCCTGCGGGTTGCGCCCGGCATGAGCCGAGCGGCCGGTGATGATCACGCTATAGTTGCCGCTGCCGCCGCGCGCGCCGGCCAGGGTGCCATCGGGCAGGGCCGAAGGCTCGTAGGTCAGCGCCGCCGCCTTGCCGCGGGCCAGCTCGGCGATCAGCGGAGCGGAAGAGAGGCTGCCGGTTTCCTCGTCCGAATTGATCATCACATCGTAACCGACCGAGGCTGAGGCCTCGCCGGTCTCAAAGGCTTTGAGCGCGGCGACAATCACCGCGATCCCGCCCTTCATATCGGCCACGCCGGGGCCGTTGAGCGTGACCTTGTCCAGCCAGGTCTGCTGCTGGAACGAATGGTGCGCGGGGAACACGGTGTCCATGTGCCCGGTCAGCAGGAAGCGGCGCTCGGCCTGGGGGCGGACCCGCAGCACCAGATGCTTGCCATGCTCGATCGCGCGTTCGATGCCATCGGCGCTGACCGCGGTGACCGGCGCGGGCTCTTTAAGCGAAACCGCGCCCGGCAGCGCGGCAAAGGCATCGGCTAGCAGGCCGGCCTGCTCGGCCAACCCGGCAAGGTTGCCGGTGCCGGTGTTGACTGCGCTCCAGGCCTGGACCTGGCCCAGCATCGGCGCGGCATCGACGGCTGCGAGCAGCGCCGTTTCGGAGGGCGAAAACTGTTGCATGTGAATCCGCTCTAGCCGAGTGCGCAGGGCAGTCCAACCCCCGGTGTTGCTTCTATTTAGGGACAGTCCCTAATTAGCTTGGCGAGCCTATTTAGGGACTGTCCCTAAATAGAATGAGGGCGTTGCGCTGTCTTCGCACTTGCGGCATAGGCATCGCAGTTCCTCCCCGGAAATGTTGACTATCACCAGCGCTGGCACTCTTGTGCCGGGGCGAACATTGCAGTTGCGAGGATCACGTGAACGATCGGGTTGAGAAGAGCGGCTTGAAAGTCGATGCGGCGCTGGCCGCTTTTGTCGAGGGCGAAGTGCTGGCCCCGCTGGGCAAGGATGCCGGGGCGTTCTGGACGGGTTTTGCCGCGCTGCTGGACCGGTTTGTGCCGGTAAACCGCGCTCTTCTGGCCAAGCGCGATGAACTTCAGGCCAAAATCGACGCCTGGCACCAGGCCCGCGCCGGGCAGGCAATCGATCAGGACGCCTATCAGGCTTTCCTGGCCGAGATCGGCTACCTCGTCCCCGAACCCGCGCCGTTCCGGATCGGCACGGAGAACGTCGATCCCGAAATCGCGGGCCTTGCCGGACCGCAACTGGTGGTTCCGGTGCTCAACGCCCGCTTCCTGCTCAACGCCGCCAATGCGCGGTGGGGCAGCCTCTATGACGCCTACTACGGCACGGATGCGCTCGATGCCCCGCCGGCCCGGCCCGGCGGCTATGACGAGGCGCGCGGGAGCGCGGTAATCAAGGCGGTGCGGGCTTTCCTCCATGGCGCGGTTCCGGGCTGGCAGTCGGCGCTGGAAGGCGGCGAGTGTGAGCATCTGGTCGCCACCAGGCCAGGCGGCTACCTGTTTCGCAACCACGGCCTGCATATCGAAGTGGTGGTCGATCCCGAGCACCCTGTCGGTAAGGGCGATCCGCTGCACATCGCCGATGTGATGCTCGAGTCTGCGCTGACCACGATCTGCGACCTCGAGGACTCGATCGCGGCGGTCGATGCCCAGGACAAGCTGGCGGCCTATCGCAACTGGCTGGGCGTGATCCGCGGCGACTTGTCCGAAAGCTTCGAGAAGGGTGGGCGAACCCTGACCCGAACACTTAATCCGGACCGCCAGTGGGGCGAGCTGACCCTGCCCGGACGCAGCCTGCTGTTCGTGCGCAATGTTGGCCACCTGATGACCAATCCGGCGATCCTGCTCAGCGATGGGACCGAGATCCCCGAAGGGATCATGGATGCGGTGCTGACCAGTGCGATTGGTGCGCATGATGTGCTGGGCAAAGGGCGCCTTGGTAACAGCAGAAGGGCCTCGATCTACATCGTCAAACCCAAGCAGCACGGCCCAGAGGAGTGCGCCTTTACCAACCAGCTGTTCGATGCGGTCGAAGACCTGCTGGGGCTGGCGCGCCACACCATCAAGGTCGGGGTGATGGACGAGGAACGGCGCACCTCCGCCAATCTCGCCGCCTGCATCCACGCGGTGAAGGACCGGATTGTGTTCATCAACACCGGCTTCCTCGACCGCACCGGCGATGAAATCCACACCTCGATGCGCGCCGGCCCGATGATCCGCAAGGGCGACATGAAGAAAAGTGCCTGGATTCAAGCCTATGAGGCCCGCAACGTGCAGATCGGCCTCGCCTGCGGCCTCTCCGGAAGGGCGCAGATCGGCAAAGGCATGTGGGCCGCGCCCGATCTGATGGGCGAGATGATGGTCCAGAAGATCGGCCATCCCAAGGCGGGGGCCAACACCGCCTGGGTCCCAAGTCCCACTGCCGCAACGCTCCATGCGATGCACTATCACGCGGTCGATGTGTTTGAAGTGCAACGGGAATTGGCCGGGCAACCGACGCCGGGGATTGAACCGCTGCTGTCGGTCCCGCTGGCGCAAGGCGTGAACTGGTCGGAGGACGAAATCCGCGAGGAACTCGACAACAATGCCCAGGGCCTGCTCGGCTATGTGGTGCGCTGGATCGACCAGGGGGTCGGCTGCTCAAAGGTGCCCGATACCAACGACGTGGGCCTGATGGAAGACCGCGCGACCTTGCGCATTTCCAGCCAGCACATGGCCAACTGGCTGCTCCACGGGGTCTGCACTGAGGCTCAGGTCATGGACAGTCTGCGCCGCATGGCCGCCAAGGTCGATACCCAGAACGCCGGCGATCCGCTCTACGAACCGCTGGTGGGCAACGAACAGGCCCCCGCCTTCCGCGCCGCGCTCGATCTGGTGTTCAAGGGCGTCGAACAGCCCAGCGGTTATACCGAACCGTTGCTGCACGCCTGGCGCAGGCGCAAGAAAGTCAGTTAGGCCTTAGGCTTCCCGCCCGCGCTCCATCAGGTCGAGCCGCCGCGCGGTTACCAGGGTCTGCTTGATGAACAGCCCGATCAGGATCGCCGCTGCGGAACCGACGAAGATGTCGAACCCGGAAACCGGAGCGAACCAGCCAGGCTGCGGGCCGAGCCAGATCATCGCGAGGGTCAGCCCGATCAGGATGAAGCGCAGTTCGGTCGGTCCGCCGAACAGGTACGACAGCTTGAGCTCGCCGAGAACCCGCGCCGAAAGGTAGGCGTGGATCGAGAGCAGCAGATAGCCCGCCAAGGCCAGCAGCGCCACGCCAAGGCTGACATAATAGCTGAATCCCATGCCCGCCAGGATCAGCAGGATTACCAGCCCGTCGCAGCTGTGGTCGATGAAATAGCCGAACTTGGGCCGTTCGATCTTGCGCCAGCGCGCGAGGCTGCCGTCCATCGAATCGCCAAACCACTGCGCGGCATAGCCCACGAAGGTCAGCCACAGTGTGGCAGGCTCCCAGTTCGACAAGGTATAGCCCAGGAACACCAGAAAGGCCCCGAACACCCCGAAGCCGGTCAGCTTGTCCGGCGTGACCCAAGCCGGCATCCGCGCGCACAACCAGTTGAGCAGGCGGCGCTCGCTGGCGGCCAGCATGTTCTGCTGGATCCGGTCAAGCGGCTGGGGCGAAGGGTCGTTTTCGAGTTCCATGCCCAGCATATCGGCCCGCCGCGCGATCAACGCAAGCTTCTGCGTCATCCTGGCTGTGCCGATCTGTCAGACGCCGGTCAGTTTTCGCGCAATGCTGACGAACTCGCCCACGGTCAGCGTTTCAGCTCGCCGCGCCGAATCGATGCCGAGATTGTCGAGTGCGGCCAATGCACCGGGCAAACTCTTGAGGCTTTGTCGCAGCATCTTGCGGCGCTGGCCAAAGGCGGCCTCGGTAACCCGTTCGAGCATGCGCGCTGAAACACCCTCCGGCATCTCCCCTGGCACCACCTGCACCATCGCGCTCATGACCTTGGGCGGGGGAGTGAAGGCGCTGCGGTGGACCTTCATCGCGATCCTGGCCTCGCTGCGCCACTGGGCGAGCACGGCGAGGCGGCCATAGCCGTCGCTGCCTGCCTCGGCGACGATCCGCTGGGCGACTTCGAGCTGGAACATCAGCGTCAGGCTGGCCCACTGCGGCGGCCAGGCCTCACCGCCCAGCCAGCCGACGAACAGCGCGGTGCCGACGTTGTAGGGCAGGTTGGCGACCACGTGGTAGGGGCCTTCGATCCCGTGCGCCAGCTTGGTTGCATCGCCTTCGATCACCCGCAGCTGGCCCGGAAAGACCTCGGCCAGTTCGGCCAGCGCGGGCAGGCAGCGGCGGTCCATCTCGATCGCGGTGACCTG
Organism: Novosphingobium sp.; assembly: GCA_031422595.1. GTDB lineage: Bacteria > Pseudomonadota > Alphaproteobacteria > Sphingomonadales > Sphingomonadaceae > Novosphingobium. The sequence continues at coordinate 1,387 of JANPMA010000301.1, read as the reverse complement.
CGCCCCGGCCCGCAGCAGCGCGCGGGTCAGGCCGCCGGGTCCGGGCCCGACTTCGAGCACCTGTGCGCCTTCCATCCTGCCGGGGATCGCGGCGATCCGGCTCAGCAGTTGTTCGTCGAACAGGAAGTTCTGGCCCAGCGCCTTGGTCGCCTGGAGGCCGTACCGGGCGATGACTTCACGCAGCGGCGGCAGGTCAGCCATCGAGCAATCCCAGCCGCCGCGCGGCGCATTCCCCGGCCATGCGGAGCGCGGCCACGGTGGCGCCGGGGTTGGCCCGGTTCTGCCCGGCGATCCCAAAGGCGGTGCCATGATCAGGGCTGGTGCGGACCATCGGCAGACCCAGCGTGACGTTCACGCCATTGTCGAAATCGAGCGCCTTCAGGGGGATCAGCGCCTGATCGTGGTACATGCACAGCGCCACGTCATAGCTTTCGCGAGCATGGGCCGTGAACAGGCCATCGGCCGGGTGGGGACCGGTGATCGCGATGCCTTCTGCGGCCAGCGCGGCGATCGTCGGGGCGATGATGTCGATATCCTCGCGGCCCATCCGGCCATCTTCGCCAGCGTGCGGGTTGAGCGCGGCGACCGCGATTCGCGGATTGGCGATGCCGAAATCGCGATAAAGCGCCATGGCAACGATCCGCGCCTTGCGTTCGATCAGCGCGGGTGTGATCAAGCCGGGCACGTCCTTCAGCGCGACATGCACGGTCAGCGGGACGGTGCGCAGCTGCGGTCCGGCCAGCATCATCACCGCATCGCCCGGGGCATAGGAACAGGCCGCGGCGACGAATTCGGTTTGGCCGGGATAGTCGAAGCCGACTTCGGCCAGCCGCGCCTTGGCGATCGGGGCGGTGACCAGCGCCGCAGCATCGCCAGTGCGAGCCAATTCGGTCGCTTCGGTCAAGGAGGCCAGCGCCAGTTCCGCGCCTGCGCGGCTGGGCAAGCCTGGCGTGCAGTCACCGTCGGCCCCGGCCAGTACCGGCAGGGCGCGATCGAAATGGTCCAGCGCCTCGGCTGGATGGAAGATCTCGATCACCGGCAGGTCGTGGCCACGGGTGCGTGCGGCTTCGCGCAGAATGTCGGCCCCGCCAGCCACGAAGAATGGCGGCAGTTCCTCAGCTTCGCGCCGCAGCCAGGCCTCGGCAATCAGCTCGGGCCCAACCCCTGCCGGATCGCCCAGCGATACCGCGAGGGGCGGGAACTCCATCGTCAGAGCCTGTCCTGACGAGGTGGAAACACCGTCATCGCGTCAGGAAGGCCGCTGGATAGGAGTGGCGTGCAGCAGGGGCTGGTTGCCCCTGCAAACGACGCGACGCAGCCAGCGGCCTTCCAGACGCGACCCGCAGGGCGGGCCGATTTTGGCCCAACGCAGCGTTGCGCGTCGGTC
>JANPMA010000300.1:0-24139 GCA_031422595.1 Novosphingobium sp. | reverse complement strand
CGCCAACGGCAATTGCGCGCGCGGTTTTTCGATGGCGATCTGTTTGGCGATCCGGCCTGGGACATGCTGCTTGATCTGACCGCAGCGCGGGCCGAACATACCCGCGTTTCGGTGACCAGCCTGTGCATCGCCTCTGGCGTGCCGCCCACCACGGCGCTGCGCTGGATCGGGCAGATGACCGATTCGGGGCTGCTCGAACGCGTCGATGATGAAACCGACCGCCGCCGTGCCTTCATCGCGCTGACCGACAAGGCGGCCGACGCCATGGCGCGTTATTTCGCCGACATCGGCAGCCAGGCCGCGCGCCTCGTTTGACCCTTTCCAGCACGTGCGAGTTGGGCTAGGGGCGCTCTGCTTGGCGACGTGCCAGGGCGCTTAGCTCAGTTGGTAGAGCATCTCGTTTACACCGAGAGGGTCGGCGGTTCGAGCCCGTCAGCGCCCACCAGTTTCGGCGAAGAAGCAAATGTCCGGGGGACATTTGCCGCCGAAACTCCCGAGCGCAAGCGAAGGGGGACTCTCTCCACTTTGAGCTGACGGTCCCGGCGAAGGCTGGGTCCGGGGGACTGTTTCCCGAAAACTCCCGAGCGCAAGCGAAGGGGGACTCTCTCGACGTAGAACTGACGGCCCCGGCTAAGACTGAGTCCGGGGGACGGACATCCCCAAAACTCCCGAGCGCAAGCGAAGGGGCTCGCCAAACCCTACTCCGCCTCGGCCAGCAGCGCCTTGGTATCCTCGCCGGTCCAATCGCGCTCGCCCATCACCCGCCAGACCTCGCGCCCACCGGCATCGTAGTACACCGTCGCGGGCAAAGTCTCGGCCCCCAACTGGAACGCGAGGCCATTGTCCGGATTGAGCCACGGCTCAAGTTGCCGACCACCCTTTTGGGCCAGGAAAGGCGCCACCTTGTCCAGCTTGTCCATGTCCTGATTGACCGTCAGCACCCGCACACCCGGATTGCCCGCAGCCAGCTTGTCGAGTTGCGGCAGTTCGGCCACGCAAGGCGCGCACCAGGTCGCCCACAGGTTGATCAGCACCGGTTTGCCCTTGAGGCTGGCGAGGTTAAGTTCCTTGCCCGCCGGATCCTTGAGCTGGAAATCGGGCAGTGCACTGCCCTTGCGGCTGCGATCGATCGCACCGGCCTGCGCGGGTGCGCCTTGCGACGCTTGCGGTTGCGCGTTCGATGCGCTTTGCCTATCGCACCCGGCAAGCATTAGGGCACAGCCAAGGGCAACGAACTTGAGCGATCGGGACAACAACAAGGGAGTCGACAAGGCCAGGGGCTCCAACGCGATGTGGGGCGGACGGTTCGCGGGCGGGCCGTCGGCAATCATGCGCGAGATAAACGCCTCGATCCCTTTCGACAAGGCGCTGTGGCGGCAGGACATCGCCGCGAGCAAGGCTCACGTCGCGATGCTGGCCCAGCAGAGGATCGTTTCGGCCGAGGATGCCGCGGCGATTGCGGGCGGTCTCGATAGCATCGCCGCCGAATATGCCGCCAATGGCGTGCCCGAAAACTGGGACCTCGAAGACATCCACATGGTCACCGAAAGCCGGCTGGCCGAGCTGATCGGCCCCGCCGCCGGGCGGCTCCACACCGCGCGCTCGCGAAACGACCAGGTCGCGACCGATTTCAAGCTGTGGGTCCGCGATTCAATCGACCAGATGGACGAGGGATTGAAGGCGCTGCAGATCGCGCTGGTCACCCGCGCGGGCGAGCATGCCGCCAGCATCATGCCGGGCTTCACCCACTTGCAGACCGCCCAGCCGGTGACGCTGGGCCACCACCTGATGGCCTATTACGAAATGGCCGCGCGCGACCGCGGCCGCTTTGCCGATTGCCGCGCGCGGTTGAACCAATCACCGCTGGGTTCGGCGGCGCTGGCCGGGACCGGCTTTCCGATCGACCGGCAGGCTACCGCAAGCGCGCTCGGCTTCGATGGCCCGACCCGCAACAGCCTTGATGGCGTCTCCGACCGCGATTTCGCGATCGAGTATCTGACCTGTGCGGCGCAGACTTCGCTCCACCTCTCGCGGCTCGCCGAAGAGTTGATCATCTGGGCCAGTCAGCCGTTCGGCTTCGTCACCCTGCCCGACAGCCTCTCGACCGGCAGCTCGATCATGCCGCAAAAAAAGAACCCCGATGCGGCGGAACTGGTGCGTGGTCATTCAGGGCGCATTGTGGGTGCCTTGACCGCCCTCTTGGTGACCATGAAGGGCCTGCCGTTGGCCTATTCAAAGGACATGCAGGACGATAAGGTGCCGGTGTTCGAGGCCGCCAGCCTGCTCACCCTGTGCCTCGCCGCGATGACCGGAATGGTCGAGGGCGCAGAGTTCCGAACCGAGCGGATGCGCGCCGCGGCCGAACTGGGCTATGCCACCGCCACCGACCTTGCCGACTGGCTGGTGCGGACGGCGAACATCCCGTTCCGCGAGGCGCATCACATCACCGGAGCCGCCGTGAGACTGGCGGAAAGCCGCGGGATTGCGCTTGATGCGCTACCGCTCGCCGAGCTCCAGGCGATCGATGCGCGGATCGACGAACGGGTCTTCGCCGCGCTCTCGGTCGATGCCTCGGTCGCATCGCGCTCAAGCTATGGCGGAACCGCGCCGGAACAGGTAAAGGCCCGGGTGGCCGAAGCGCGCGTCGCGCTCGGGCTGGAGTGATTCGATGCGCCGCTTGGCAATTCCCCTGCTGATCCTGGCCCTAGCCGGCTGCGGTGCCAACGCGCCGCTCAAGCCAGCAGCCGGGCAGGAACTGCCGGTTGCGCCATACGGCGTCGAACAGAAGCCCAGCGCCGAAGCCTTGCTCAAACCCAACCCCCAGGCTGCCCCGGAACGCAGCGTCGAATTGCGAAAACGTTCGGAAGAACGCACGCAAGACCCCTTCGACCTGCCCCCTTCCGACGACGAATAGAACCTGATCCCATGGACCATTTCGAATACCGTAACGGCGTCCTGCACGCCGAAGACCTGCCGCTGAGCGCCATCGCTGAAGCGGTTGGCACCCCCGTTTACGTCTATTCGCGCGCAACGCTGGAACGGCACGCACGGGTGTTCAAGGATGCCCTGGCGCATTTGCCACGCAAGCACATTGCCTTCGCGATCAAGGCCAATCCCAACCTGGCGGTGCTCAAGGTGATGAGCCGCGAAGGGCTGGGCGCCGATGTCGTTTCGGGCGGCGAACTGGCCCGCGCGCTGGCAGCCGGGATGCCAGGTGCGGACATCGTCTTTTCCGGGGTCGGAAAGACCGGCGTCGAGATGATCCAGGGGCTAGAAGCCGGGATCGGCCAGTTCAATATCGAGAGCGAGGAAGAAGGCGCCGAATTGGCCGCGATTGCTGCGGCTCGCGGGGAAGTCGCGGCCTGCGCGCTCAGGGTCAATCCCGATGTCGATGCCCGCACGCATGAAAAGATCTCGACTGGCAAGGCCGAGAACAAGTTCGGCGTGCCGATCGACCGCGCGGCCGGGATCTATGCCCGATTGAGCCAGCTGCCCGGCATCGATATGCGCGGGGTGGCGGTGCACATCGGCAGCCAGCTGCAGGAACTCCAACCGCTCGAAGACGCCTTCATCAAGCTTGGTGAGCTGATTGGCGAGCTGCGCCGCGGTGGCGAGGTGGTGACCCATGCCGACCTCGGCGGCGGGCTGGGCGTGCCATACAAGGCTGGCGAAGTGTTCCCGGCTCCGGCCGAATACGGCGCGATGGTCGGCCGGGTCTGCGCCGACTGGGATGTGACCTTGTTGTTCGAACCGGGCCGGGTGATCTGCGGCAATGCCGGGGTCCTGCTGACCCGCGTAATCCGGGTCAAGCGCAGCTCGAACGGTGCGCCTTTCGTAATTGTCGATGCGGCAATGAACGATCTGGCGCGCCCGGCGATGTACGGCGCCTGGCACGATTTCGATGCGGCCCAGCCCAACGGCAGCCGGATGGTCGCCAACATTGTCGGCCCGATCTGCGAAACCGGCGATACTTTCGCGATGGGCCGCGATGTGGACGCGCTCGAGGCTGGCGATCTGGCGGTATTCCGCACCGCCGGGGCCTATGGCGCGACCATGGCCAGCTCCTACAACAGTCGCGGCTTCGTCTGTGAAGTGATGGTCGATGGCGACAAGTTCGCCGTGGTTGCCGACCGCATCTTGCCCGCCGTAATCAGTGCCGCCGAGCGGGTGCCCGATTGGCTGGAGTGATGCACAGCCTGCCGCTCTTCCACCGCATTGCCGGCCAGCCGGTGATCGTGCTGGGCGAGGGCGATGCGGCGGCGGCCAAGCAGCGGCTGGTGGAGCGCGCCGGTGGGCAGGTCACCAGCGATGAAGCGGCCCCGGCACGTCTGGCCTTTGTCGCGCTGGACCAACCCGAAGAGGCAGCGGCTCGGCTGAAAGCACGCGGAGTGCTGGTGAACGTGGTCGACCGGCCCGAGTTGTGCGATTTCACTGTGCCAAGCCTGCTCGAACGCGGACCCGTGCTGGTTGCGGTTGGCACCGGCGGGGTCTCGGCCGGCCTGGCCAAGGCGCTGCGGTTGCGGCTTGAGTCTCTGTTGCCGCAGTCGCTGGGCACGCTGGCCGATGCGCTTGGTGCGGCGCGCTTGGCCATGCGCGAACGCTGGAGCGATGCGGGCGAGCGCCGCCGCGCGCTCGATGCGGCATTGGCCGAGGGCGGCGAACTTGATCCGCTTGACGCAGAGAGCGCGGACCGGGTCGATGCCTGGTTGGATAAAGGAACTGCTGGCACCACCGGCCTGGCCGAATTCGCCCTGCAATCCGTCGATCCAGACGACCTGACCCTGCGCCAGGCGCGCTGGCTGGGCAGCGCCGATGCGGTTTGCCATGAAGCGGGCGTGCCCGAAGCGGTGTTGGTCCGCGCCCGTGCCGATGCGGTGCGCTACTCGCTCGAAGCCGGCCAAGCCGCGCCGCCACTGCCGGGCCGCGTGGTCGTCATTCGTCGGGGCTGAGCAGCACTTTCATCTGCGCCAGCGCGATCGGCTTGGTGCGGTCGTCCTGCCAGCATTCGGCGTTGACCAGCGCCACCCGGCGGCCCGCGCGGGTTACGGTTCCCATCGCGTAAGTGCGCTGCTCGGTCCCGCCGCGCATGAATTCCACCGCCACGTTGACCGGCTTCAGCTTCATCGCCTCGCCGCGGCGCTCCAGTTCGGTCCGCAAGGCAGCGATCGCGGCCATCTCCATCAGCCCGCTGATCGCCCCGCCGTGGAGGAATCCAGGACGTCCCTGGATGCGGTCGGAAAAATCGACATAAAGGACCGGCAGCCCTGCCTCGTCATGGTCGAGCTCGATCCCCAAGGCCTGAGCATAAGGTGGCAGCGCGTTCAAAGGTAGGTTCCGTGGGTTGCCATGAAGGTGCCAATGACATGCGCCACCGGGTCGTCCGGATCGCCGTCGTGCGCGATGCCGCGGATGAAGCTGATCGTGCGGGTCAGCTTGTAGCATTCGCCGTGCCCGATCACGGTGCGCCCAGGCACTGCGGCGCGCATGTAATCGACCCGCAGGTCCAGCGTGGCATGGGCAGTGACCCGCTTGGCCAACGTCCAGACTGCCATGGATGTGGCAATGTCCATCAGGCTGATGATCGGGCCTGATGCCAGCACTCCGGTTTCGGCGACGCCGACCAGTTCTTCGCGCCAGGGCAAGGACAGCTCAACCCAATCGGGCCCATGTGCGTGATAGGCCAGACCCAGCCACCCGCCGTGGCCGTGCCGGGTCATGAGCCTGGCCGCGCGTGAGGGATCGAACACGAAATCGGGCTGCTGGTCTTGCGGGCTATCAGGGGCTTGCATGTAGCCATCTCTGCGGTCCGGCAGGGCCGATTACAATCTTTTAATTTCAGTCTCGGACCGCAGCAGGTGAGGCTTCGGCCAGCGGGTCGCATTGTCCCGCTGGAAGCACAAAAGGGGAAGATCATGAACCTGCCGAAAATCGACATTTCTACGCTGCCCGATCTGGACACCCTGACCGGGATGTTCGGTAGCCTCGCGCACCAGGGCACTCATTTCTCGATCGACGATGCGCCGATCGACATGATGGTCATCGTCTATGAGATCCTCAAAGCGTTGGGCCAAACCTGAGCGGGCGGGACTGCATTTCGATGTTTGTCCATCCGGAAATCGAAGCGCTGCGGAGCAACCTTGCCCCGCAGCGCTTGGACCAGGCCCGACTTGACAGTGCGCTCGGGCAATGGCGGGCTGAGAGTCCGGCCACTGCGATTGAGGGCGAGATGCAGCGCTTTGCGCGCGGAGAGGCGTTGGCCAGGCTACCGCAGCTGAGGGCGCTGTTTACTTGTGGCGACACGGCCGCGCGCTCGCTGGTCGATCGCCTGTTCGGCGCGTTTCTGACCGGGCTGCACGCCAACCCGCTAGGTCAGGTGCCCTTGCGGCAGCAATCCGACGGAACCGTGGCAAGCGTGGTGATCGCCAGCACGGGGGCAGCAGTTCTTCTGGTCCAGGCGCTCGACGGCAATGGCTTGCGGCGCCGCGCACAGGCATTGACCGCCAGCTTCTCGTCCGGTGAAACCTGGGAACATGTCCTGTCCGGCAGCGCCGATGCCGAGCTGGTCAGGATCAGCGGATCGCGCCCGGGCGGTGTCGAGCTGGACCGGTCGCCCTGCAAACTTTCTGCGGGCATGGTCAATTTCCGCGATGGCGCGCGCGAAACCTTGCGGCTGCTTGCGGTCCCGGCCAGCCTGGTCACCTTGAAGCTGCAACGCCGCATGGTTCAAGACGCGGTGGCGTGCGAATATCGCCTAGCCGATGGCACGCTGGTCCACCAGGCAGCCGGGTCGTCACGGGAAAGCCGGCTGGAACTGGCCGCCGCCTTGCTGGGCCGAATGGGCCGCAGCGATGCCGCGCCGCTGTTGGCCGCGATGGTCGAAGAACGGGGAAGTCAATCGCTGCGCTGGCAGGCATTACGCGAATGTCTGGGGCTCGACACCGCGCTGGGATTTTCCGCGCTGTGCCGCATCGCGGCGCGGACCGGCGATCCGCTGGCCGCTCAGGCCGGGGCGCTGCGCGGGCAATTGCTCGAAACCTATCCCCAGCTCAAGGAGCTTGCCGAATGCCACGTGTGATCGACCTGGCCGACCAAGCGGTGGCCAGCCTGGCCGAAACGACCACGGCGATCGATGAGGCCGGCTTTGATCCCGGCGACGAGGACAGCCTGCTGCATGCCGCGCGCTGGCTGCGCCGACTTGGCAACAACAAGTCATTTCTGGGCGACATGCTGGTCGAAGAACTGGCTCAGCGGCACCGCGAGGATGTTGCCAACAATTCCTACAGCCCGCAAGTGATCGTCCTGTCCGCGCCGTTCCGCGATTTCTATTTGCGCGCCAATATCTGGCCATCGGCCGATGAGCACATTGTTCGCGCCAGCGGGACTTCGGCCTTCGCGATCGGCGTGCCGCACGATCACAATTTCAGCTTTCTGACCCTGGGCTATTTTGGCCCGGGCTATTGGAGCGACTATTACGAATTCGACTACACCGAAGTGGCCGGCTGGCAGGGCGAGCCCGTGCCCTCGCTTCGGTTCATCGAACGCTCCCGGCTCGAGCCGGGCAAGCTGATGCTTTACCGTGCCCATCGCGATGTTCACACCCAGCTGCCGGCCGATGCGCTGTCAGTCTCGCTCAATGTGATGCATAGCCACGGCGCGTTGGGCTGGCTCGACCAATACCGCTTCGATACCGATGGCGGCCGGATCGCCGCGCCGATCGGAATGGTGCCCAGCGATGCCTTCTTGCGGGTCGCGGTTGGGTTGGGCGGGGCCGAGGCACTAGACCTGGCCGAACGATTTGCACGCAATCATCCCAGCGACCGGCTGCGGCTGGCGGCCTGGGATGCGCTGGCTTCGGTTCAAGCCGACGCAGCGGCGCGCGACAGTCTGTGGGCTCGGGCTGAGGCTTCGGGTAGCCGGCTGGTTGGAGCGGAAGCGATGATGCGCCGGGCGGAGCTGGTGGGTTAGGAAAACGTCGGCCGAAAGACTGCCCTGATCAGTGGCTCAGGAAAGCAAAAAGTACCACACCAGGATGCCCGCCAGTACGAGCAGGGCCAGGATCAGGCATCCGCGGCGGCGCTTGCGGCTGGGGACAACATCGGCAACATCGGTAGCGGCCCCGGCAGCATCGAGCAGAACTTCGACAACCCCATCCATACCCTCAGTCCATCCCCCCAGCCAGCGCGTCGATCGCCGCTTGCAGGATTACTGCGGCGGCGGCGGCATCGATCCGGTCGGCGCGCCTGGCACGGCTCATGTCCTGGGCGATCAATGCGTTCTCGGCGCTGGCGGTCGACCAGCGTTCGTCCCACAGCAGTACCGGCAGCTCGAGCGCGGCGGCCAGGTTGCGGGCATAGGCCCGGCTTGATTGCGCGCGCGGGCCCTCGCTGCCGTCCATGTTGATGGGCAGGCCGATGACCACGCCCTTGATCGAGCGTTCGCGCACCAGTGCAGCCAGTGCCTCGCGGTCGGCGCCGAACTTCCCGCGTTTCAGCGTCTTGCCGGGCGAAGCGAAGCGCCAACCGGCGTCGCAGAAGGCGGTGCCGATCGTCTGGGTGCCAAGATCGAGCGCGAGCAGCGCACCGCCATGGGGCAGGGCGGTGCGAAAGTCCGCCGCCTGGGTGGTGATCAGCGCTTGGTCTGCCACGCGGTAGTCCGTCGCGCGAAGTCCTCGCGCAGGTTGGTCCAGTAGAGCGCGTAGTCGTAGACGTGATAATTGCCGCCGGGCAGCACGAAAGGTCCCATGTCCGGGCCTTCGCCGATGCGCAAGGTGCCATCGGCGGCGCAGGCCGCACCGACCAGTTGAGGGGTGATCTTGGCATGCTCCATCTTGAGGTCGGGCACGATCCCGCCCAGATTGGCCCTGGCCGGGGCCATGCCGCCGATCCCGCCGGTCAGCGGGTTGGAACAGAGGTAGTGCGGGGCACCGCCGGCCTTGTCCTTACCGGCGAAGCGTTCGTAGGCGCCGCGCATCATGGAAGTATCGGCTTGATCGGCGAACGAGAGATAGCTGACCACGCAGCCGACCTGGTCGGGCGCGTTGCAACCCGGAAGGCCCATTTCAGGCAAGTCTCGCCCGGTGTCGACCAGCCAGCCGATAACATAGGCGGCAACGATCCGGCGGGCCAGCGGAGTGCCGGCGACCTTCTCCTTGAGCAACCGCTTGATGATAAAGCTGCCCTGGCTGTGCCCCGCGAGTACGATCCCGCGCCCCGGTGGCTGAGCGGCCAGGAAGGCGTCGAAGGCCAGGGCGACATCCTGGTAGGCCAGTTCGTGTGCCTGGCGCGCCTCGGGCGCATCGGTCACGAAGGCCCCGAAAGTCGCCTGGCGATAGCGCGGAGCCCAGACTTCGTCGGCGCGGCTGAACACGCTGGCATTGGCCTTGGTGACGATCTCACCGATCCGGCGTGCATCGCGGTCGTCGAGCGGGGCGTTCCAGTGCGACTTCTTGAGGTAACTTGTGGGGTGGACGAAGAACACCGCGACATCGAGCGCGTCGCCTGCTTGCGCAAACCCATCGGGCCGCCAGTCGATCAAAGTCTGGCCGGGCTCTCCGGGACGGCTGAACCACAGCTTGGGATCGGCATAAGCGGCTCCGGCCAGCTTGGGCTGCGCTTCGAACTTGCCCGATGGCGTGAAGGTCGCGCGGGTCAGCTGCTCTGGATAGAACCCCAGCGCGACCCGCCCGGCTGCGAACAGCGCGATCATGATAGCCACGAAATAGAGGAACTTGCGAACCATGGTTCAGGCCTCTTCGTTGCGCTGCGATTGGCGCTCAAGCGCGACCTTGATCATCGCCACCAACGGGTCGGCCAGCATCAGCCCGAGCAGGCCGAACAGCGTGCCCATGATCAGCTGCATCCCCAGTACCACCGCGGGTGCCAGGTCGGCGGTATGCTTGGCGATCAGCGGGACCACGATGTTGCCATCGAGGATGTGCACGAACAGGTAGACGAAAATGCAGAACAATCCGGTGCTGGTGCTGTCCGAAAAGCCGACCATGATCATCAAGGCGCCCGAAATCGGCGCGCCGATATTGGGCAGGAAGGCCAAGAGGCCGGTCAGCAGTCCCAGCAGCGCGGCCATCGGCACGCCCCACCAAGCCAAGAGCATCCAGGTGGCCAAGCCCTCGATGGTCATCCCCGTCAGCCGCCCGGCCATCAATCGGCGCAGCGTCCGGCCCATCTGTTGGGCTGTGCCGGCAAAGTGCTCGCGCTGGCCGATCGGCAGCAACCAGGCGAACCCGCGCTGGTAAAGCTGCGGTTCAAGCGCGAAGTAGATCCCCAGAACGATAATCCCGAAAACCGTAGTCAATCCGCCGATCAGGTTGCCGACAGCAGTGGTCAGCTCGCCGATCGCGCCGGCCGCCCTTTCGATCAGGTCCTGAGCGGTCTTCATATTGACGACGGCGCCGTGGTCCTGGAGCCAATTGAGCACCTTCAGCGACTGGGTCTCGATTACTTCGGGCAGCAGTGCGGCCTGGGCAGCGATTTGTGAACCTGCGAACATCGCGGTCCAGGCCAGAAAAGCCACGACAAAAGCCAGCACGATCGAGACCCGCCAGAGCCGACCGATCTTGAGCACCCGGCCCAGCAGCCGCGCTCCGCCATCGACCATTGCTGCGAAGACCATGCCGCCAAAGATGATCAGCAAGGGTCGCGCCAGATAGACGGTCAGCGCCAGTGCGGCAGCAAGGCCGATCCAGACCGCAGCGCGCTTGAACTCGCTTCGCAAGACCGGGTCGTGGATGTCGCTCGGCCCGGCGTGCTGCACCGCCACTTCGCTGGGCTTGCGGGTGCGGCTCCGGGCGGGGCGGGAGCGGGCTTCTGCCATCACTTGCCTTTCGTCAGGTGAACCGGGCGCAGGCTGTTCCAGGATCGGCCGGGACGCAAGGAATTCCACCATGTGGCCGGATTGCGGCTTTGCCTGCCGTCGAGCGAAAAGGTCACGAATTCAGCTCGCCCGCCCACGTCAGACAGCGGCACCGGCCCGCCCAGGCCATTGTCGCTCAAGGACACCCGGCTGTCTGCCGAATGGTCGCGGTTGTCGCCCATCATGAACACATGGCCTTCGGGCACCTTGATTTCGGCCATGTTGTTGTAGGTGTTGCGGGGCTGGTCGCGGACGATCAGGTAGGTCGCACCATTGGGCATCACTTCGCGATAGGTCGGGAGCTCAACAACATCACGGCCCGAAGGCAAACGCTTCTTGAAGCTGGTGAAGACATCGTAGCACCAGCTGGGCTGGCCATACTCGTCACACATCAGCTGGGGATCTGCAGGCAGCTGTAAGCTGGGTTCGACCGTTTGCGGGACCTTCTTGCCGTTGAGTACGATCTCCCCATTGACCACAGCAATCCGGTCTCCCGGTAGCGCCACGACGCGCTTGATCAGGTCGTCGGTGCGGCCTTTGGGGACTACGATGACAATATCGCCGTAACGCGGCGTGCCACCAAGCAGCCGCCAGGCACCGCGCGGCAGCACGTGGAAACTGGCCGAGGCCCAATTCCAGCCGAATGGAAATTTGGAAACCACCAGCCGGTCCCCAACCAGCAGATTGGGCATCATCGAGATTGACGGGATGTAGAACGGCTTGGCGATGAAGCTGTGGAAGCACAGCACCGCCAGCAGCATCCAGAACAGGCCGCGAATTTCGCCAATCCAATCGAGCGGTTCATAGGGTTCTGCTACGGGGGCAGCCACACCGGGCAAGGGCACAACGTCGGTTGGTTCGGTCACAATTTACGGGCCTCTATAACCACGAATGCCTGGGCCCAGGGGTGGTCATCGGTAAGGGTCAGGTGGATCACGGCCTGGTGCCCCTCGGGCGTGATTTCGGCAAGGCGGCTGGCTGCACCGCCTCCCAGTTGGAGCGTCGGCGCACCCGAACGCATGTTGACGACGCCGATGTCCTTCATGAACACCCCGCGCTTGAACCCGGTGCCGACCGCTTTGGAGAAGGCCTCCTTGGCGGCGAACCGTTTGGCCAGGGTGCCGGCTTTGGTGAAGGGCCGCGAATTGCCTTTGGCCTTTTCGATTTCGGTGAACACCCGGTTCTCAAACTTCTCGCCCCAGCGCTCGAGCGAGGCCTGGATGCGTTCGATGTTGCAGAGGTCTGAGCCGATCGCGACAATCATCCCGACAACCCTGAGCCTGTCGAAGGGCGCGCCGCATCCATCAGTTCGCGCATCCGCAGCACGGCCGGTTCCAGCCCGCAGAAGATCGCTTCGCCAATCAGGTAGTGGCCGATGTTGAGTTCGGCCAGCTGCGGAATCGCGGCCACGGCAGCGACGTTTTCGTAAGTCAGCCCGTGCCCGGCGTGGGGTTCGATCCCGTTCTTGGCGGCAAGCGCGGCCATGTCGGCCAGGCGTTTCAGTTCGATGGCGCGGGCTTCGCCCTCGGCGTGGGCATATTCTCCGGTGTGCAGTTCGACCACCGGGGCCTTGAGCATCAAGGCGGCCTCGATCTGCCGCGCTTCGGGGGCGATGAACAGGCTGACGCGGATCCCGGCATCGCTCAGGCGCTGGACCAGCGGGTAGAGCCGGTTGTGCTGCCCGGCGGCATCGAGCCCGCCCTCGGTGGTCCGCTCCTCGCGGCGTTCGGGGACGATGCAGGCGGCGTGCGGTTTGTGGCGCAGCGCGATTTCCAGCATCTCCTCGGTCGCCGCCATTTCGAGGTTGAGCGGCAGATTGGTCGCAGCCTGGATCCGGGCGAGGTCTTCGTCGCGGATGTGGCGACGATCTTCGCGCAAGTGTGCGGTAATCCCGTCGCCGCCGCAGCGCGCGACAATCTCGGCCGCGCGGACCGGATCGGGATGATCCCCGCCGCGCGCGTTGCGGATCGTCGCAACGTGATCGATGTTCACGCCAAGGCGGAGTCTCGCTGTGGTCACGGCCCAACCTTCCTCAAGACGCGCGGCTCCCCGGTTTGATCGCCTCGGTCGCGGCCAGCTCGGGCGGAAGCTCGTCCGGCGCATAGGTCGGGAAGTTGATCGCGATCAGCGGGAAGAACGGGACCCCCAGATCGGCGGTCCCGGCGCTGCGATCGATCAGCGCGGCCGCCGCGAGCACTTCGGCCCCGGCCTCTTCGATGCAGCGAATCGCTTCCTGGCTGGACAGACCGGTGGTGACCACGTCTTCGACCATCAGCACCTTGTCGCCTGGCTCAAACGCAAAACCGCGCCGCAGTTCAAAAGTGCCGGTCGGGCGTTCGACGAACATTGCCTCGATTCCCAGCGCGCGGCCCATTTCATGGCCGATGATCACCCCGCCCATGGCCGGGGACACCACCTTGGTGATATCCTTGCGAAGCTCGCGCGGGATGCGCTGGGCCAGCGCGGCAGCCAGCCGCGAGGCGCGCATCGGATCCATCAAAACCCGCGCACATTGCAGGTAGTGCGCGCTGTGACGCCCGGAGGAGAGCAGAAAATGCCCTTCAAGCAAAGCCTTGCTGGCTCGAAACTCGGCAAGCACCTCTTCATCCTGCATGATTGCCTAAGGCCTTTCGTCTGAATCGTGGACAAGCAAGGGGCGCCCGGCGGGGCACCCCACAAAATTTCCCTAGAGGCGCTTGAGGTGCCCGTAAAGCGCGCGTATAGGCCCGGCTGAAATTGACAAGTCCCAAGGGGGCGAGGGGAGCACGGATGGGCTTCCATCGACCTGATTAGCGAAAGCAAGAGGAACGATGACAATCGGTCAAACCGCCCGCGAAGCGGCCAACGCGTCCTTCACCGCGATCAAGGCCATCGCGCTGTCGCTGGCTCTTCTGGCTCTGCCACAAGCCGCATCGGCGGCCCCGGCCGCGGCCGCGGTAGCCAGCGAAGCCGCCGCAGCGGCTCCGGCCGAGGCCAAGGCTGCTGAGGCCAAGCCCGCCGCTGCTGCCTCCGTCGTCGCAGCCCCCGCGCCTGAGCCGGTCAAGATCGATCCCAACGATCCTCATTTCAAGGTTGCGCCCGGCGGCTATGCCCCGATGAAGCCGACCCCCGGTGTCGGCATGCCGGTTGCAGGCGGGCTCGATGTTCAGACCCAGTTCTCGCCCACCGGTCATCAGGCAATGCGCATGCACCTCGGTCTGGTCTGGGTGATGGTGGTGATCACAGGTTTCGTTCTGTTGCTGCTGCTCTACGTGATAGTCCGCTTCAACAAGCGGGCCAATCCGGTCCCTTCGAAGACCTCGCACAACACGCTGCTCGAAGTGGTCTGGACCGGTATTCCGATCCTGATCCTGGTAGCGATCTCGGTCCCCTCGGTCAGCCTGCTGCGCGCCCAGTTCAAGGATCCGGGCAAGGATGCACTGACGATCAAGGCCACCGGCAACCAGTGGTACTGGACCTATTCCTATCCCGACAACGGCGGGTTCGAAGTGATTTCGAACATGCTCAAGGAAAAGGGCGAAGTACCGGCCGGCGAACGCTTCCGCACCGACGATGATGGTCCGGAGCAGCTTGCTGCAGACAATCGCATGGTCGTACCGGTCGGCGAGGACATCCGGCTCCAGGCAACCGCCGCCGACGTGATCCATGCCTTTGCGATCCCTTCGCTGTGGCTCAAGATCGACGCGGTTCCGGGGCGGCTCAATGAACGCTTCCTGCACATCGAAAAGCCCGGGGTCTACTTCGGCCAGTGCAGTGAATTGTGCGGCGCACGTCACGGCTATATGCCGATCGTGATCGAAGCCCTGCCGCGCGACAAGTATAACGCCTGGGTTATCGCCCAAGGCGGCAAGATCGACGGCATGCCCGACGCTCCTGCCGCTGCTCCGTCGGAAGCTGCGGCCGCGCCGGCTGCCAAGCCCGCTGCCTGACCCAGAAGATTTAGGACAAAGGTTCGCATACCATGGCCACCACCGCTGACCACTTCGAGGCCCACGCCGAGGATCACGGACATCACGATCACAAGCCGGCGTTTTTCGCCCGCTGGTTCATGTCCACCAACCACAAGGACATCGGTACGCTGTACCTGATCTTCGCGATTTTCGCCGGGACCATCGGCGGCGCGATTTCGGGGCTGATGCGGCTTGAGCTGGCCGCGCCGGGGATCCAGCATCTGGGCTGGATTGCGGGCATGCTGGGCGAATCGAACGCCAGTTTCGATGCCCAGTTGCACCTTTGGAACGTGTTGATCACTGCCCACGGGCTGATCATGGTGTTCTTCATGGTCATGCCGGCGATCATCGGGGGCTTCGGCAACTGGTTCGTACCGCTGATGATCGGCGCGCCCGACATGGCCTTCCCGCGGATGAACAACATCTCGTTCTGGCTGACCGTTGCGGGTTTCTGTTCGCTGCTGCTTTCGGCGGTTGTTCCAGGCGATGCCACCGGCAATGGCGCGGGGATCGGCTGGACAGCCTATGCCCCGCTGTCGACCTATGGTTCGGTCGGCCCGGCGACTGACTTCGCGATCTTCTCGCTGCATCTGGCCGGTGCCGCTTCGATCATGGGCGCGATCAACTTCATCACCACCATCTTCAACATGCGCGCACCGGGAATGACGCTCCACAAGATGCCGCTGTTCGTCTGGTCGGTGCTGGTCACCGCCTTCCTGCTGCTGCTCGCGCTGCCGGTGCTGGCCGCGGCGATCACCATGCTGATCACCGACCGCAACTTCCAGACCACCTTCTTCGATCACAAGGGCGGCGGCGATCCGGTGCTGTTCCAGCACCTGTTCTGGTTCTTTGGCCACCCCGAAGTCTACATCATGATCCTGCCGGGCTTCGGCATCGTCAGCCAGGTCATCGCGACATTCTCGCGCAAGCCGATCTTCGGTTACCTCGGCATGGCCTATGCCATGGTTGCGATCGGTGTGGTCGGCTTCGTGGTCTGGGCTCACCACATGTTCACCACCGGCATGTCGCTCGACACCAAGCTTTACTTCACGCTCGCCACCATGGTGATCGCGGTGCCCACCGGCATCAAGATCTTCAGCTGGATCGCAACGATGTGGGGCGGCTCGATCGAATTCAAGAGCCCGATGGTCTGGGCGATCGGCTTCATCTTCCTGTTCACCGTCGGCGGCGTTACGGGCGTCTATCTGGCCAACGGCGGCGTGGACGATGTGGTTCACGATACCTATTTCGTGGTCGCCCACTTCCACTATGTGCTGTCGCTGGGCGCAGTCACCGCGCTGTTCTGCGGGTTCTACTACTGGTTCCCGAAGATGAGCGGGCGCATGCACAGCGAGCTGCTGGCCCACTTGCACTTCTGGATCTTCTTCGTCGGCGTGAACATGATCTTCTTCCCGCAGCACTTCCTGGGGCTGCAGGGGATGCCCCGCCGCTATCCGGACTATGCTCCGGCCTATGCCTATTGGAACGAATGGTCGTCGATCGGCTACCTGGTGCTGCTGACCTCGCTGGGGATCTGGTTCGTCAACATCATCTATGCCTTCACCATGGGCAAGAAGGCCGAAGACAACTATTGGGGCGAAGGCGCGACCACGCTGGAATGGACCCTGTCCAGCCCGCCGCCATTCCACCAGTTCGAACAGGTCCCGACGATCAAGGACGACGATCACCACTGATCGCTTTCTGCGCTCTGGACAGAAGATGCCCCGGCCCGCAAGGTCGGGGCGTTTTCGTTGGGAGGTAAGCCATGCCCGAATTCCGCCAAGTTGATACCGGCGATGCCACCTTGCGCTGTGCGATTAAGGGGGAGGGGCCGCTGGCGATCATGGTCCACGGTTTTCCCGAAAGCTGGTATTCGTGGCGCCACCAGATCGGGCCGGTGGCGCAGGCCGGGTTCACTGCCTGCGCGATCGACGTGCGCGGCTATGGCGGATCGGACAAGCCGCTTGCCGTAGAGGCCTATACGCTTGAGGCTATCGCCGGTGATCTGATTGGCCTCGCCGATGCGCTTTCACCGGACGCGCCGGTAGTATTGATCGGGCATGACTGGGGCGCGCCGATCGTCTGGAACACCGCTTTCACGAACTTCGACCGGGTCCGTGCGGCGGCAGGCCTATCGGTGCCGTTCACGGGTGCTCCGATGCGCCCGTTCACCGAGGTATTCCGAGAGCTTTTCACCAGCCAGGGCCGGTTCTTCTACCAGGATTTCTTCCAGGAACCGGGCGTGGCCGAAGCCGAGGCCGAGGCCGATCCGCGCGATTTCGTTGCGCGGATGATGTACTCGATCTGCGGCGATGTGCCGCCGGGCAACTATTGGGACAAGCAGCTGGGCGCGACGTTCCTGGAGGGCCTGCCCGATCCACAGCCGGTTCCCTGGCTGAGCGAGGCTGACCTCGATTACTACGAGGCCGAGTTCAAGGCTTCGGGCTTTCGCGGGCCGTTGAACCGCTACCGCAACCACGAACGCGACTATGCATGGCTCAAGCCGATGCAGGGCAAGCAGCTGGAACAACCCTGCCTGTTCATCGGCGGTAGCCGCGATCCCGCAACCACGCTGTTCGGCGCGGTGGCCGATCCGGTGGCCTTGATGCGGATGTTTGCACCCAGGGTCGAAGGACATGTGCTCGAAGGCGTTGGGCACTGGACCCAGCAGGAACGCCCAAAAGAAGTGAACGCGCTGTTGATCGACTGGTTGAAGCGGCTCTGACACGCGCCTATAGCGCACCCGAAATGTCCACCGCTCCCACCCAACCGATTCCCTTGCCGACCGATTGGCGCGACTTCCTCTCGCTGACCAAGCCGCGGGTGATGAGCCTGGTGATCTTCACTGGCCTGTGCGGTCTGCTGGCGGCCCCGGTGGCGATCGATCCGATCCTGGGCTTCACCGCGATCCTGTGCATCGCGCTGGGGGCGGGCGGTTCGGCGGCGCTCAACATGTGGTGGGAAGCCGATCTTGACGCCAAGATGAAGCGAACCGCCTCGCGGCCATTGCCCTCGGGGCGGATGGAGCGCACGTCGGCCCGCGATTTCGGGGTGGCGCTGGCGGTGGGGTCGGTGTTGATCATGGGGCTGGCGGTTGGCTGGCTGGCAGCGGCGGTGCTGGCCTTTTCGATTTTCTACTATGCGGTGATCTACACCGTGTGGCTCAAGCCACGCACACCGCAGAACATCGTGATCGGCGGCGGAGCAGGGGCGTTCCCGCCGATGATCGGCTGGATCGCCGCGACCGGCGACATCACGCTGATGCCGGTGTTGCTGTTCGCGATCATCTTCTTCTGGACCCCGCCGCACTTCTGGGCGCTCGCGCTGTTTGTCGAGACCGACTATGCTGCCGCCGGGATCCCGATGATGCCGGTCGTGGCCGGGCACCAGAGCACCCGGCGCCAGATCCTGGTCTATGCCGTGCTGCTGCTGCCAATCGCCTTGGCGCCGTTCCTGCTGGGGCTGGCGGGCTGGTTCTATGGTGCCTCGGCGCTGCTGCTGGGTGCGGTTTTCCTGCTGCTGAGCCTGAAAGTCGCGACGTTTCGCAATGCCGGGAACGATGCCGATATGCGCGCCGAGAAGCGGCTGTTCGGCTTTTCAATCCTCTACCTTTTCGCGCTGTTCGCCGCTTTGGTGGCTGACCGCTTCATAGCCGGATGACATCCATGGACCTTAACGAGCCCGACCCCGAAGCCGAACGCAAGCGCATCATCAAGGGACGCAACAATGCTCTGGCCTTGCTGCTGTTTGGGCTGGTGCTGCTGTTCTTCCTGATCACGATCGCCAAGCGGGTCAGCTGACCGTGCAGACGATCAGCGATTCCGGCCGCAATCGGCGGGTGGCGCTCTACGCGCTGGGCGGCGCGCTGTTCATGCTGGGCATGGGCTTTGCGGCCGTTCCGCTGTACCGGATCTTTTGCCAGGTCACCGGCTTCGGCGGCACCACCCAGCGCGCCAGCGCGGCCGAGGCCGGGGCGGTCAAGGTGTCGGACAAGACGATTTCGGTGCGCTTCGACGGCAATGTCGCCGCCGACCTGTCATGGAAATTCGGTCCCAGCCAGGTCACCCAGGAAATGAAGATCGGCGAGCGCCGCCTGGCTTTCTATACCGCCCAGAACCTCACCGGCGCGCCGATCACCGGGGTCGCCAGTTTCAATGTCGAACCCGAATTGGCCGGGATCTACTTCAAGAAGATCGCCTGTTTCTGCTTTATCCAGCAGACGTTGAAAGCGGGCGAAAAGGTTGAGATGCCGGTCCAGTACTATGTCGATCCGGCGATCCTCGACAACCCCGACACCAAGGACATCCGCCAGATCACGCTGAGCTATACCTTCCATAAATCGGCCGATCAAAGTGCGGCGGCAGACGGCGGTGGGAAAGCTGCATCAAAGGCACTGGACCCGGCCAGCACGGCGCGATAAGGGCACTTTGCATTTCACGCTGGCGGATCGGTCCGTCGGCAATTCGAACAACGGGGACCTGACGTATCATGGCCGGTACCAAGAACCACGATTACCACATTCTCGATCCGGACATCATGCCGCTGGCGGGCGCGATTTCCGCGCTGGTGATGACCAGCGGGCTCGTGCTGTTCATGCATGACAACCCTGCGGGCAAACTTGTGTTCCCGCTGGGCCTGGCCGGCCTGCTGTTCACCTTGTGGCAGTGGTGGACCAAGGTTGTGGCCGAAGCCCATCAGGGTCATCATACCCCGGTGGTGCAGCTGCACCTGCGTTACGGAATGATCCTGTTCATCGCTTCGGAAGTGATGTTCTTCGTCGGCTGGTTCTGGGCCTTCTTCGATTTCTCGCTGTTCCCTTCGACGATTTCCGAAGTTGTCGCCGGGCAATGGCCGCCCAAGGCGGTCGTGGCCGTGCTCGATGCGTTTGACCTGCCGCTGCTCAACACGCTGATCCTGCTGTGCTCGGGCACCACGGTGACCTGGGCGCACCACAGCCTGATCCACGGCGATCGCGATGGCCTGAAGAAGGGCCTGTGGGCGACGATCCTCTTGGGCATGCTGTTCACCAGCATCCAGGCCTACGAATATGCCGCCGCGCCGTTCCCCTTCGGCACCAACACCTATGGCAGCGCCTTCTACATGGCGACCGGTTTCCACGGGTTCCACGTGATCATCGGCACGGTGTTCCTGATGGTCTGCCTCAAGCGCGCCTACAACGGTGACTTTACCCCCAAGCACCACTTCGGCTTCGAAGCGGCGGCCTGGTACTGGCACTTCGTCGACGTGGTCTGGCTGTTCCTGTTCGTCGCGATTTACGTCTGGGGCAACTGGGGTCACGCGGTTCACTGATGACAGGCCCAGCGCCTGACACGAAGGGGCAGCCCGGCTTGGCCGAGGCTGCCCTTTTCGCAAGGTGCCCACGGTGCGGGGCAAAGGGACTGTTCAAAGGGCTGACCCGTTTCGCTCCCAAGTGCGGCACGTGCGGGCTCGATTATTCCAGCTTCAATGTCGGCGATGGCCCGGCGGCGTTCCTGACCATGGTGATCGGGGCGGTCGTGGTAGGTCTGGCGTTGTGGGTTCAGGTGACTTTTGAACCGCCCTTGTGGGTGCATTTGGTGCTATGGACCCCGCTGATCTTGGGCGCGACGGTGTGGGGCCTGCGCGTCACCAAGGCTGCGTTGCTGGCCACTGAGTTTCAGCGCAAGGCGGTTGAAGCGACCGGAGAGGATATCCTTTAGTCATGAACCTGCGACGCATCCCGGTGATCCCGACGCTGCTGGTGCTGGCCGCCGTGGCGGTGATGCTGCGGCTGGGGTTCTGGCAGCTTGACCGGATGCACCAGAAGGAAGCGCTGCTTGCGCGCTACGAGCGTGCGGTTGCGATGTCTTCCGAAGCGCCGCTCATGCTCGACCGGGCGCAGCGTGAAGCAACCTATTTCCGGCACATAACCTACATGTGCGGCGGAAGCGGAATGACCCGGCCGACGGCTGGTCACAACCTCAAAGGTGAAACCGGCTGGGCGCAATGGGCTTATTGCCAAGCTGGGGAGGGCCGGCCGACTGCAGAGGTCAATCTCGGCTGGTCGCGAGCACCGACTCCGATCGCCTATGATGCAGGTTCGATATCCGGGATCATTGCCCCGGATGGTCCAACCGGGGCGCGCATAGTCGCCACGCAGCCGCTTGCGGGGCTTGAACAAAGCGCACCCCCTAATCCTTCCACCATCCCCAACAACCACTGGTCCTACGCGGTCCAATGGTTCCTCTTCGCGCTGACCGCGCTGGTGATTTATGGACTGGCGCTGCGCAAGCGCCTTGCCGCATAGCAATTTTCGATAAGCACCAGCGTCCGCGCAGGGTTTCCAATTGCGCCGCGCACCGCTAACGCCCGGCCCCATGGAATACGTCTCCACCCGCGGCAGCGCTCCGGCGCTCGATTTCGAAGGCGCGACGCTGGCGGGCCTCGCCAGCGACGGCGGGCTCTATCTGCCGCGCGAATGGCCGCGTTTCTCGAAAGAGGAAATCGCCGCCATGGCCGGGTTGCCCTATGCCGAGCTCGCGGCGCGGATCATGGCTCCGTTCGTGGGTGACAGCCTGACTTACGAGCGGCTGCTCGAACTCACCACCCAGGCCTATGGCCGCTTCGCGCACAAGGCGGTGACCCCGCTCAAGCAACTCGATGAGCAGCACTGGCTGCTCGAGCTGTTCCACGGCCCCACGCTGGCTTTCAAGGACGTGGCGCTGCAGATGCTGGGGCTGCTGTTCGAGGAGTTCCTGGGCCGCGGCGGCGATCCGCTGACCATTGTCGGGGCAACCTCGGGCGATACTGGATCGGCGGCGATCGATGCCGTGGCGGGCCGCGCGCGGATCGATGTGTTCATGCTCCACCCCAAGGGGCGAGTCAGCGATGTCCAGCGCCGGCAGATGACCACGGTCTTGGCCCCCAACATCCACAACATCGCGATCGAAGGCACTTTCGATGATGCCCAGGCGATGGTGAAGCGAATGTTTGGCGATGCGGCGATGACCAGCCGTTTCGCGATCGGTGCGGTCAATTCGATCAACTGGGCGCGGCTGATGGCGCAAGTGGTCTATTACTTCGCCAGCGCGCTGCAACTCGGCGCGCCGGACCGCGAAGTGGCCTTTGCGGTCCCGACCGGCAACTTCGGCGATGTTTTCGCAGGCTACGTCGCGGCGCAGATGGGACTGCCGGTGGCGCGGCTGATCGTGGCCACCAACGTCAACGATATCCTCCACCGCGCGCTCTCCACCGGCGACTATTCGGCCGGAACGGTTACTCCCACCGCAGCGCCGTCGATGGATATCCAGGTCTCGTCCACTTTTGAGCGCCTGCTGTTCGACCTTGGCGGCCGCGACGGCGCCGCGCTGGCCGCGCAGATGGCAGGGTTCGAACAGTCAAAGGCGATGCAGCTGACCAATCAGCAGCGCGAAGGCGCGGCCAGGCTGTTTTCCAGCGCGCGCGCTGATGCCAACGACATGGCCCGGACGATCCGCTGGGCGCATGAGAATGCCGGCGAACTGCTCGATCCGCACACCGCGATCGGGCTCCACGCCGCGCGCACCGCGGGTTTGCCGCGCGAAGTACCGGTGGTGACACTGGCCACCGCGCATCCGGCCAAGTTCCGCGACGCAGTTGAGCGCGCGACCGGCCAGCGTCCCAGCCTGCCCGCACGGATCGGCGATCTGTTCGAGCGCGAAGAGCGGCTGGTCGAACTGCCGGGCGATTACGACGCGATCGCCGCCTATGTCGCCAAGCATGCGGTGCCGCGTGGCTGAGCTTATACTGCCGCCGGCCGCGATGACCGGCGAGGGCTGGGCCGATTATGGCCTGGTCGATTCGGGCCACGGCCGCAAGTATGAGCGTTATGGCCCGTACAGCTTCATTCGCCCCGAACCGCAGGCGATGTGGACCCCGCGGCAGGAGCGCTGGCCCGCCGATGGTGAATTCGTGCCAGGATCGGACGAGGATGGCGGCGGACGCTGGGCCTATGGCAGCCGCGCTGTGCCGCAGGATGGCTGGCCGCTGAGCTGGGGTGAGTGCCGCTTTACCGCGCAGTGCACGCCGTTCCGCCATCTGGGCTTCTTCCCCGACATGGCCCCGGTGTGGGACTGGATGGGGGAGCAGCTTGACGGGCGGAGCGATGCTTCGACGCTCAACCTGTTCGGCTACACCGGCGTCGGGACCCAGTCGCTGTCGGCCTTTGGGCCGGTCACCCATGTCGATGCCAGCAAGAAATCGGTCGCCCAGGCCCGCGCCAATGCCGAGCTGGCGGGGATCGGTACCCGTCCTGTGCGCTGGATCGTTGACGATGCCGCCAAGTTTGCAGCCCGCGAAGTGCGGCGCGGCAAACGCTATGACGGGATCATCCTCGATCCGCCCAAATTCGGGCGCGGGCCCGAGGGCGAGGTCTGGCGGCTGGAAGAACACCTGCCCAGGCTGCTGGCCGATTGCCGCCAGCTACTGGACGCGGACAGCCGCTTCCTGTTCCTCACCGTCTATGCCGTGCGGATGTCATCATTGGCATTGATCGGGCTAATGGACGAGATTTTCCGCGACCTGCCCGGCAAATTGGAGCATGGCGACCTGGCGGTGCGCGAGGAAGGCCCGGACGGGCGGCTGCTGCCCACCGCGATCTTCGCGCGTTGGAGCAATGACTGAGCGATGGCTGATTCGCTGATCCTTGAAGTCGCCGATTTCGAGCATGACGTCCTGACCGGGATTTACTCGGAGGAAACCGGGCGGCCGCAGCCGCTGCGCTTCACAATCACCGTGAAGCTGAAGGCCCAGCCGCGCTACGAACCCGATACCCCGCTCGATGCCAGCAAGAACTATATGGACCTCAAGTTCGCGGCCTCGGGTGCGCTGCCGCAAGGTGTCCATTTCAAGCTGATCGAGGCCGTGGCCGAACATGTCTGCGACACGGTGTTCCTGCAGGACCAGCGGGTCGAGGCGGTGACGGTCAAGATCGTCAAACTGGCGATCAGCGAAAACGGCGAACAGATCGGCATCACCCTGACCCGCGAGCGGCGCTGATGGCAGTGCAGCTTAAAGTGGTGGATTTGCCGGACCCGCCCAGCGCGGCGGCGGCTGCATTCTATGACGATTGGCTGCCGAAGGTGACCGCCCTTCTTAAGCCCCTCCCCTTCAGGGGAGGGGTTGGGGGTGGGGTTTGTCCGTCTGACGCGACGTTCGGCAATGCTGACAAACCCCACCCCAACCCCACCCCAGAAGGGGAGGGGCGTGATGTCCTGACGCTGGCTTTACCCCCTGCCAATCACACCCACACCCCCAGGCGGCGCGCAGCGGTCCAGTCGCTGGCGCGCGAACAATCGCCAGCG
>JANPMA010000299.1:0-67045 GCA_031422595.1 Novosphingobium sp. | reverse complement strand
CCATATCTGCACCGGTATCGACCAGGAACCGAACATCGCCGCCATTGACGCTGGCGTTCAAGTGGAACTGGCCGGAGTCATCGCGTTTGAGCAGCAGCGCATCGCTTTCATCGTGGCTGGCCATCGGTTTGCCGCCCTGCGCCTCGGCGCTTTCGGCTGCCACAGCCACCTGATCCGCGGGAGGCTGGAACAGCACCGCGACAAAGCTCATCAGGCCCACGGCCAGGAGCAAGATGGCGTAGAGCCGCTGCATCGCGGGGGTGAGGATAGCGGTATGGGGTTACCGAAGGGTTAGGCTGGAATTGAGCCTGCGAACGTGTCCAGCCGGATCGACCAGATCACTCGGAAACCGGCGTCGTGACGAAGCCAACAGTCTCGAACCCGGATTTTTGAGCATCGTAGACTGCCCCGGCAATGCAGCGCCACGGAGCATTGCTTGCGCTGGATATGTGGATCTCGCGCTGCTTGTCGCGTTCTGCTTTGAGAATTTTCCTGAGCGCGGATTGTGATAATGTCCGCCCTTCGATCCTGAAAATGCACTGCTGTTGGTTGTCGGATGCAACCTCGATTTCGATAGGGTGTGGTGCCGTGCTGTCGATCTCGACAGTCGAACCGGCAATCAGGAACAACAGCGCCAGAATCATCAAGCCGCTTTCCCGTGAGTCACATCCATGCTCACCGATTGCCCGGCCTCGATCTCGGCCGCCTTGGCTTCGACCAGTTTGACGATGTGCGCGATCATGTCGGCGTCGGCCACGTGGTGGTCGGTCACCCCTGAGAGGTAGACCATGTGCTTGCCCTGGCCGCCGCCGGTGATCCCGATGTCGGTCTCGCGCGCTTCGCCGGGGCCGTTGACCACGCAGCCGAGCACCGACAGGCTCATCGGGGTCTTGATGTGCTGCAGCGCGTCTTCCAGTTTCTCGACCGTGCGGATCACGTCAAAGCCCTGCCGCGCGCAGCTCGGGCACGAGACGACGCGCACACCGCGCGTGCGCAGGCCGAGGCTCTTGAGGATCTCATAGCCGACCCGCACTTCCTCTTCGGGCTCGGCCGAAAGCGAGACGCGGATCGTATCGCCGATCCCGGCCCACAGCAGGTTGCCCATCCCGATGCTCGATTTGACCGTCCCGCCGATCAGCCCGCCGGCCTCGGTGATCCCCAGGTGCAGCGGGCAATCGACCGTTTCGGCGAGCTGCATGTAGGCCGCCACCGCCAGGAACACGTCGCTGGCTTTCACCGCCACCTTGTATTCGTGGAAATCGTGGTCCTGCAGCAGCTTGATATGATCGAGCGCCGATTCGACCAGCGCCTCGGGGCAGGGTTCGCCGTACTTCTCGAGCAGGTCCTTTTCCAGGCTGCCGGCATTGACCCCGATGCGGATCGCGCAGCCGTTGGCCTTGGCCGCGCGGACCACTTCGGCAACGCGCTCGCTCGAGCCGATATTGCCGGGATTGATCCGCAGGCAGGCCGCGCCGGCGTCAGCCGCTTCGAGCGCGCGCTTGTAGTGGAAATGGATGTCGGCAATGATCGGCACTTCGGCGGCGCGGACGATCTGGGCCAGCGCAGCAGTGCTGGCCTGATCGGGACAGGACACGCGGATCAGGTCCACCCCGGCATCCTCGCAACGCTTGATCTGGGCGATGGTAGCCGCGGCATCGCTGGTCGGTGTGTTGGTCATGGTCTGGACGGTAATCGGCGCAGAGCCGCCGACCGGGACCTTGCCGACCATGATCTGCCGGGATCTGCGCCGCGCGATATCGCGCCAGGGACGAATGGACATGCAGCGCCTATAGGCACTCGCCGCCGCGCGGGCAAATGGAGAGGTTATGCAGGCGCTTCCTTCAGGCGCGGCGGGCCAGCTGCGGAGCCGGGGCGGCCTGCGCCAGCTGCACCAGCGGGGCAGGCTCCTGTTCGCCAAGCAGCAATTGCTGGGCTGCCACAACCGGCATTGGGCGGCTGAACAGATAGCCTTGCGCCAGTCCCACCTCCAACCGGGCAAGAGTGGCGCGCTCGGCTTCGGTCTCCACGCCTTCTGCTACCAGTTTGCAGCCAATCTCGCGCGCGAAGCAGACCAGGGCATGCGCCAGTGCGCGCCGGGCCGGATCGCTATCGATGTGGCGCGTCAGGCTCATATCAAGCTTGAGGATATCGGGCCGCAGATCGACGATATGGCGCAGTCCGGCATAGCCCGAGCCTACGTCGTCAATCGCGATCCGGGCGTGGCTGCGCAGCCACTGCAGTTCGGCGGCAAGTGCTTCGTAGTCGCTTACCGCATCATGCTCGGTCACCTCGATCACCAGACGGTCACGGCTTGCACCGGCAACCAGCGGACGCAGCGATCCGCTGATGACTGTTTCAGGAGAGACATTGACCGCGACGTAGCAATCCGCTGGGACGTGGGGCAGCGTGCTCAAGGCCGCGCGAACCGCCAGCAGTTCCAGATCCGCACCCAGGCCAACCGCGGCAGCCTCGGCAAACCAGCAATCGGGGCCTCGCTCTGCGGCATCGGCAAACCGGGCCAGGCATTCAACCCCCACCGCACGGCCACTGCGCAGATCGTGGATCGGCTGATGCAGGATGGTGAGCGTATCGGCAGCGATAACCGCTGCAATCCGTTCGGTCACGCTGGCCCGGCTGCGCTGGCTGTTCAACTCGCTTTCGATCTGCTGGGCAGCAAGTTGCGCAAAAGCGCGCAATGTTGCCATGTCGCGCTCGGTCAGGCTGAGATCGGGGGTCCGGCTGACACAGCAGAAGGTGCCGTATATTTGCCCATCGCTTAGCGTCAGCGGAACGTTCAGATGTGAGCCGACCGGCAAGGCCAGGGTGATGGGCAGTGGCAGTGCCGCTTCATGCTGGCTGGCATCGTGGATCAGCGCCGGCAAGCGACCGTCCAGTACGGCCTGGCACAAGGTCTGTTCCAGCGGCTCGGCCACCCCGGGTGCAACCGGAACGGGGCAATCAGCGCGAATATGGGTGAATTCGCGCAGCCCGTCGTGGATCCGCGAGGCAAAGGCGATTTCCATGCCGAGATGACTGCGCACGGCATCGAGGATCCGGTCGATTGGCGTAAGCCCATCATCTCCGGTCAGCGCGGCTTCGGCTTGCAGATAGCGATTCAAGGGCTCGGCTGCAGGGTCACTCATGCCGCGCAGGTTGGCAGCTGTGCGCTAAGATCGCGTTAAAAGAGCAGCTTGGCGAACAGAAACTCCGGATCATACTGCTCGCCGACCTTGAAGGTGATGTCGGCCACTTTCTCAAAGCCATAGCGTTCGTAGAAGCGGTGCCCGCCCTCGTTTCCGGCATAGACAGAGATCTGCACTTCGTCCGCGCTGCGCGCTTCGAATTGGTCCATCGCCCAGTTCATCAGTTTGCCGCCGATCCCTATGCCGGTGGCATCGGAGGCGGTGTAGAGCTGCTTGAGCTCCATCACCTTGTTGCCCCGGGCATGTTCGGGAAAGCCGCAGGTCAGGCCGATCTTGCAAAAGCCGACCAGCCGTCCATCGGCTTCGGCCAACCGGTAGACGCGGCCGCTCTTGGCCAATTCGGCGGCAATCGGGCCTTCGTCCAGGTTCTCGGCCAGAAAAGTCGCGAGGTCCTGCGCATTGTAGAGCGGGCCGAACTTGGCGATGAAGCTCTCGATTGCCAGCGCCGACAGTGCGGGGACATCGGCGGGATTGGCAGGGCGCAGGGTCAGGTGGGTCATAGTTCCAGGGTCATGCAGATCGAGAACGGGTCTTCGCGGTACTGGGCGAAGGGCGGGCATTCCACAAAGCCATGGCTTTCATAGAGCCTGCGTGCAGGAAGGAAAGGTTCGGGCCGCCCGGTTTCGAGGCTTACCCGCGAATAGTCTCGCGCCCGCGCGACGCTGAGCAGGTGCGCCAGCACCGCCTTGCCCGCGCCTTTGCCGCGCCAGGCCGGATCGGCGCGCATCGATTTGAGCTCGCCGGTCCCATCGCCCAGGTCCTTGATCGCCCCGCAGGCTGCGAGAACTTCGCCGTGCCAGGCGGAGTAAAACGTGACATCGGCTGCGCGCAGCCGCTCGATCGGCAGCGCGTGGACCGATTCGGGCGGTGACCAGGCGTGCATCTCGGTCAGGTGCAGCGTCAGCAGCGCGGCGATCTCAGGCCCGGTCAGGTCGTCTTCGGCAATGCGGTAGCTGGTCATCATCGCTGTCTCTATTGATGCGGCGCAATCTGGCAAGTGCGCGCGATTTGACTCTGCCCAGAGTGAGGAATAGCATTCCCGGACTTGGAGGCGTCCCTGTTGGGGGGGGTCGCCCGTCCCCGGGTGCAGGGCTCGCCAGACAAATGGTTGTTCTGGCCTGCCTGTCAGGAGGACTAGACCCATGAAACCACTACGTCGTGCGGCCATTCTGGCCGCTTCGCTTGCGTTGGTATTTGCCGCGCCGGTGGCCGCGCAGAACGATCCGATGGTGCCCGGCGACTATGTCGAGGTCGGCTCGATCACGATCGATGACGGCCACTACCTCGACTATGCCAACTTCCTCGCGGGCACCTGGAAGGCCCGGCAGGAATATGCCAAATCGCAAGGCTGGATCACCGGCTATGAAGTGCTGGCCAATGTCAACAAGCGGCCCGGCGAGCCGGATCTTATCCTGGTGACGCGCTTCAAATCGCTGCCGGATACAGCCGAACAGCAAAAGCGCGATGCCACTGCGCGGGCCTACATGAAGCAGACCGACGTCCAGCTGGAAGCGGCCTCGGCCGATCGCGCGAAATATCGCCATCAGCTGGGTTCGCAGCTCTGGCAAGTGCTGACCTTCAAGTAACGGGATAGCCGCGACAATCCATAGGCGGCAGTTTTGCCGCCTATGGATTCGGCCTGCCTTCAGGCATGCTTGTCGGCCTTGCGCTGGCCCATCCGCATGCCCGATTCCAGTCGCGCGCGCAGCTGGGTGTAATAGGCCTCGAGGAAGGCGCGTTCGTCGCCGGTGCCGGGGTTCCAGCCGATCTTGCGGCAGATCGCCTCGTGCACCGCGACCAATGCTTCGCTCCGGTTTTCGCGCAGCACGCGTTCGAGTGTCTGCAGCTCGTACTCGCCATAGATCGCCAGCTCCTCCTCGCCGAACCTGTACGAAGCGCCGGTCGCCCGGCTGGTCCCGCTCGCCGCGGTCTCGCCGGTGCTCAGCGCGACCTCAAGCTTGCTCTTGGGGGCTTCGACCACCCAGGTCCCGGCCACCAGGTCGCCCGCCCGCAGCCGGTCGTGGTTGAAGAACGGGAACAGCGCGAAGACTGCCAGCCAGGCCAGCGCTATCCACGCAGTGACCCCGCCCCCGTCCAGCACGCTGAAGATCGCCGCGATCGGCAGGATCAGCTCGACATCGCGCAACAGGTTGCGGGCCAGCACCATCTCGGTTGAAAGCCGCCCGCCGCCGCGCGCCGCGACCCGGATCCCGGTGGCCCGCTTGCCCGGCGTCGCCCCGCGTGCGCCCAGCTCGAAAAACAGGAAATAGCCGTGGCGGAACAGGAACATCACCGCGATGTAGAGGATCACCAGGAATTCGAGGCTGTATTTGACCGAGCCTTCAAGCTTGTCGAATTCCTTGCCCGCCATCCCCAGCAGCCCGACCCCTGAATAGATCGCCGCGGCGGTGATCAGAATCACCGCCAGCACGATGATCACCAGGTCGATCAGCAGCGCGCCAAAGCGGGTTCCGCGGCTGGCCAAGACCAGCGGCAGCGCGATTCCCTCGGGCGTGACCAAGGTGCGCCGTCGGTCGGATCGCTTGGGCTGCGCCGTGCTCATTCGGCGTCGCTCGTCGCGGGCACGCGGTGAAACAGGAAGAAGTAGGCCAGCCAGAAAGCCAGGATCGCATAGCCCACCACCAGCCGCTGGGTGGTATCGTTGATCAGCTGGCGGCCCAGCCCTTCGAGCATCCCGGCGCAGACCAGCATCAGGACCACACCCGCCATCACCACCGCCGCGCGCTGGCCCGCGGCAGCGGCCGCCTCCAGCACCGAACGGTCGCCGGGAAAGGCCATCGAGCGCCCGACATGCAGCCCGGCTGCTCCGGCCAGCAGGATCGCGAACAGTTCGGTGGTGCCATGGATCGACAGCCAGCCGACAATGTCGATCAGCAGCCCCTGTTCATCGTGCAGCCACAGCAGGGCCCCCAGCAGGGTGGTGTTCTGGATCAGCAGCAGCAGCGGCGGGATCCCGAAGGCAAAGCCCAAGGCAAAGCACAGGATCGCCACCCCGGCATTGTGGCTGAACAGGCTGGCTGCGAACACGCTCAGCCCGTCCTTGCCCTCCTTGCCGAACATCACCTCTTTCAGCGCCTCGGCGCTGGCCCCAGGCACGCGCGGATCGCCGCCTTCGGCGGGGAACAGCGCATAGTACCAATCGGGATCCATCGCGCAGAGCTGCCAGCCGATCACCGTGCCGGCCACCATCAGCGCCAGGGCAACCGCCATTTCCTTCCAGATCGAGCGCACCGCGCGGCTCCATTCACCGCCGAAGAAGCGCCCCAGCCACGACCATAATGTGGTGCGCGGGCCATAGACCAGGAACCAGGCGCGCTGGACCAGGCTTTCCAGGTAGGCCAGCGTTGCCGCATCGAGTGAAGTTTCGCGCGCCACCGACAGGCTGGAGGCAACCGTGCGGTAAAGCACCGGCAAAGCCAGCACGTCGGCATCGCTGATCCGGCGCAGGCGGCCCTTTTCCATCCGCGTGACGATTGCCTCAAGCCGCTTCCAGTCCGGCTCGCGTTCCTGCCGGAAGCGGTCACTGCGCAGCGCCGCCGCCTCGATCGCGGCTTCGCTCTTGGCCTCCTTGGAGAGGGAAAAGATTGCCATTACCGTTCCCTTGTCACCCGATCGCGCCCTTGCGCTTGATCGCGAGGTATGAATCGATCAGTCGCGTGCCGATCCGGTCGTGCCTGGCCTCGATTACATCGACGCCGAGCTGGCGCAGCTGCGAGAGCACCAGCGCGCGCTGGCGCAGTAGACTATCTGCCGAAACCGACATGGCGAGGCGCTGCAGGTCTTGCGGATCGTCCTGCGCCATGCCTTCCAGCTCTTCGTCGAGCATGGTGACGAACAGCACCAGGTGGCGCTTGGTCAACCGCCCGATGCTTTCGATCATCAGCTGGGCGCTGGTTGGATCGGTGAAATCGGAGAACACCACCACCAGACTGCGGCGCTGCAGCCGCCCGGCCAGCGTCGCCAGGGCCAAAGTGAAATTGGGTTCCTGGGCGTGATAATCGAGCCCGGCGGCGGCCTGTTGCAAGCGGCGAAAATCGCGCGCATCGGTGACGAACGGGGTAAACAATTCAGGCCGCGCAGCAAAGCCAAACAGCGCGACTTTGTCGCCGCCTTTCAGCGCGACATAGGCGGTGGTCAGCGCCGCAGTGACCGCGCGGTCGATCCGGGGGATCGGGTCGCTTTGGCCGCCGACCGGCTCGCACATCGCCTGCCCGCAATCGAAAGCGAAGACGATCTGGTTGTTGCGCTCGGCCTCGTACTCCTTGACGTAGAGGTGCGAGTGGCGGGCGCTGGCCTTCCAGTCGATCCGGCGCCGGTCCATCCCCGGCTGGTATTCGGACAGCGCCTCGAACATCGTCCCCTCGCCGCGGATCCGTCGCGCGATCAGGCCGAACTCGGCATTGCGCAGGAAGGCCTGCAAGCTGGGTGAGCGGACCGGGGCGAGATTGGGCCAGACCCGCACCTCCTGTTCAACCGGCTTCCTCAGCTGCCGCGCACCCAGCCCCAGCGGACCCGCCCAGCGCAGCCACATTTCCTCGATCTCGCCGGTTCCGCGGCGGGTCGGGCGATAGCCGATCGCGACTTGCCAGGCCCCGTCTTCCAGCCGGAACAGCGAATGTTCGGCGCGCCCGCCGGGCAGCAGCCGTTCGTCGCTGGCCAGCGCACAGTGAACCTTGCTGCGCCAGCCGCGGGTGAAGCGCGCGAACAGCTGCAACCAGCCTTCCTCGCCCACTTCGACATCGGGAATGATCGTCAGCCGCACATCCTCGGCCCGGCCCGCCAGCAGCGCGTCGAGCAGCACCAAGGCCAGCACCGCGGTCCCCAGGGCCGGCGCAGCGGCCCAGCTGCCGGGCACGAACACCGCCAGCAGCAAGGCCACCGGCGCCGCCGCTGCGACCAGCAGCGCGGCGCGGGGGGTGGGGACAAAGGTGGCGCGCTCGGTCATGGGATCAGCGCGGTGCCTCGGTGCTTTCGACCAGATCGGCGACCAGCGCTTCGACCTGCTTGCCTTCGATCTCCGCCGCCGGGCTCAGCAGCAGGCGGTGGCGCAGCACCGGGGCGGCGAGCGCCTTGACGTCGTCGGGCAGGACATAGTCGCGCGCTTCGATCGCGGCGCGGGCGCGGGCGGCGTTGGCCAGCAGCACCGCAGCGCGCGGGCTTGCCCCGGCTGAAAGGTCGGCGCTTTCACGGGTGGCGCGGATCAGCCGCACGATATAGTCGATCACGCTGTCAGCCAGGGTGATCCCCTTTACTGCGCGCGCGGCAGAGCCGAGCGTTTCCGCGTCGGCCACGGCTTCGACTCCCATGTCAGCGGGTCGCGAGGGGCCGGCGCGGAGGCCAAAGGTGCTGACGATCTTCGCTTCCTCGGCCGCGCTGGGATAGGGCACCAGCAGCTTGAACAGGAACCGGTCGAGCTGGGCTTCGGGCAAGGGATAGACCCCCTGGCTTTCGATCGGGTTCTGCGTTGCCACCACCATGAAGCTGGGCGGCAGCGCATGCGCGGTGCCATCGAGCGTGACGCGGCGTTCCTGCATCGCTTCCAAGAGCGCGGCCTGGGTCTTGGGCGGGGTGCGGTTGATTTCGTCGGCCAGCAACAGATCGCAGAAGATCGGCCCGCGGGTCAGGGTGAACGCGCTGGTCTGGAAGTTGAACAGGTTGGAGCCCAGGATATCGCCCGGCATCAGATCGGGGGTGAACTGGATCCGCCCGAAATCGAGCCCCAGGCTGGCGGCAAAGCACTGCGCCAGGAAAGTCTTGGCGGTGCCCGGCGGGCCTTCGAGCAGCACGTGGCCTTGCGCCAGCAGCGCGATCAGCAGCGCATCGACCGTCCCGGCCTGGCCAATCACGCCCTTGGCCACCTGGCCCCTGATCCGCACGGCCAGGTTGCCAACCTCGGCCAGGGTCATCGTTGCTTCAGTCATCGCGTCAGGATCCTTTCAAGCGAATGGAGCACTTGGGCGGCGCGCAGCATGTCGCGCGGGCCCTTGGCGGCGCGCAAGGCACCGGCAGCCTCTGAAAATGGCACGGCGGCGGGATCACGCGCCGCCAGCGCGCGGTCGATCGCCAGTTCGGCAGCCGCCGCATCGAGCCTGTGGGGCAGCGCCAACGCTCTCACCATCCGCTCGCGCGCGGCATCGGCATAGGGCGCGCCGACCAGGTGCAACCGCTTGGCCCGGCGCAGCAGCCCGGCGGCATTGGCAACCAGCGCGCGCTTGCCGAAGGCCAGGCTGCGCCCGGTAATCAGCGCCGGGCCGAAGCGGAAATAGGCCCGCCACAGCGCCACTGCGGCGGCCAGCAGCAGGCACAGGGTTGCAGCCAGGAACGGCGGGGTGAAAGCCAGTTCGAGCAGGTTTTCCGAGCGGGCATATCCCGCCAGCGTGAGGTCGAAGACCACCTGCCTGTCCTCGCCGTCGAGCGCCGCATTGATCAATCGTTCGGCCATCAAGGCATTGGGCATGCGCGCCATGCCGTAGTTGTTGAACAGGTCGGCATCGAAGACCAGGATCAGCGGATAGGCATCTTCATAGGTCTCAGTCGGTTTGATATCGATCGGGAGCGGTGCCGGCGCGGCGGCTTGCAGTTCTTCGATCGGCAAGGCTTCGACGCCGGCATCGATTGCATCGGGATCCATGACCGGCGCCTCGCCTTCGGCCGGAGAGTCCGCACCCGGGCCCTCTTCAACGAGGGGTTCGGGCTCGGCCGCCAGGGCTTCCTCGCGCAAGCCAGGGTAGTCGCCGCCGTCGGCCAGATAACCCGCCAGCAGCCGGTCCTTCGGTCCGGCCTCGATCAGCGGAACCAAGCGCCCGCCGCGCGCCCAGATCACTTGCCTGGCATCGGGCATCGCCGCGGCGAGGCCAAATCCGCGCCACTCCTTCGGCGCCGAATTCTGGCCGAGCGGGCCCAGGTCGAGCCCGATCTCGTCATGAAAACCCTTCCAGTCGGGAACTTGCGGCTCAAGCAGCGCGACGAAGCCGTCCTTGATCTTGGGGTTCAGCCGCTTGGGCAGTGGCAGCGCCAGCCATTTGGGCATGATCAGGATCGTCGGCCCGATAAAGCGGTGAGCTTCGACGACCTGCTTGATCTCGCTGATAGTGGTCTGGTGGCTGGGGGTCAGCACCAGCACCCCGCCGCGCCCCAGTGCGCCGCGCGACTGGACCTTGCTGACCGTGAAATTGCGCGCCTCAAGGTACTGGTACAGCGCCGAATAGCCGTTGAGCCCCTTGCCGCCTGCATGCCCGCCCAAGGCCTTGGGCTCGCCATCGGCCATGCCCGAGCCGATTGTCCAGAGCAGCGCGACAAAGGCCAGCGCGCCGACCAGCACCAGCGCCAGCGCGGTGCGCGGCGAAAAAGGACTGGCGGCCCGCGAACTCACGACGGCAGGCGCTCCAGCGCGAATTCGGCATAGGCATTGCGCGCCGCCTGCCAGTCCGCCGCATCGAGGCTGCGCAGCGCGAACAGGCTGCGTTCGACCCGCGCGGTGATTGTGGCAAAGGCGCCGCGGGCCTTGTCGGGCAAGGCAGCGATCCCGGCGATCTCGCGCGCGGTGCTGGCGCGGCGGACCCAGTCGGGCCGCGCGGCCTGGATCTGCTGGACCGAGCGGCGCAGCAGCAGGTGGGTGGCCTCATCGAACTTGCCCTCGGCGGCGAGCCGGTCGGCATCTTCAAGCAAGGCCAGCGCCTCGGCCTCGTCGGGCCGCCATTCGCTTTTGGTTGCGGCCTGTTCCTTCTTCTTCCAGCCCAGTCGCAGCGGCTCGGAAAAGCGCCAGGCGGCGTAGAGGATGAAGGCGGCCACCACTGCCAGCAGGATCCATTGCAGCACCGGCCACGACACCCCCAACGCGCGGCCGATCGGCTCGAACACCGCGCGCAGGAACTTGCCCAGCGCCTGCAGCCAACCGGGAATTTCGGGCGGCTTGGTGTTGAGGTCGATCGGCGCGAACTGGATCGAGGGGTCGGCGTGCACCTTCTGCCACGCGCTCGCAGCGTCCTGTGCCACTTGTGCCCCCTTGATGGCCGGTTCCGGTGCGCTCACAGTGCTACTGGTGGCATGGCGGAGTGCACTCGGCAAGAAGGTGTCGCCAAGAAAAGAGGGTCAACCGCGGGCCCGTTCCTGCGGGTAGCTTCCCAACACTGTCAGTTCCTTGCAATGGAACGCCAGTTCTTCCAGCGCGCGGTCAACCGCCGGATCGCCCGGCGCGCCGACAATATCGGCATAGAACGTGGTCGCCGAAAAGCTCGCCCCCTTCTGGTAGCTTTCCAGCTTGGTCATGTTGACCCCGTTGGTGGCGAACCCGCCCATCGCCTTGTAGAGCGCGGCGGGGACGTTCTTCACCTCGAACACGAACGTGGTCATCGCGGTCCGGGTGCCAAGGCTGGCGGGATCAAGCGGCTGGCGCGAGAGCACCACGAAGCGGGTCATGTTGTCCGCCGCATCCTCGACATTTTCGGCGACGATCTTGAGGCCATAGAGCTCGGCGGCAATCTTCGGGGCGATCGCGCAGGCCTGGGGATCGCCCATTTCCGCGACATAGGCTGCTGCGCCTGCGGTGTCGGCATAGGCCATCGGCACGATCCCGCGGGTCCGCAGGAAATGGCGCGACTGGCCGAGCGCCTGGGGGTGCGAATAGGCGGCGGTGAAGGGGCCTTCGCCAAGCGCCATCAGATCGTGATGGATCGCCATGAAATGCTCCCCCACGATCGAAAGCCCGCTTTCGGGCAGCAGGAAATGGATATCGGCAACCCGCCCGTGCTGCGAATTTTCGATCGGGATGATCGCCCGGGCGGCGCGGCCGTCTTTCACCGCCTCAAGCGCGTCTTCGAAGCTGAAGCAGGGCAGCGGCAGGCACTGAGGATCGCACTCCTGCGCGGCGCGATGGCCATTGCACCCCGGCGCGCCCTGGAACGCTATCGCGCGCGCTGGATCCTGGGCCGCAGCGGCGACCATTTGCTCGACACGGACGAGCGCAGGGGCGGGGTAAGAATGCATCGCGGCGCGCTATAGCGCCTTTTCCATCCGCAGCAATGGCACCCTGATCCCGGCGATCGGGGCCGAGAGCACATGCTCGACCCCGATATAGCCGCAGGCGGTGTAGAGCGGCACGCCCGACAGGGTGCCCATCAGCTCGACCCGCGCAAAGCCGGCCTCGCGCGCCGCCCCCTCGCACAGGGCCAGCACCAGGCGGCCGATCCCGCGCCGGGCGAAGGCCGGGTCGGTGTACATCGCGCGAACCTTGGCCGCGTCGCACGCCGGATCGAGCCGGGCCGGTTCGCGCGCCACCACGCTGTCGTCGCCGCCATAGAGCGTTGCGCGGAACGACCAGCCGCCGCAGCCCGCGAGCTGCCCGTCCTCCTCGACCAGGAAGTAGCTGCGATCCTTGACCAGCTGGGTATCGAGCCCCATCACCTTGTGGCTGGCGCGGACCTGTTCGGGGGTGAGGAAGCCGTCCTGCAATTGCTCGATCGAACGGGTCATCAGCG
Source organism: Novosphingobium sp. (assembly GCA_031422595.1). GTDB lineage: Bacteria > Pseudomonadota > Alphaproteobacteria > Sphingomonadales > Sphingomonadaceae > Novosphingobium. The sequence goes on along the minus strand of JANPMA010000299.1, from coordinate 54,345 downwards.
CGTTGAGGCGCGGCAGATCCGCTTCGGTGGCAAGGCGGTGGGTCAGCGTCACGTCAGTAGCCCCGGGCGTTGCCCACCGGCAGACGCGGGTCGATCGCGCCGTAATAGCGCGCCTTGTCGCCGGTCGCAGGGTTGGGCTTGAGCTTGAGCGAAGGGCCGCCGACCAGGATCGCGGCGATCTGGTTCCAGTAGTCCATCTGCTCAAGCTTGTGACCCTTGGCCTGCAATGCCGCCATTGTATCGGCGCTGAGCGAGTTCTTTTCGTAGTAGATCACGTCGGGCAGCCATTGGGCGTGGATCCTGGGCGCATCGACCGCTTCGGTCAGGGTCATGTCGTAATCGATCACATTGACCATCACTTGCAGCACCCCGGTGGGGATATGGCTGCCACCCGGAGTGCCCACCACCATCACCAAAGCGTTACCCCGGGTGACGATCGTCGGGGTCATCGAAGAGAGCGGTCGCTTACCCGGGGCAATCGCGTTGTTTTCCCCTTCGACGAGGCCATACATGTTGGGATAGCCCGGCTTGGCCGAGAAATCGTCCATCTCGTTGTTGAGCAGGATTCCGGTGCCGTCAGCGGTAACCCTGGCCCCGAACCAGTCGTTGATCGTATAGGTCAGCGAGACCGCGTTGCCGGCTTTGTCGACAATCGAGAAGTGGGTGGTGCTCTTCCCTTCCTTGCCCGCGCCCGGGCCGGGGAGGCTGGAGGACGGCGTCGCCTGGTCGGGCGAGATCCCCGCGCGCAGCTTGTCGGCATAGGCCTGGCTGGTCAGCCGGGCCACGTCGGCTGTCACGAAATCGGGATCGCCCAGTTCCATATTGCGATCGCGGAAGGCGCGGCGCAAGGCTTCGGTGGTGTAGTGGACCCCTTGCGCCGAATGAAACCCGAGCTCGCCCATCGGATAGCCTTCGATGATGTTGAGCGTCTCGCACAGCACCACCCCGCCCGAGCTGGGCGGCGGGGCCGAGATCACGCGAAAGCCGCGATAGTCACATTCGATCGGTTTGCGCTCGACCGCCCGGTAGGCGGCGAAATCGGCCGCGGTGATGATCCCGCCGTGGCGCTGGCTGGAAGCCGCGATCTTCGCCGCGATCGGGCCGCGATAGAACGCCGCGTTGCCGCCCAGGGCAATCGCCGCCAGCGTCTTGCCAAGGTCGGCCTGGACCCAGCGTTGACCCTTCTTCCACGGCTTGCCCTGGTTCAGGAAAATCGCCGCGCTGGCCGGGTCCCTGGCAAAGTCGGCAGCGCCATCGGCGAGCATGTCGGCATCGCCCTGGTCGAGCACGAAGCCCCTTGAGGCGAGCGCGATCGCGGGGGCCATCAGGGGGGCGCGCGCCTTTGTGCCATATTTGGTGCGGGCCAGCTCGAGCCCGGCGACCGTCCCGGGGATCCCGGCGGCCAGATGCCCGCGGGTCGACAGGCCGGGGATCACATTGCCGGCCTTGTCCTGATACATCGTCGCCGTGGCCTTGCCCGGCGCGGTCTCGCGGAAATCGATGAAGCTGGTGCGGCCATCGGCCATCCGGATCGTCATGAACCCGCCGCCGCCGATGTTGCCAGCCTCGGGAAAAGTCACCGCCAGGGCATAGGCCACCGCGACCGCGGCATCGACCGCGTTGCCGCCACCTTTCAGCACGTCGATCCCGGCCTGGGTGGCCAGGTGGTGGGCCGAGACCACCATGCCGTTTTCGGCCGCGACCGGCGCGGGGGCTGCGGCCTGAGCCAGCTGCGAGGTGCCCAAGGCCAGCGATACCGCCAGTGAAACCGTTGCCCGCAAGATCCGCATGCCTGTCCTCCCGTGAGCCCAAGTGTTGGCACAAAAGGAAGGGGCGGGGAAGCCGCAGCCTCCCCGCCCCATTGGCATTGTTAGTGCCGTCAGATCCCGCTGGGGGACCGTCAGATCAATACTTGACCTTGAGGCGGACGTACCAGAACCCGCCGTTGATCCCGAAGGGACCGCCGTTACGCGGATAGACCTGGCCGTCAGCAGTGCTTTGGGTCAGGGCATAGATCGGGTTCGAAGGCGAAGCCGCGATCTTGTCCGGATACTTGTCGAACAGGTTGTTCGCACCCAGGGTCAGCGTGAAGTTGTCCATGAAGGTATAGCTGACGTCCAAGTCCGTGGTCAGCTTGGTCCCGAAGGTCTGCCCCGGATAGTCGTTCTCGTTACCCCAGGAACCGAACAGGCGTTCGGCCACGTTAACCGACCAGTTGCCGCTCTGCCAGTTGGCCGACAGGTTGAGGCGGTGGTTCGGCGCCAGGTGACGGATGTCCTGGATTTGAGCAGCGCTGATCAGGGCCGGATTGAACTTGGTGACCCGGCTCATATTGTAGTTGTAAGCCATGGTCAGGTTGGTTCGGCCACCCAGGAATTCGGTCTTGTAGGTGGCGACCACGTCAACGCCGTCGGTGGTGGTGTTGAACGAGTTGGTGAAGTAGTTCACCACGCCGCCATCGCCCACCGCAATCAAGGCCGGCAGCGCAAGGATGTCGGCAGCCGTCACGTTGAAGCTCTGCGAAATGCCGATCCGGTCGCGCACGCGCACCGAATAGGCGTCGATCGCCAGGGTGAACGACGGAGCCGGAGTGATCACCACGCCCAGGCCAAAGTTGGTGGCCTTGGCCGGTTTGAGCGAAACCCCGCCGAAATACTGCGCGATCGAGCTGGTCACCGGATAGGTACCCGTCTGGACCTGGTTGCCTGCCACGAAGTTGGTGGTCAGGATCGAGACGTTGTTCTGCCCCGGTGAGGGAGCGTGAAAACCGGTCCCGACAGTGCCGCGCACAGCCACCACTTCGGTCAGATGCGCGATGAAGTTGGCCTTGCCGACGACGGTGTTGCCGAAAGTATCATAGTGCTCCCAACGCCCGGCCAGGCCGAACGTGAAGGCATCGCTGAGATCGCCTTCGAGCCCGACATAGGCACCATAGCTCGCCTGGTTGAACTTGCCGGCGAAAGTGGTGCTGGTTCCGCCATAGCCGCTCGCCCCGGTCGGCATGCCGACGTTCGAGTTGAAGACATAGACCCCCGGTGCGGTTTCGCGGTAGAGGTTCTGCGAAGCGAAAGGCCCGGCGCCGTACGACTGCGGATCGCCCGCGGTCTGCTCATAGCCTTCCTTACGGTATTCAGCGCCCCACGACAGGGTCAGCGGGCTGGCCATGCCGGCATCGATTTCGTAGGTCATGTCGAGGGTGGCATTGAATTCGGTCTGGATCAGCTTGCCGAACTGGAACGAAGTCTGCGTTGTCGGACCGTAGGACGGGCTCAGCGAGTTGTACATCGACAGGTCAAGCTGCGCCTTGCTGAGCGAGGCCGACAGGTCATAGGTCAGACCGCCCGACTTGCCCTTCAATCCCGCCACGCCAAAGACCTGATCGACCACACCCACGAAGCGCGGGGTGAAGCCGGCCGGGTAGAGCGTGGTGAAGTTGTAGGTCTGCTGGGTGTTGGCGAGGTTCGAGAAGACAAATCCGCCGGTCGGGCAGCTGGGCGTCGCGGCCGGGCACGGGGTCAGATAGATCGGATGGGAAAAGGCCGAGTTGCGGCCTGGCGAGCGGGTGGTGTTGCCCGAACCGTCGTTGACCACCAGGTTGGGCGCGCTGATCGGCGAGCGGTAGTTGAAGCTCTGGTCGCCTTCCGAATGCGCCAGGTTGCCGATCAGGTAGAATTCGACGGTGTCGGTCAATTCGTAGGCGGCATTGAGCAGGCCCTTGTAGCCGTTGACCGGCGAGGAACCCCAGATCTGCACCGGCCCCGGATAGTTCGGCAGCTGATTGACGAGACCCGGATTGGCATTGGCGAAAACGATCGCAACCGGACGGGTCTGGCCGCGGCTGGTCTGGCCATCGTCAAAATATTCGGCCGAAACATTGATGAACCCGCGCTCGCCCAGCTTGATCCCGGCGTTACCGGCAACCTGCCAGCTCTTGCCGTCGCCCTGGTAGGTCTGGCCATAGCGGCCCTGGAGTTCAAGCCCGGCATCGTCGCGCAGGCCATAGTTGAGCACGCCGCCGATTGCGTCCGAACCGTATTGGGCGGTCGCGCCATCACGCAGAACCTGCAGGCTCTTGATCCCGATCGAGGGGATCACCGAAATGTCCGAACCGTGCGAGCCGAACGCCAGCGCGGTATCGCCGCCGGTGTAAACCTGGACCAGCGCCGAACGGTTGAAACGCTTGCCGCCCAGCATGACGAGGATTTCGTCGCTCGGCAGGCCGCGCAGCGAAGGCGCGCGCACGAACGTCGAGGCGTCGGAAATGGTGTTCTGGCCGACATAGAACGAGGGGATAATGTTCTTGACGCTGTCGAGCATGTTCGAAGCTGACTGGGTCGCCAGGTCGTCGCTGCTGATCACGTCGACCGGCGAAGCGCTGTCAGTGACGGTGCGGTCGGCCCGGCGGGTACCGATGACCACGATGCCTTCAGACGGCGCGGCGGCTTCCTCTTCGGCGCCTTGGGCGGCCTGGGCATAGGTGGGGCTGGCAAAAAGGATCGCCACACTGGCGGCCGAAGCGGCGAGCGCGACCTTCCTCATGGTACGGCTTGCGTCAATTCGCATAAGATTCTCCGTTTTTTCGTTGTCCGCAACGCCGGAAACGGCATTTCTGCGGTGGGGCATCGCTATTGCCCGTTCATCCCGTGTCAATCTTGCTGACGTCCCGGTGTAACGATTCCAGCGCAAGTGTGGCTTTGGCGCACTAATCTTAGGCTGCAACCCTATTCAAAGTTCGCTTGATTTCATCGCGAAGATCGGGGTGTGCGGCTCATGCGCCGCCATTCGGGTCAGCAGCAGGTCAAGCTCGGCCTCGGCGATGATGATCCCCTGGTGCGCTGGGCGGATAAAGCCGACCGCGGCCATGTGGTGATTGAAGGCAATCAGGTGGTCGAAAAAACCGAAAGCATTGAGCAGCCCGACCGGCTTGGCGTGATAGCCCAGCTGCGCCCACGAAACCGCCTCCCACAGCTCGTCCATCGTCCCGACCCCGCCGGGAATGGTCAGGAACCCGTCGGACAGGCGGGTGAAGGCAGCCTTGCGCTCATGCATGTCGGCCACCACGATCAGTTCGGTGCAATCGTGGTTGGCAACCTCGCTCGAGACCAAGGCTTCGGGGATCACCCCGATCACTTCGCCGCCGGCACCCAGCGCGCCTTGGGCCACCGCGCCCATCAGCCCCAGCCGCCCGCCACCATAGACCACGGCGATCCCGCGCCCGGCCAGGCTGGCGCCAATCGCCCCGGCCAGTTCGATATAGCGCGGATCTTCGGGGGTCGCTGACCCGCAATAGACGGCAAGGCGTTTCACATCAGCTCCTTCAACATCAGTCCCGCGGCGGCCTTAGCACCCGCCAGCACCGCCGCAACCCCCGCGCCGGGGTGGGTCGCTGCGCCGACCAGGTACATGTTGGCGAGCCGCGGGTCCTTGTGCGCCAGGCGCAGCGGTCCCGATTGCAGTGCGCTCGCCTCCAGGCTCCAGGCGCTGCCCAGGTGGTAATTGAGCTCCAGCGCCAGGTCGCGCGGGGTGGTGGCAAAGCTGGTCACCACGCGGTCGTGGATATCAGGGATCAGCCGCCGCCCGACTTCATTCAGGATCCGTTTTTCGATCAGCGGCGCGACAGTTTCCCAATCGATCGGCAGCTTGCCCAGGTGCGCCACCGGGATCGTCGCGCGAAAGACACTCTGGCCGGCCGGGGCGAGCGCCGGATCGCTCACGCTGGGGTGATGCAAAGTCAGCACGAAGTCCTGCGGCAGGACCCCGTGATCGAACAGGTCGTCAATCAGTTCGCCAAAGCGCGGGCCGAACAGCACGCTATGGTGCGGGATTCCCGGCCAGGTCCCTTCGAGCGCGAAATGGACCGAAAAGGCCGAAGGCGAATAGCGCCGTTTTTGCAGCTTGCCCGCCATCTGCGATCCGCGCGGCAGGTCCTTCAACAGATCGCGGTAGGTGTGATAGGCATCGGCGCCCGAAGCCACGGCATCGAAATGTCCGCGCCAGCCGCTCTGGCATTCGACTTGGTTGATCCGGTTGCCGACCGCATGCAGCCGCACGACCGGATCGTGCAGCCGCACAGTGCCGCCCAGCTTCTCGAACCGCGCGGCCATGGTTTCGGCCAGCGAAACCATCCCGCCCAGCGGCCACCAGCCGCCCTGGGCGCCGGGCAATTGCTGGCCCAGCAGGTGCAGCGCGCTGGCGGCGAAGGGACTGGCCCCGGCTTGCAGCACCGGGAAAGCGAGCGCCTCGCGCAAGTGGCGGTCCTTGACGAAAGCGCTGACCAGCGACCAGGCGCTGCGCCAGCCCTGGCTGCGGACCAGCGCAGGCAAGGCGCGCAGCGCGGCCGCAGGGCTTTCCAGCGCGCTTTCGCCGAGGCGCTGCCAGCCGTCGATCCGCGCCGCGTTTGACCAGTGGCGCAGCTCCTCGAACCCGGCGATATCGCCCGGGGCCAGCCGGGCGATCTGGCGGGCCAGCTCGGCTTCGCTCACGCCAAGGTCGAACTGAGCGCCGTCGGTCCAGTTGAACCGGCAGGCCGGGGTGACTTCGGCCAGCTCGATCGCTTCGCCCAGGTCCTCGCCGGTCAGGCTCCACAGCTCGCGCAAGGGGGCCAGATCGGCGAGCAGCGAAGGGCCCTCTTCAAAGGTGAAGCCGTCCTTGCGCCAACGCCGCAGGCACCCGCCGGGCTCGGCGCGGGCTTCGATCAGCGTGGTCGCTACCCCGCCGGCCTGAAGCCGGATCGCCGCGGCCAGCCCGCTCAGCCCGGCGCCGATCACGCAGGCGCTGCGCCGGGTGGGATCGCGCTCCGCATTCTTGCCCAAGGTGACCATCGCTGCGCGGTTTTACGCTTGCCGGTGGATCATGCAACGCCCCTTGGCGAATGGCCTGCGATGCGGCAGGGTGTGCGCATGGTTGCGATTGCCCCGGCCCTGCCTGCCGATGCCGCCGAAGTAGCGGAAATCTATGCCCATCATGTGCTGCACGGCGTGGCCAGCTTTGAAACCGCGCCGCCGCTTGCCGCTGAAATGGCGGCGCGCATGGGCAAGGTAATGGATCAAGGCTGGCCCTGGCTGATCGCGCGCGAGCCTGACGGCGCGATGCTGGGCTATGCCTATGCCAGCCAGTTCCGCGACCGCGCGGCCTATCGCTTCACTTGCGAGGATTCGATCTATATCCGCCATGACCGGCATGGCCAGGGGCTGGGCAAGGCGCTGCTCACCGGGCTGATCGAAGCCTGCGAGGCTTACGGCTTTCGCCAGATGATCGCGGTGATCGGCGGGGCCGGGCCAGCCTCGATCGCGCTCCACGCCGCGCTCGGCTTTACCCACGCCGGAACCATGCGCGCCATCGGGCGCAAGCAAGGGCGCTGGCTCGATACCGTTTACATGCAGCGCGCGCTGGGCGAAGGTGATGGAGCATCGCCAAGGGAGGAACCGCAATGACCAGCCTGATGCCCGATCGCCGGGGCCTGATTCTCTCGCTGGCGATGGCCGCCGCGATCGGCGCGATCCTGCTCGGCATGGGCCGGGCGCCGATCTGCGCATGCGGCACGGTCAAACTGTGGCACGGGGTGGTGCAATCGAGCGAAAACAGCCAGCACATTGCTGACTGGTACGCCTTCAGTCATGTGATCCACGGGCTGCTGTTCTACTTTTTCGCACACATCCTGTGGCGCAAATGGAAGCTGTTCGGCGGCAAGCCCGCAATCTGGGCCTTGCCGATCGCGGTGGCGTTCGAAGGCTTCTGGGAACTGCTCGAAAACTCGCCGCTGATCATCGATCGCTACCGCGCGGTTACCGCCAGCTTCGGTTACAGCGGCGATGCGGTGATCAACTCGCTGGCGGACCTGGGTTTCATGGCGCTGGGTTTCTGGATCGCCAGCCGCCTGCCGTGGAAGGCCAGCGTGGCCATGGCAATCATGTTCGAGCTGTTCACCCTGGTCATGATCCGCGACAATCTGACGCTCAACGTGCTGATGCTGGTCTGGCCGATCGATGCGATCCGCGAATGGCAATCGGTGATGATCTAGGTCTGTTTCAGACAAGCTGAAACAGCGTAACACCGGCCCGCTCCCCCTCCCGGCCACCCATAGGGTAACCTAGTGTTGGGTGGCCGGGAGGGGGAGCGGGCCGGTGTTGCTTCCACGTGAGTGGAACTAGCTTTAGGGCAATCACCCTAATTTCGTGCTTGCCCTTGATCCCGGTCAATGCTCCGATCGCGTTGTGAGTCGAAACCGGCCGCGACCGCGCCGTTCATGCGCGCATTCAGACGGAGGATGACAATGGCAAGCGCAGCTCTGGCAGCGAAGGATCGGGTAACCCATGTCGATGTGGTGATCGTCGGGGCAGGGATTTCGGGGATCGGCTCGGCCTGGCATCTGCAGCAGCAGTGTCCGGGCAAAAGCTATGCGATCCTCGAAATGAAGGACACTTTTGGGGGCACCTGGGAAACCCACAAATATCCCGGTGTCCGCTCGGACAGCGATCTCTATACGTTCGGCTACCGCTTCAAGCCGTGGGTCGGCACCCCGATCGCTTCGGGACAGGCGATCCTCGACTATATGGGCGAAGTGATCGCGGAGAGCGGGATCGGCGATCACATCCATTATGGCCACCGCATCACCAAAGCGGCGTGGGACAGCAGGACCAGCCTGTGGACGGTTGAAGCCAGCACCAGGGACGGCGCCTCGCACACCTTCAGCTGCAATTTCCTGTGGATGTGCCAGGGCTATTACGATCACGAAAAGCCCTACATGCCCGATTGGCCAGGGATGGATAAGTACAAGGGCCTGCTGGTCCACGCCCAGCTGTGGGATCCCAAGACCGACTATGCCGGCAAGAAGATCCTGGTGATCGGTTCGGGCGCGACCGCCGCCACGGTGATCCCGGCCTTTGCCGAAAAGGCCGCGCACGTCACCATGCTGCAGCGTTCGCCGACCTATTTCTTCTGCGCCGAGAACAAGAACGATCTGGCCGACAAGCTGCGCGCCGGCGGAATCGACGAGCCGACCATCCACCGCGTGGTCCGCGCTCAGATCATGTTCGATCAGGACGCCATGACCAAGCGCTGTATCGAAGAACCCGACCAGGTCTTTGAAGAGCTCAAGGAGCTGGTCCGCGCCTTTACCGGCAAGCCGGATTTCCAGTTCGAACCGCACTTCATCCCCAAGTACCGCCCGTGGCAGCAGCGCCTGGCCTTCTGCCCCGAGGGCGACATTTTCAAGGCGGCGGTGGAGGGTAAGCTCTCGGTTGTGACCGACGAACTCGATACCTTCACCCAAACGGGTGTGCGGACCAAGGACGGGACCGAAATCGAAGCCGACATCATTGTCGCCGCGACGGGCTTCAACCTGCTGATGATGGGCGGGATCCCGTTCGAGGTCGATGGCAAGCCGGTCGATTGGCATCAAACCGTCAACTACCGCGGGATGATGTTCACCGGGGTGCCCAATATGGTCTGGGTGATGGGCTATTTCCGGGCGAGCTGGACCCTGCGCGTCGATATGCTTGGCGATTTCGTCTGCAACCTGCTCAACCACATGGACCAAAAGCATGCCAAGCGGGTGGATGTCGCCTTGCGCGACGAGGATCACAACATGCCGCTGGGCGACTGGATCGAAAACGACAACTTCAATCCAAGCTACCTGATGCGCGGGCTCAAGGACCTGCCCCAGCGCGGCGACAAGCCCGAATGGCGCCACAACCAGGACTACTGGGCCGAACGCGACCAGATCCCGGCGACCGATCTGGAAGGCAGCGAATTCCTCTACGACGGGGTCCGCGCCGGCAAGAAGGTGGCGGAGCCGGCCTAGCAACGGTTTACACCGACGTCCGCCTGCGCCAGTCTGCGTTGCAATGAGCAACGCATCAATCTGGTGGGGCGGCCAGCGCCCGCCTCTGGAACCGATGACCGCGCTGGGCGAAAATGCCCTGCCCGGCCATCTCGGGATCGAATTCGTCGATTGCGGCGATGACTGGATCCGCGCGCGGATGCCGGTCGATCACCGCACCCAGCAGCCGTTCAAGCGGCTCCACGGCGGGGCCTCTGTGGCGCTCGCCGAAACCATCGGCTCGGTCGCCGCCAGTTTCTGCATCGATCGCGAACAGCATGTCGCGGTGGGAATGGAAATCAACGCCAACCACATCCGCCCGGCCTATGATGGCTTCGTCTATGCCACCGCCCGGCCCGAATCGCTGGGCCGTACCACCCAGGTCTGGACAATCCGGATCGAGGACGGGGCCGACAAGCTGGTCTGCATTTCGCGCCTTACTGTCGCGGTGATCCCGCTGGACCGCAAGTGACCGCGCCGGTGCAATCAGTCGCGGTGCTGGGCGCGGGCGATTTCATTGGCGCAGGCATTGTTCGCAAGTTCGCAGCCGAGGGCTTTGCGGTCCACGCCGGGCGCCGCAATGGCGACAAGCTGGCCGCGCTGCTGGGCGGCAAGGTCACCGGCCGCAGCCTCGATGCCCGCGAGCCCGACGATGTCGCCGCGTTCCTGGCCGAAGCAGAGGCAATTGCCCCGCTCGCGCTGGTGGTGTTCAACGTCGGCGCCAATGTGCAGTTCCCGCTGCTCGAAACCACCGACCGGGTGTTCCGCAAGGTCTGGGAAATGGCCTGCTTCGCCGGATTCACCACCCTGCGCGAAGCCGCCCGGCTGATGCTGCCGCGCGCGGCAGGCAAGATCTTTGTCACCGGCGCCACCGCCGGCTTGCGCGGCAATCCGGGCTATGCCGCCTTTGCCGCCGCCAAAGCGGGCCTGCGCCTCACCGCCGAAAGCGCCGCGCGCGAGCTGTGGCCCAAGGGAATCCACGTCGTGCATCTGGTGATCGACGCCGGGGTCGATACCGAATGGGTCCGCGCGCGGGTGACCGAACGGATCGGGGCCGAGGCGCTGGCCATGCAGCCCGACCTCTTGATGCCGCCCGAGGCCGTGGCCGAGGCCTATTGGGCGCTCTACAACCAGCCCAAGAGCGCCTGGACTTTCGAACAGGTGATCAGGCCATACGGAGAGACATGGTGATGGCCCGCGAGATCGAATTTCTATACGACTTCGGCAGCCCAAACGCCTATCTGGTGCACCGTGCGCTCGAAGACATGGGCGAGGTTGAACCCCGCTATGTCCCGGTGCTGCTCGGCGGAATCTTCAAGGCCACCGGCAACCAGAGCCCGATGCAGGCCTATGGCCACATCGCGGCCAAGCGCGACTACGATATGCTTGAGATGCGCCGGTTCATGGCCCGGCATGACATCAATAATTTCAGGATGAACCCGCATTTCCCGGTCAACACCCTGCTGGCAATGCGCGGCGCGATCGCCGCCGAGCAGCAGGGCTGCGCCGAGGCCTACATCGAAGCGATGATGGTCGGCCTATGGGAGCAGGGGTTGAAGCTCGACGATCCCAAGGTCTGGGCCGAAGCGGTGGCCTCAGCCGGGCTCAATGCCGCGGCGCTGGGCGCAGCGGCGCAGGACCCCGAGGTCAAGGCCAAGCTGGTTTCCAACACCGAAGATGCCGTGGCGCGCGGGGCGTTCGGAGTTCCAGCCTTCTTCCTTGGCGACCAGATGTGGTTCGGCAAGGACCGCCTGCGCGACGTGGTCGAGGCGGCAACTGGAGACATGCCATGAGCGACTACCCCCTGCCTTACAATTCGACCGACCTGACCGGCCGGGTCGCGCTGGTCACCGGCGCTTCCTCGGGGCTCGGCGCGCGGTTCGCCGAAGTGCTGGCCAGCCAGGGTGCTTCGGTGGTCTTGGCTGCGCGGCGGCTCGACCGGCTTGAGGCATTGGCCGAAAAGATCCGCGCGCAGGGCGGCCGGGCAGTCGCGGTGCAGATGGACGCGACCGATGCTGACAGCCTGGTCGCTGCGGTCGAGGCCGGCGAGCAGGCCTTCGGCACGATCGATGTCCTGGTCAACAACGCCGGGATGCCCGACGCCCAGCGCGCCCACAAGATGAGCACCGAACTGATCGACCAGGTGCTGGGGGTCAACCTGCGGGGCCCGTGGATCCTCGCCTGCGAAGTTGCGCGGCGGCTGATCGCAGCGGGCAAACCCGGGCGGATCGTCAACATCAGCTCGGTCGCGCATTTCCGCTATGATGGCGGCGGGGCGGCGCTCTATGCCGTTACCAAGACCGCGATCGCCCGGATGACCGAGGCGCTCAGCGTCGAGTGGGCGCACTACGGGATCAACGTCAACGCGATCGCGCCGGGCATGTTCGTCTCGGAAATGACCGACGGGATGTTCGCGCGGATGGGCGGCGATCCTGCCCCGCACTTGCCCCGCAAGCGCGTGCCGGTGCCCGAACAGATGGATTCGACCCTGCTCTACCTGGTCGCCCCGGCCAGCGAATGCGTCACCGGCGCAACGATCCGGATCGACGACGGCCAAAGCGCGCGGGTGCGGCTCTAGCAGGCGCCAATTAGGCACGCGCTTCCCAAAGGACGCGACCCGGGTTCTCCCTTCGCCGACTCAGTTGACCGCCAGCCGCGCCCATGGCAAGGGCGCAGCCGCCCGAGCGGGTGTAGCTCAATGGTAGAGCAGCAGCTTCCCAAGCTGAATACGAGGGTTCGATTCCCTTCACCCGCTCCAGCCCTTCCCAACACCCAGAAAAGCCAGAAGAATCTGCGACAAGCCAAGTGGATTCGCCCGTTTGGGGCACAGAAGCGGGTCACGATTGCTCAGTCAGTGACCTAACAACGCTTTCAAATCGTTCGGGAAATCGTCCTCGACAGTGGGCTACAAAGGTGGGGAACAACGGCTTGATGAACTGTATCAGCTGCCACGATCGACCTGGTCTCTCGCAGCGGTCAGGCAACCTGACCGTTTCCGCCGAAGACGGTTCTTCTGCTCTGTTCAGGTGGCATCGAGTGCTTTTGACCTAATGTTTTTTGTGACTACCATGGGGAGCCATCAAGGAGGTCATCCCCATGAATGGCACAATCCGCACCAAGCATTTCAATCAAAGAATCCAGCAGCGAGGTCTTGACGAGACCGTGGTTATGGCGCTGTTCCATTGCGGCGAACGGCGCACTTCCCATCGCGGTATCGACAGCCTGATTTTCACCAAGAACGCCTTGGCCGACATTCGTAGTGATCATGGGCTCGCGATTTTCAAGGCATGCGAAAGACTACGAAGTGCTTACCTGATCACCTCAGAGGACGGTGTGCTGATCACTGTTGCGCATAGTTATCGGCGCACGATTCATCGAGTAGTGCGGTGATGGACAACCAATCACCAAATTCACGATGCAGCTCGCCCTACCTGTGTTCGTCCGGCCCGGTGAACTGCGGCACGCGGAATGGTCCGAAATAGATCTGGCTGGGGCGCTGTGGACGATCCCGGCGACCAAGACCAAGATGCGCAAGGAACACCTCGTTCCGCTCTCGCGCCAGGCCATTGTGATCCTAAAGAGCGTGCAGCCGCTGACCGGTCCGAGCGGTTATGTCTTCCCCTCCGTCCGCACCCGCCGACGCCCCATGAGCAACAACACGATCAACGCGGGGCTGCGCCGCCTGGGCCATGCGACCGACGAAATGACCGCCCACGGCTTCTGTGCAATGGCGTCGACGCTGCTCAACGAAAGTGGCAAGTGGAATCCGGACGCAATAGAACGCGCCCTTGCCCATGGCGACACTGACAAAGTGCGCGCGGCTTATCACCCGGGGGCGCGCATTGGAAAGAGCGCGTCGAAATGGCGCAATGGTGGTCGGACTGTCTCGATCAGCGGCGGAAGGGGGCTGACATTCTTAACTGGCCCCTAAAAGGCGCAGCTGACTAGGGCACCTGGGTAGATTGAGTGGCAGCTAAGCAGGCTTTCACTCCAAAACCTGCCTGTCCGGACACGGCAACATACGCGGTGTTGCGACCGGTCAATAAGCGAAGCAGGAGCAGACCCAGCTTTGTGGCGTCGATGACCAGAGCGCCAGCCACGGCCCAATTTGTCTTTCGTCCGCAGTGGTGAGTTCGATTGCTGGATGACTCTCCAAGTGGTATGTATTCAGTGCTCAATATGGTCAGCGAGAGGATGCCGGGATCATGACAAGCAATGCATTCAGGGTGGTTTCAGCGGTATTCGGATTCATGGCGGTATCGACGGTCCTGCTGCAACCCGCCGTCGCACAGTCCTTGGAAGCGCTTGATCAATTGGTGTTGGCCAGCGCCAAGCCCGCAGACGGACTGGCGCTCGCCCGATCGCAAGCGGGATCGGGTGCGTTGCTCGATGCACTGGCAACTCTCGAACGCGTTCTGCTCACCGATCCCGCTAACAAACCGGCCCAATTGCTCCATGCCAGCATCCTGTGCCGGATCGACGATCAGGAAGGTGCGGCTGCCGAATTCGGCAGGTTGAAGTCCAAGGATTTCAAAAAGCCGGAATGGGCTGCCGCGCGAGCTGTGTGTGCGGCACCCGCAGCGTCGCCGCGAGGAACCACAAAATGAAAATGCCGGAAAAAAAGACCAGCACCCGATATTTGAAGCGGGGCTTGCTTGCTCTTGGCGCTGCGTCGACAATGTTGAGCTGGGGCATCGCCAATGCTCAAAGCAGTGCGGCGCAAATCGGCATTGCTGCTGCGGTGGTTGGTCAAGTCAAGCTGAGCAACGCCCAATCGCCCAAGCCCAAAGCCATTTCAGTCCGCCAACGAATCGCCTTGGCTGACCTGATTCAAACCGGCAAGAACGGCCGACTGCAAGTGTTGCTACTCGATCGATCGACTTTCACGATCGGCCCCAACTCCGTGCTGCGGATTGACCGCTTCGTCTATGATCCGTCGCGCGGGCGGACTTCGGGCGCGTCTGTGCTGCGCGGTTCATTCCGCTTCATGTCCGGGCAGCCCAATCGCGGCAATAGCGCAACGATATCCTCGCCAATTGCAACAATCGGAATCCGCGGAACGATCCTTGAAGGAGTGGTCGGGGAGGGCGCTCGCGATATTGCGAAAAACGAAAATAGAGCAGTCCGCGAGGCAGATGCTGATAAGAAAACCGCGACTCTGGTGGTCTTGCGCGGACCGGGTCCGGGAACTGAGCCCGGGGCTGAAATTGGGTCTGCCTCGGTCACTTCGGGCGGGGTCACTGTTGAACTGACCGAACCGATGCAGGCCGTCTATGTGCCCCGGGCAGGGGCCGCGCCGATAGGTCCGTTTCGCATTTCGCCGGGTGGCCTATCGGGTCTTCATGATCAGGTTTTCCCTGATCAAGGCGGCGGTGGTCTGGGTAAGGCGTTGTTGGGCGGGGCGCTGAGGGTATTGCCCGGAGTAATCAACGGCAAGGGCAAGAGAAACACCGGCGGCAGCGCGCCCGGACCCAATGATCAGCCCGGAGTGCCGGTCAAGCCATAGGGCTGCGGCCTACTTTTCGCGCGCTTCGTAGATTCCATCCCAACCGGCCGGCGGAGGTTCGGCGATCAGCGCCGCGATTCTTGTTTCGTACAGCGAGTAGAGCTGGCTGAGCCCGAATTGCCCGGCGTGGTCAGTGAGAAAGGACAGTTGGGCGCGCGCATCATCCCATTGGGAAGCCCGATAGGCCGCCAGCATTGTATTGTGCCGCTCGCGCAAATCGGCGAACTCGGGCGAATCAGCCAATTCTTCCTCGCCAAGCAAAACGAAGACCCGCTCGGGAGCGTCGCGACCGACCACGCGGACCAGGTCCATTTCAAGGGTCGCAAATCCCGCCAGGTTATCGTGCAGCGCTTTGCCGATCGCGATCGATACCCCGTAAAATTTTGTCAGGCCTTCGATCCGCGAGCTGAGATTGACCGTGTCGCCGATCAGCGAATAGGACAGGCGCTGCGCCGAGCCCATGTTGCCCACGCAGCATAGTCCGCAATTGAGCCCGATCCCGATCCGCACCGGCCCGGGCCAGGCCGCGTCGGGATCGCGTCCTTCCCCGGCATTGAGCGCACCGAGTTTGCGCACCATTTCCAAGGCCGCGCGGGCGGCGTTGCGGTGCTGGTCGGGGTCGTCGAGCGGGGCGTTCCAGAACGCCACGATCGCATCGCCGATGAACTTGTCGATCGTTGCCTTGCGCGCCAGCAGGACGTCGCACAGCGGGGTCAGCAGCGCGATCAGGAAGCCGATCACCTGCTTGGGGGCTAAATGCTCGGAGATTCCCGAGAAGTTGCGCACATCACAGAACAAGACCGTCATCTCGCGCTCTTCGCCGCCCAATTCGAGCCTGTCGGGATCGGCGGCGATCCGCCGGACCATTTCGGGCGAGAGAAAACGATCGAACGCACTGTGGATATAGGCGCGGCGGCGCTCTTCGCGGTAGAACACCAGCACGGTCTGGGCGCTGTAGACCAGCACCAGGCCAAGCACCGGATAAGTCGGATCGAGGAGAAAGCCCCGCTGGGTAAAGGCCAGCCAGCTTCCGGCACCGACCAGCCCGACCGCCCCGAAGACCACCAGCGCCCCGCGAGCCGCGCCAAGCCGGGGCAAAATTAGCGCCAGCCCCAGTCCCAGTACCAGAATCAATACCCGTTCGAGGCCGAGCGCCCAGTCGGGCCGTTGCAGGAATTGCCCGAGGATTACCTGCTCGGCGGCCTGGGCATGCGCCATGACGCCAAGCTCGTGATCGCGCAGCGGGGTCGAGATCAGATCGCGCAGACCGATCGCCCCGGCTCCGACAAAGACGATCTTCCCTGCAACCGCTGTCTCAAGCTCCGCAGGTGGAAGCGTACCGTCGAGGACCTGCCACGCCGGGATGGTCCGGGACGGCACCGGCGGGGTATAATGCAGCCACAGCCCGCCCGCATCAGACGTGGGAATTTCGAACTGGCCGACCTTGATCGCCACGATCCGGCCGGGCGTGCCGCCGATCTCGCCGCTGCCATCGCTGGTCCTGACCATGATCGACCCCGCTCCCTGCGCTACCCGCAGCGCTTCGAGCGCTAGCGAGGGCAACAGCTGGTCGCCCTGTCGCGCGAGCAACGGCACAGTCCTGAGGATACCGTCGCTGTCTGCGGCAAGGCTGACCGACCCGCTGCCCGCAGCGTCCGCGCTCAGCACCGGCAGCGACTGGATTCCGCTGCGGAACGTTGGCACCACTTCGCCGGGAGGCGATCCGCCGATCGCAAATCCCGCCTTGGCGGTGACTTGCGGCCCGGCCCGGTCGTTGACCAGAAAATAGCCCAGCACGACCGGAGTGGCAGCGATGCTGCGGGCCAGTTCGGCGTCATGATCGGGCAAGCGGCGCAGCGCAGCGAGCGTTGCGCTGTCGGCACCGCCGCGCGCCACCTGATCGGCGATGCGCGCTGGAGAGGTACGGTCAGGCTCTGAGAACACGACGTCGAAAGCCACCACCGAAGCCCCGGCTTGCCCCAACCGATCGGTCAGCTTGGCGATGTCCGAGCGCGGCCAGGGCCATTGGCCGAGCCGGCGAATGCTTTCGTCGTCAATATCGACAACGGCTACTGGGGCATCCTCATAGGCGCGCGGCGCGGCCCGTTGATAGCTATCGAACAGCAGCAACCCGATCCGATCGAGCGTGGTCAGGCCAAGAAAGTGCAGCGCCGCCACCAGAACGACCAGCACAACCCCGGCAAGCACCGGCGCTCGGCTATCTAGGCGTTTCCTGCCCCATTTTATCATGGACGCTTGGGCCGCTTCGGCTTGGCCGTTCGTGCCGGCGGGGCCGCGATCGGCGGCGGATTGCGCAGGGTTACGAAGCTCGGCACATCGTCGACCAGACCTTGCATGCTGTCAAACCGCGTACCCATTGCCGCATCCAGATGCGCCAGCCGGTCGAGCGGCAGCGGATGGGTCCGGTTGTGCAGTCCATAGCCCTTCTCGTCGGTGGTCGCGGTCAGGGTCTGGAGCACGCCGACCAGCCCGTAAGGCGAAAAGCCCGACCGGGCTGCGATCACCACGCCCATCCGGTCGGCTTCGTATTCATCGTCCCGGTCGAGGCCGCGGATATACATATCCTTGCCGGCGCTAAGCATGGCGCTCGCGAACCGGTCGCCAAGCCCGCTTCCAGTCGAAACGGAGAAATAATTTCGCATTTCGTTCAGCGACTGTTCGCGCAAACCTTTCTGGAGCGCCTGGAGGTGGTGCTTGCGCACGACATGCGCGATCTCATGCGCCAGAACTCCGGCCAGCTCGCTCTCGTTGCGCATGCGATCGAACAGTCCGCGGGTGATCAGGATGTGGCCACCCGGGGTTGAAAATGCATTGAAATCATTGCTGTCGACGATGCCGAACTTCCATGGCAATCCGGGCCGCTCGCTGTGCTGCGCCAGCCATCCGCCGAGCGTGTTGAGATAGTGCTGCTTGGCCGGATCTTTGAGCAACGGCGCGGCCCCAAGCAGCATTCCGGCCAGATCGCCGCCGATCTTGATCTCTTCCTGTTCGTTGATGTTACGCAGTCCTTCGCCGATTTTCTGAGCCGACCGAGCTTTGCCCAGAATGCTGCCCAGCGGACCGAACTGGGCCGAAGCCGAAGTCGATACCAAGGCGCAGATGACCGCCAAGGTCCAAAGTGGGTGGGGCGCGCGCATCACTTGACCTTCCCCGGTTTCAGATAGTCGACCTTGGCTTCCTTGAGGTTGTCCAGAACGGCGCGACGGCGCGCGTCGTCGCTGCTTACAGCCAGCTGGCCAAGCTGCGCCAGCTGGTCACGATCGACCGAGGCATTGCGAATGTCGATTTCGTCAAGACCCTTTACCCCGGTCGCTACCGTGCGCCCTGTGCTACCGGTGCGCAGCGCAGCTGTGTTGGCTGCCGGTCTTGCCGGCGCTTCCAGTCGGACATTGAGCATCCGCACCCAACCGCGCCGACCAGCGACTTCGACCGCCAGCCAGCCCCCTTTGCGCTCGATAATCGTCACCGGTTGATTGCTGGCGAGCGGACCGATCTTGGCTGCATCGACGAAGGGTTCGGCAAACAGATCGCCTGCACGGATCACCACGCCGCGTTCGTTGGCCCGGGCCGCAGTCCAGGACAGCAGGGCAATCGCGGCGATGAGGATGACGCGTGTGCTTCGCATAACCTCCACACTCCGATCTGTGGTCAGAGCGTAACAGCTTTGCGGAAGGGTTCAAATAGGCGAACGCCTTCCGCGCGGCCCTTGACCCGGTGTACGCCGCAGTCGCGGTATTCGAACATATCGCCGGCCGCAGCGCGGGTCGCTTCGGTAATCAGTACCCGGGCGATTCCCTTGGTCGTACTCTCGACCCGGCTGGCGAGGTTTACCGTGTCGCCGATTGCGGTGTAGTCGAGCCGGTCCTTCGATCCGATCAGCCCGACAACTGCGCCGCCCGAGTGGATTCCGATGCCGATTTCGAGATCGGCACCGATGCCGCCAAGCTGTGCGCGCAGCCCTTCCAGCGTCTCCGACATTTCCAGCGCGGCGGCAATTGCCCGGGCGGCGTGATCTTCTTGCGCAGCAGGCGCGCCCCAGAACGCCATGATCGCATCGCCGATGAATTTGTCGAGCGTCCCGCCATGCGCGAAGATCACCCCCACCTGCCGTGAGAAATAGTCATTGAGCATCGCAACTACGGCTTCCGGCGCGGACACTTCGGACAATGCGGTGAACCCTCGGATGTCCGAGAACAGCACCGAAATCTCGCGGGACTGGGCCTGCTGCCGGAAGTCGATCTCACCCTTGTCGATCAACTCGGCAACCACGCGCGCATCGAGGAAGCGGGTAAACAGGCTGGCGGTCCGGAGCCGTCGGGCGCGCTCGTCGAGGTAGGCAAGACCGCTTGCGACCAGGTAATAGACCCAGCCAAATGCCAAAGCGCCAAATACTGGCACGAACGTGCCACTAACAAGGATCAGCCAGGTCGTTGCGATGGCAGCAAGTGTTATCGCGATCATCGCCAACAACAGGCGTTGCGGGCTGACGTTGCGGGTAAAGCCCAGCGCCAACAAGCCGATCAACCCAAGGGCCAGGGGCAGCATGCCTGGCCGCCGTACCTCGCGCAGCCAGTCGCCTCGGGCTAGGTTGTCAAGCGCAGTGGCGAGGATCTCGACCCCCGGGTAAGTGCTTCCGAGCGGGGCCACGCGAAAATCGGTCAGGCCTGGTGCGGCGGTGCCGATCACCACGATCTTGCCTTTGAACTCGTCCATTGGTCGCTGCGATTGGCGCCGCAGACTGTCGAGGTAGACGTTTGAGTAGGACAAGTGCCGCCACCCGCTGCGCCAGTTGAGCATGACCTGGCTGGTATCGGGCAGCGAGCGTCCAGCATCAGCGGTCACGCGTGCAGCCAGCGAGGGAAAGCGCCAGCCGTCGCGATCGGTTTGGAGCTGATGGTGCCGCGCGGTTCCATCGCTGTCAGGGGTAAAATTGATCAGCCCGCCGCGCATCGCTTCGGGATATTGCGCAACCACCAGCGGCAGCATGATCGGTAACCGGGTACCGGGTCTCGGATTTCCAATCGGCCGAGCCCCGACCGCCGGCGGCAGATCGCTAACCACCGCGCCAGTACCGTTTGAATTGAGCGTCATCGCCAGCCAGACGTTGGGATGCTGCGCCACCGCAGCGGCGAACGCGGCATCGTGTTCGGGCCGGAACACGTCAGGTTCGTTGAACAATATATCGAACACGATGGCCTGCGGTTTTTGCGCTGCAATGTGCTCGATCAATTCGCCATGAACCGAGCGCGGCCAGGGCCAGGAACCGGCATCGTCATTCATGTCTTCGAGCGATTTCTGATCGATATCGACGATCACGACCTGGTCGGACTGCGGCCTGCGCTGCGCGTTAAGTGCCAGCAGCAGATCTCCACCGCGCTGGTCGATGATCCGGGTCGCATCGATCCTGCCGTAATCGGCGAATGCCAGCAGTGCAAATACGGCTGCCAGCGCTAGCCAGCGCCCGCCCGGCAGGCGGCGTATCATCATTCGCAAACCTGTGCCCATCGCAAGTGACTATGGGCTGCACCGGGCAGGGTGGCAACGGGGCAAAGCCGCGACGACATGCTTGCTCCGACCGGCCCGGCATGCCAGACTGGCGACCGGTTGGAGGGCAACATGCCGACTTTCGGAACTGCCGTTCGTCGCAGGCTGGCTGCGCTGCTTGGCATGGCTGCGCTTGCCGGCGCGGCAACTGGAGCAGCCCTCGCTTCCGGCCGCTATGAAGGCGTCGCCAACTGCGCCGGTTCGACCTGCCACGGCCGTGCTGATGGTGATGGCAAGGTTGTCCGCCAGGATGAACTCAGGTTGTGGCAGGAACCCGCGTCGCGGGGCGGCGCACACAGCCGTACCTACGCGGCGCTTGTATCGCTGCGCGGTGAACGGATCGCAAGCACTCTGGGGCTTGGCCGGGCCGGCTCGGCGGCGGCTTGCCTCGGTTGCCATGCCACCCCGGCAGGCGCGCGCGGCGACCGCTTCCTGATTTCCGACGGGGTGGGCTGCGAAGGCTGCCACGGCCCGGCATCGGGCTGGATTGCCAGTCACTATGCGGTTGGGGCGAGCCATGCTGGCAACGTGGCTGGCGGCATGAGCGCGCTCGACAACCCCAAGGTGCGCGCTGCGGTTTGTCTCGATTGCCATTTGGGCAGCGGCAAGCCTGGCCAGTTCGTAACGCATGCGATGATGGCAGCGGGACATCCCCGGCTTTCGTTCGAACTCGACCTGTTCTCCTCGCTGCAACAGCATTGGGACGTGGACGCCGACTACACCGCGCGTAAGCCCTCGAACGACAGCGTCCGGCTGTGGGCGGTGGGACAGGCCGAGGCAGTACAGCGCTCGCTCAGCTTGTTTCGGCAGTCAGACCTGGCCAGCAACGGGATATTCCCGGAATTCACCTTTTACGATTGCCACAGCTGCCATCGCGGGATCGACGACAATCCGCAGCGGGCGCGGACGTTTGAGACAAATCCGGCTCGGCCGATCCCATTCGGTCAACCGCCTTTCAACGATGAGAACATCATCATGCTCTCGGCCGTGGCCCAGGTTCTGGCGCCGCGCGAAGCCGCGCAGTTCGATGCAGCCGCCCGCAATTTCCACGCCGCGATGGAAAAAGGGCGCCCGGAGGCGGTGGCTGCAGCGGGCCGGCTGGTTGCAGCGGCAAGTGCGCTCGGAGACGCGGTTGCGCGCGGGCCGGGCGGTAGCGATACTGCTTTCCAGGTCATCGCAGCGATCGGGGGGCGGGCAATCTCGGTTCGCTTCACCGACTACGCCGGGTCGGCCCAGTCGGTGATGGCAGTTGATACGCTGCTCAACCTGCTGGTCCGCGAGGGCCGGGTCACGGTCGGCGCCGCAGCCGGGATTCGCGCCAGCATCAACCGTGCCTACGCCGCCGTAGCGAGTCCTGCAGAATATGATCCGGGTGCTTTTCGGGCAGCGCTGCGGCAAGCTGTCAATGCGATCGGTGCGCTGCGATGAAGAAGCTTGCGGCGCAGATTCTGGGCTGGATTGCCTTGCTCAACCTTGCTGCTTGTGGCGGCGGTGGAGGGGCCAGCGGCGGCTCGGGCGGGGGCGGCGGTGTTACCCCGACTCCTTCTCCATCTCCGCCCCCGACGGCGGGATCATTCTATACCGCTCCGGCTGCGGAATCGCTTTCGGTTGCGGACGTGCAAAAGGTCTTGGCTGAGGCCGCTGCGCAGGCGCATGCGGACAACCGTCCGGCAGTGATCGCGGTAACTGACCGGGTCGGCAATGTGCTCGCCATGCTGCGTATGACGGGTGCTCCTGCTCTCGCCGCGATACCGAAAGCGATGGATGGTTCACAGCAGGACATCCAGGGCCTGAACGTGCCGGCCGAAGCCGCCGCGATCGCCAAGGCGATCACCGGGGCTTACCTTTCGAGCAGCGGCAACGCTTTTTCCACGCGCACCGCAAGCATGATCGTGCAGCAGCGCTTTCCGCCTGCACCCTCGACCGTCGGGCTGGAGAGCGGCCCGTTGTTCGGGGTACAATTCAGCCAATTGCCCTGTTCCGACCTCGCCGCGAGGCTGGCACCCGGTCCGGCCAACATGATCGGACCAAAGCGCTCGCCGCTGGGGCTTTCGGCCGATCCAGGCGGCTTCCCGCTGTACAAGAACGGGGTGGTCGTCGGCGGGGTCGGCGTTTCGGGCGATGGAGTTTATGGCTTTGACCCGAATGTGCTCGATGTCGACAGCGACACCGACGAGCGCAGTGGTCTGGCCGGCACCGTCGGGTTTGAAGCGCCAGTCGATGTGCGCGCGAACCGGATTTCGGTCGACGGCACTTTGCTGCGTTATACCGACACCGATTATGCCAACCTGACCAATCTGGCCGGGGCGACCTATGCCGCTACCGTTCCGGCATTGGGTGGGTTGACCCCGGTGACCGGCTATTACCCTGTCGCGGCGGTCCTGTCTGGCGCAGCATATGGCAGCGAAGCATCCGGGGTGCGCCCGGCGACCGCTGCCGAGTTTACCACCGGCGATGCGTTCGTCCTGAGCGACGGCTCGGGCATCAACCGCTTTCCGCTGCGCGCGGGCAGTGACGGCGCCGAAGTCGGCACGCCGATCAGTGCACTCGAATCGCAACGCATTCTCGAGCAGGCATTCAGCACGATGGCCCATGCCCGAGCCCAGATCCGGCAGCCGCTCGACAGCCGGGCGCAAGTGACCATTGCGCTCGTCGACACACGCGGTGTGCCATTGGGGCTGGTCCGCTCACCCGATGCACCCGTGTTTGGAATCGACGTGTCGTTGCAGAAGGCGCGCACGGCGGCCTTCTTCACCAATCCCAACGCCGCCGCGCAGCTGCTGGCCGATCCCAGCCCCGATGTGCGCAGCTTCGTTCCTGCGATGCGCAGCTTCTTCGCCGATCCGGCCGCGCTTACCGGGCAGTTGGCGCTGTCTGCCCGCGCGATGGGTAACCTGTCACGGCCGTATTTTCCCGATGGCGAGGTCGCGCGTCCCAACGGACCCCTGTCGCGCCCGATTGCGAAGTGGAGCCCGTTCTCGACCGGGCTGCAATCCGCGCTGGTGCTGTCCAACCTGGGCCAGCACCTGAACTATGTCGCCGGTGCGAGCGGCATCGATACCCCGGCACGGTGCAGCTTCATTCCCGATGCAACGCCCGGCCAAAATCGCTTGCAGAACGGAATACAGATCTTTGCCGGCGGAGTGCCAGTCTATCGAGGGAACAAGCTGATCGGGGCGATTGGGGTTTCGGGAGACGGTATCGATCAGGATGACATGATTGCGTTCCTGGGGCTGAACAACGCTGCCACCGCATTGGGCACGCTCGGCAATGCGCCTGCAGCGGTTCGCGCCGATACGCTTGTCTTCGACCTTGGTGGCGGCGCGTCGGCGCGGCTGCGCTATGTCAGCTGTCCCTTCGCGCCGTTTATCGGCAGCGACGCGCAGAATGTCTGCCAAGGCTTGTAATGGGGGCGGGCGCGCTTTTGCTGCCGCTGCTGCTGGCCCAGGCGGCGAATCCGGGACCGCCCCCTCCACCGTCGCCACCTGTCGCCGATTCCGACGTTGCAAGTCCGCCGGAAGTCGACCCTCAGGTGATCGAAGGCCGCCGCCGACCGGGCTTCGAGCGCAGCTTGCCCGAGCCGGTTTCGCAGGATAACCCCGGCGCGGTGCGAGCGCCTCCACCCGAGGCTTTCCCGACAGATCAGATTCCCGTGCCCGATCGTTGGCGGATCATGACCGGCTTGTGCCCGGCCAAGGGGGCCGACCAGTCGCTGCTCAGGCTCTATCCAAATCTGCGTCAGGTCTGCCATTCGAAGCGTGATCCCTTTCACCAGAACCTGCTCAAGGGCGATCTGCCTTTGTCCGAGGGCAAGCGGCCCGGATTTCTGAAGGGGGATGACTGGTTTCTGACGCTTAGTCTGGTCTCGGACACGGTGCTCGAGCCGCGCACGTTCCCGATCCCGGTCGGCGTCCAGACCACCGAGCGACCCGGTAGCCTCGATGTGTTCGGCAAGGGTGCGAGCTATGTCTTTTCGCAGACTTTCCTGGTCGGGGCTTCGCTGACCAAGGGCAACACCGCATTCAAGCCGCCCGAAATCGAATACCGGATCGCGCTGGGGTTCAATTTCAACTACGTCGACGTGCCTGAGCGGAGGGTGCTGTCGGTCGATCCCTCGAAACCGAGCCACCGCGCCGACCACTTCGTCGGCCTCCAGGAATTGTTCGTCGACTACCACCTGCGCAACGTCTCGGTGCGCTATGATTTCGATTCGGTGCGGGTTGGAATTCAGCCATTCCAGTCCGATTTTCGCGGCTTTCTGTTCAACGATAATCAACTTGGTGTGCGCTTCTTCGGCAACCGCGACGGCAACCGCTGGCAATACAACCTCGCTGCTTTCTGGCGGCTGGAGAAGGACACCAATTCGGGGCTCAACAACGTGACCGAGCGCCCGCGCAATGACTGGGTGTTCGTTGCCAATCTCTATCGCCAGGATTTTCCGCTTCCCGCGCTGACCAGCCAGCTGACCGTGATTTACAACCGCAATCGCGAAGGTGGCCGGATCAAGGTCGACGACAACGGGTTCCCGGTGCGGCCCGCATTGCTGGGCACGCTGCGCGGACGCGATTACGATGTGGTCTATCTCGGCTACAACACCGACGGCCGGATTGGCCGCTTCGGCTTTACCGGATCGACCTATCTCGCGCTGGGGCAGGATCGGAACAGCTTCTTCACCGGCAGCCGGGCCAAGATCCAGGCAGGGTTTGCAGCAGGCGAGCTGTCGTACGACAAGGACTGGAAACGCTTCCGCCTCTCGGCACTCTATGCCAGCGGTGACGGTAGCCCGCGTGACAACACCGAAGGCGGTTTCGACGCAGTGTTCGAGAACCCGGTTTTTGCCGGGGCGGACACCTCTTACTGGATTCGCCAGACAATTCCCTTTGCCGGCGGCGGCCGGGCGGTCGCGCTTAACGGGCGCAATGGCGTGCTCAATTCGCTGCGCTCGTCCAAAGAACAGGGCCAGTCGAATTTCAACAGTCCCGGAACGGTGCTGGTCGGGCTGGGCGGCGATTTCGACCTGAGGCCGACCTATCGTCTCTCGGTCAATGCAAATCATCTTTGGTTCGCCAACACCGCAACGCTGCAGGATCTGCGGAATGAGGGCAGCATTCCAAGAGATATCGGCTGGGACCTGTCGCTCTCGACGATCTGGCGGCCCAAAGCGACGCAGAACATCGTCGTGCGACTCTCAGCTGCGGCGCTGCTCCCCGGCAGCGGGTTTCAGGATCTGTTCGACAATGCGCAGCGCCACAACAGGTACTATTCAGTGCTGCTCAACACGGTATTCTCCTTCTGATGCCGATACAGCGCGCCCTGCTGGCTCTTGCCACATTGACCTGCGCCATGGCCGTCTTGCTCCATTCCTCCGGCATCCGGGCCAGTGAGGGTGAGAAGCAGATTGTCCGTAACTACGCGCTGGTGACGGCTCCACCGGCCCCGGCAAAGCAAACCGAACAGCAGGCAGCTGCCAAGACCGATGGCTGCCAGTCGTGCCACGTCAAGACCGAAGCCCCGACCATGCACGTATCGCCCGCGGTGCGACTGGGCTGCACCGACTGCCATGGCGGCGATGCAAGCATTCTCGGAAATCCCTCGCTGCCGCGCGATGACTCCACCTACACCGCGATGCGTGACCGCGCGCATGTGCTGCCGCAATATCCCGGGGCTTGGCATTTCCCTTCATCCGCCAACCCGCAACGCAGCTATTCACTGCTCAATCGCGAGGCGCCGGAGTTTATCCGGTTCGTCAATCCGGGCGATTACCGAGTCGCCCGCGAAGCTTGCGGTGCGTGTCATTTACCGACAATCGAAGCGGCCGAGCGCTCGCTGATGTCGAGCGGGGCGATGCTGTGGGGCGGCGCGGCCTATAACAACGGGATCGTCCCGCTCAAGAACTACGTCTTCGGCGAAGCCTATACCCGCGACGGCAAGCCGGCCAAGGTGGTTGCGCCTGGAACGCTGAGCAAGCGTCAGGCGGCGCGCGGGGCGCTGGCTGCGCTCTATCCCTTGCCGCGCTGGAATGTAGTGCCCCCGGGTGACGTGTTCCGGGTGTTCGAGGACGGGGGGCGCAACAATGGCACCGGCTTTGCCGAGGTCGGCTTGCCCAATCCGACTGGATCAATCCAGCGGCTGGAAGAACCGGGACGCCCGGATCTCAAACAATCGAACCGCGGTCCCGGGACCGGCCTCAGGGTCGCCATCCCGGTGCTCAACATCCACAAGACCAGGCTCAACGATCCTTTCATGTGGTTCATGGGGACCAACGACCAGCCCGGCGACTATCGCGGATCGGGCTGCTCGGGCTGCCATGTGATCTACGCCAACGACCGTGAACCGCGCCACAGCTCGATCTATGCGCAATTTGGGCGCGACGGACAGAGCGTGACCGTCGATCCGACCATCACCAGCAAGACCGGTAATCACGGCCGGCTCAAAGGTGATCATGGATCGTCGGATGCCGGCTCGGACAAGGAATCCGGGCATCCGCTCGGCCACGTCTTCACCCGCGCGATCCCGACTGCACAGTGCATGAGTTGCCATATGCATCAGCCCAACGTGTTCGTGAATTCGTTCCTTGGCTATACGATGTGGGATTATGAGGCCGACGCGTCCTCGATGTGGCCAGGCCCCGAAAACCGTAGTCCGCGCCCGCCGGGGATGAGCGATGCGGATTATGAGCGCCTGTACAAGCATCAGCGCTATCCGGATGCTGCGACGATCCGCTCGATCAACGAACGCAACCCCGAAGGTGCAGCCGCAAGCGGCCTGTGGGGCGATCTCGATTTTCTGCGCAACGTTTACGATCTCAATGCCGGTCTCAAGGATACCCAATTTGCCGACTATCACAGCCACGGCTGGAATTTCCGTGGCGTGTTCAAGCGCGACCGGGCCGGAAACCTGCTCGATGCGGGAGGCTCGATGGCAACTTGGGGGACCGACAAGGCGCATATTGTCGCACCCGACGATCCCGAGAAATGGCGCACCCAGGGGCAGGGGAAATTCGTTCAACCAGGGGTCAACCCGGGCAAGACCGTACACCTGATGGACATCCACGCCGAGAAGGGCATGCAATGCGCCGATTGCCACTTTGCGCAGGACAGCCATGGCAACGGGCTGATCTACGGCGAAGTCGCAAATGCGGTGGAGATCGGCTGCGCTGATTGTCACGGCACCGCCGAAGCCTATCCCAAGCTGCTGACCTCGGGGCCTGCCGCACCGCCCAAAGGCAACAATCTGGCCTTGCTCCGCAACCCGGATGGTCAGCGCCGGTTTGAATGGGTCAACAACGAGTTTGGCCGAAGGGTGCTGATCCAGCGTTCGATCGTCGATCCGGGCCTGTCGTGGCAGGTGCATCTGACCAAGGACAGCGTCGATCCGGCATCGCCCTATTTCAACCACAAGTCGGCGCGCGCCAAGCTGATGAGCCGGTCGGGGGCGGATGATGGCAGTTTCGGCTTCGGACCCGGTGTGCCCAAAGCAGATCGTGCGCACCAGGACGACAAGATCGCCTGCTTCTCGTGTCACCTTGCCTGGACCACCAGTTGCGGCGGATGCCACTTGCCGATCGAGGCCAACTGGAAAAGCTCGGTGAACCGTTTCGAGGGGGAGGAAACGCGCAATTTTGCGACCTACAACCCGCAAGTGGCGCGCGACGACATGTTCCAACTAGGCAAGCACATGACCACCAAGGGCGGCCTGGTGTCGCCGGTCAGATCGTCTTCTGCGCTTATTCTGTCTTCAACCAACAGCAGCCGCGAGCGCATCTACGCCCAACAACCGCCAATCAGCTCGCCGGGCTTTTCAAGCCAGGCCTTCGCACCGCATTTTGCGCACACTGTCCGCACGCAGGAGACCAAGACTTGCAGCGATTGCCACGTCAGCATGAACGAGGACAACAATGCAATCATGGCACAGACGCTGTTGCTCGGGACCAACTACGTCAACTTCGTCGGGCTCAATGCCTGGACCGGGCTCGATGGCGGACTCGAGGCGGTGCGGGTGACCGAATGGGACGAACCGCAGGCGGTGATCGGGTCCTACCTGCAACGCTACGCCTATCCCGATTATTATCGGATGCACGTTGAGCAGAACAGCCGCGAGCTCAAGAACTGGACACGCGGCAAGACCACCGCTTCGCTTGGCGGGGGGGACAGTCATCCGGTCGAACAGTTCCGCAACGTCGTGCAAGGCACGCCGGACAAGGTCGGGTGCCTGCAACTGCGCGGCGAATACATGTTTGTCGCGCAGGGTAAGGGCGGCTTCCACGTCTATGACGTCGCGGCAATTGCCAACAAGGGTTTTGCCGATCCGATCATCTCGGCCCCGTTTGCCGGCGATGCCCAGGTCGATACCGCTGACGCGACCTGCATGGCGCTGCCGACCAACCAGCCGATCGCGCCTGAACGCAACACCCAGATGATGCGCGACGTCAACCAGGAGCAGCCGTTCCTGCCGATCTACAACTACGCGGCCATCACCGACAGCGTCGAAGGGTTGATCCTGGTCGATGTGGACACTTTCTCCGACGGTGAATTCCGCAACAACAAGCTGCACCGCGCGGTGACCTGGAACCCCGACGGCGTGCTGAACGGGGCGCGGCATATCGTGCTGGCGGGTGAGGTGGCCTACATCACCGCCACCAAGGGTCTGGTCGTCGTCGATCTGTCCGATCCGCTCAAACCCCGGCTCGCTGCGGTGCGCGAACTGGTCGACGCGCGCGCCTCTGCGCTGCAATTCCGTTACCTGTGGGTCACCGACCGCGACGGGCTCAAGTTGTTCGACGTGACTGACTTGCGAAAACCGCTGGCGGTGCCCGAGGCGACGGTGCCGCTTGCCGATGCGCGGCGGGTCTATGTTGCACGGACTTATGCCTATGTCGCGGCCAAGGCGGATGGCTTGGTGATCGTCGATGTTACGCGTCCACGTAGCCCACGAATCTACCAGAAGGTGACTTTCGACGGGCAGCTAAACGATGCCGAGGACGTGGTGGTCGCCTCGACCAATGCCTCGCTGATCGCTTACGTCGCCGACGGCCGCAACGGGATGAAAGTGCTGCAGCTGACCTCGCCGGAAAGCCAGCGCAACTTCTACGGCTTTTCGCCCGCGCCGATGCCCGAGTTGATCGCTTGGGCGAAGACCCCTTCTCCGGCCATTGCCATGTCAAAGGGCCTCGACCGCGACCGCGCGGTGGATGAAACCGGCGGGCAGATCGCGGTGTTCGGCCGGCTTGGCTCCCGCCCCTTCACCCGGCCCGAGATGGAGCGGTTGTTCCTGAACCGGAGCGGCTTGCTCTACAGAGTCAACGACAATGGGGAAATGAGCGCCTGGCGCGCGGGGCGATGAGGATCGCAGATCAGTCGCGCTGCTCGCGGACGTTCTGGCGCACCAGTTCCTGCATCCCCGCATCGTAGCTGGCGAGCACGGCCCAGGGATGCCCGGCGGACAGGCTCTCGAAATGCGATATCAGCCGTTCGCCGTTCCAGCGGTGCAAGCCAAATGCCGCGGGTTCATCGACGATCATCGCCCGGCCATCGGGCCGCTCGGGGTCGATCGGGTTCAGGTTGAGCGCGACAGTCGGCGCGGTTGAGGGGCAGACCGTCAGCGGTACGCCCGCAACGCTGGCGTGGATTGTGCGGTGCAGGTGTCCGGCAAGGATCGCGCGCACTTGCGGGCGTCCGGCGATTGCCTCGGTGAAGCGGGCGATCCATGGCGCGTCCTCAGCTCCGTCGAGCCAGTCGAGCCCGGAGGCGAGCGGCGGATGATGCATTGCGATCACCACCGGAGTCGCCGGGTCAGCATCAAACTGGTCGTTCAGCCACTTGGCCCGCTCAGCACAGAAGGCGCCGCCGTGGCGCCCCGGCTCGAGCGTATCCAGCGCGATCAGGCGCAAACCGAGCAGGGGCAGAACATATTGCACGAAGCCCCGGTCCAATGGCGTCCCCGGAAAGGTCGCGCGCAGGGCATCGCGGTCATCGTGGTTGCCGACCATCAGGTGAACCGGGAAGGGCAGGTCGGCCAGCATTGCCGCCAGCCGTGCGTAACTCGCCGCATCGCCGAATTCGGTGAGATCGCCCGAGAGCAGGAGCAGATCGGGGCGATTGGGGCCATCGCGCAGCCGGTCGAGCGCGGCGCGCAATCGCCGCGTATTGGCTCCGCCGACGTCGCTGCGGAAAAAGCCGATATGGCAATCGGTAATCTGGGCGATCAGCATCGGCACAGCCCCTCTGTCATCGCTTTCGTCGCGGTTCGACCCCGCGCGGAGCCAGCGGCTTGAGATGATAATCGTGACACATTGCGCAGGTCGAGGGAACCTTGGCGCGCGGGGCTTCCTCGCCCAAATGACAGCTGCGGCACGATTTGAGATCGGGGAGCAGCAGGTCGGTCGCCAAGTTGGAACGATCCGCGGCGTGGCAACTGGTGCACTTTTCCTCCTTGTGCGCCGCATGGTTGAACCAGCCGTGATTGAAATAACGCGTGGTCTGGGTCACCGGCACCACCGAGAAACGCCCGCCGGCCAATCGCGGGGTGTGGCATTCGCCGCAGATTCCGTCGCGCGACAGGGCCTGCGCGACCGATCCGATCCCCCCGCCCGGCGGCGTGAAGCGGGCGAAATAGGTTCCGCCATTGGCATAGTCGCCGGGCCGCCGCCGTCCGGTCACGATTGGACTGGACGCGCGCGGCGCGACCGAGAGATCTGCGATCATCTGGTCGGTATCGCCGTGTTTCAGACGCCGGAAGGTACCGCCGACCTTGTCATAGGCCAGGCTGTGGCATCCCTCGCAGTCACGCTCCATGTCGATCGGCAGGAAGCGGACCCCGTCGGCGGTTGGGTGGTGACAGGCGGCGCAGCCCAGTCCGCCGCTCCCCATGCCAAGCCGCAGCGCCATCTGGGCCACCCCGCCGCGCGGATCGAGGTGCTGGTCATGGGTGAAGGTCAGCCCGTTCGCCTCGCGCGGATGTTCGGCGAGCGAGACCCGGGTCAACCTGTCGCTGCCCGCAGTCAGCGCCAGCGCGGGGCGGAATTCGGGATGCACCTTGCCGAAATCGGCGGCGTTGCCAAGTGCGGTGTCGGGCAGGCGATCCTTGAGCGAGCCGTGGCAGTCGGCGCAAAAGGCTTGCTGCGGCGGCGGCATGCGCCCGGCGCCTTGGTGTTCGGAATGACAATCCGAACAGGCCCCGGGGCCGGGTTTGCCAAACAAATGCGCGATCTGCCACTGCAACCGATCGCCCAAGCCGTCAGGCCCGCGGGCATTGGCCAGTCGGGTGGGCGCAGCATGCTCGTGGACATCCTTGTGGCAGGTCAGGCAAGCGGTATCGCGCACCGCTTCAAACGGCTTGACGTGACAGGCCTCGCATTTGCCTTCGAGCTGATGGTGCGCCTGGCTAAGCGGACCCGAACTCCACGCCGCGTCGCCCAGCACGCCCTGTTTGGCGGCGGGATCGCGGGCCATCTGGCTGACGATCGGCAGGACAAGAAAGGCGGCGAGGATCGCCAGCGCAAGCAGCCACGACATTGCCCGCTTGCCCGGCATTCGTCCGGCAAGCGAGAAACCGGACTTTTCCTCCGAAGTGCCTGATGCCTCGGCGATCTGACCGATCGTGAGCAGAACCGCTGCATCCTCGGCCTCGGAAACTGCAATGCGATAGCTGCCAAAGCGCAGCTCGCCGCCGGCTTGCGGATCGATCGTACCCTCGCTGACCTGCCGGCCATCGAGAGTGAAGTCCGGCGACCCGAGGGCCTCGATGGCGATCCTGCCGCCGCTCGCCGTGATTGCCGCGTGGTACGGATCGAGCGCGAGATCGGGCAGGTGCAGCGTGTTGTCCGCCGAACGGCCAAGGGTGATCCGCTCCGCTGTAACGTCGCGGTCGCGCACGATTTCGCGGCCCTGGGCGGTGGTCTCGACGGTTCTGAGCCGAAAGATCATGCCCCTGCCCCGCCCCTACCAATAGTAGAACACGCTGATCACATGCGCGGTTAAGGCGGCGATCAGAGCGAAGGTTGCAGGGACATGGACGTAGAGCCAAACCTCAAGCAGCGCTTTGAGGCGCATGTGCCGCCGCATCCGGGCGAGCTGCGCGGCACGGCGCTGGAGCAGCGCTTCGACCCGGACCAGTGCCGGATCGGCGGCTTCTTCTGTGCTGGCAAGGTCGAACGCGGCGATCGCCTGCTGGGTCGCACTGCCGTGCTTGCCTCCGGCAAGCCGGCTCCACAGGCCGCCGGCAAAAGCTCCCTCCCCAAGCGCGGCGAGGACCTGCCCGGCCCAGTGCGGATCGAGCGGCTGCGCGGCGCTTTGTAGCTGGCGGTCGACCGCGCTGAGTGCTTCGACCATCTGCGGCTGGGTCATCTGCTCGCGATTATTGCTGAGCGCCGCGGGCAGCACGGAATAGACCACGACCCCGAACAGGCCCGATGCGATCACCAACAGCATCAGCGCATAGCCCAGGGTGTGGACGTTCCAGCCGAATTCAAAGCCGGTATGCAGCGTGGCAATCACGATCAGCGCGAGACCAAGATAGACGTGGGCCGAGGTCCAGGCCTTGAGCGACCAGGCACCGCGCGTCATTGTCCGTTTGCGCACGCCCAGCAGCGAGAGCCAGACGATCAGCACGAGCCCGACGGTGCCGAGCGTGTACCCCAGCCAGGTCCCGCCGTTCGGGCGGGGCGACACATCGATCAGCGTGTAGGCAAGGATGGCGACAACGCACAGTGCGCCCGCGTGCTTGAGCCAACGGAAATTGCGGTGACGCAGGAAGCCCTCGTGATCGGCCGTAAGCTGGCGCGCAGTTTGTCGGGACGGGCGCGGGGCGCTGGCCATTCAATCGTCCTTCGCCAACCGGGCGACCGAAAGGAAGGCCTCGGGCGCGACGCGGATCGCCGCGCCGGTCGGGCAGGCGCGCACGCAGGCCGGGCCACCTTCAATCCCCGAGCACATGTCGCACTTGATCGCCTTCTTGGGCTGCTCGGTGCCCTGCGCGTTCTTCTTGCGCCACGCATAGCTCGGCTCGCCCGGCCCCGGACCGGCCCCGAACAGCAACCAACTGAGCAGCGGCGGCTTGGGCGGCGGGACGCTGTCCATCCGGATTACACCGTAAGGGCAGTTGCGCTGGCAATTGCCGCAACCGATGCAGGTGTCATCGATCACCACCTCACCATCGGGGCCGCGCTTGATCGCGTTGGGCGGACAGTCGGCCATGCAGTGCGGGTGTTCACAGTGACGGCACGAGGTCGGCACGTGGAGATGGGCGTATGTCCGCCCGGCTTCGCGGTCGAGCCGGGTCAGTCCATCATGGCTGTCGGCGCAGGCCTTTTCGCAATTGTCGCAGCCGATGCACAGGGTTTCGTCGATCAGCAGCACATCGGTCGCTTCGCCCAGACCATTGTCGACCAGGAACTGGGCGGTTTCGGAGTACATATCGACCGAGCCGGAAAACTGGTCCTTGCGGCCTTCGATAAAGGCATTGATGTCGCGCCGTGTCGCCATGTCGGCCAGCGCCTTGCGGCGCAATTCGGGTTTGCGCGTCAGTAGCCGAGCAAAGGCCTCACCGGGCAGGCGGATCACCTCGGACCGGACCGCTGCCTTAACCGTTGCAACCCGCGGGGTACCGTCAAGCAGCGCCATTTCACCGACGTAACTCCCGGCGGGCAGGTAATTGAGGAACACTTGTTTGCCGCCGATGCTCTTTTCAACGATCATCGAGCCGCGCCGGATGACGTAGATGTCGGTCCCGGTTTCGCCTTCGGTGAGGACAACCTCGCCAGCCTTGATGGTTTGCACTTCGGCCAGTTCGACCACTTCTGCGACATCCTCGCGCGTAAGGCCCGAGCCGAACAACTGGAGAAGCTGGCGCTCGATCGACACGCGCATAATGGCTCGCCCGGCCGCCGGCACGGTGGCGATCAGCTTGAGCGCTGCGGTCCGTGACAGCTCGACCGCGACTACTGGCCCGTCGGCGCGCACAGTCGCCCCGCGCCGGCGCCCGGAGATCAGCCCGACCTCGCCAACGATTTCACCTTGGGCGATCGGGACGACCTTGGCGGGATCGTCTTTGTCGACCTCGACCAGCACTGAACCCTCGGCCAAGGCGAAGAGCGACGATCCGGTATCATTGCGCACGAACAGCGCCTCGCCCGGAGCGAAACAGCGCGCGGTGCTATCGAGCATCAACTCGCGCAGCTGGAGCGGTGAGACCTCGCGGAACACTTCGATCTGACTGCCGAACAGGTTCAGCCACTCATCGACCGAGCGCTGACCGGGAAGCGCAGCGAATTTCGCGGCAAGGATCGGCTCGTCGGCGGGCTTCAGGTCGCGGTTGCCGTTGATGAACTCGACCACATCGTAGCCCTGGTTCATGCAATGCTTGATCAGCGGATAGCCGGCCAGCGCGCCGATCACATGAATCCCGGGCACCGAGGTCTCGAACGAGGGCGAAAGCGCTGGCAGCGCCAGCCGGTCGGGTCCGGTAAATGCAATCCCGCAAGCTTCGACAAAAGCGCGTGGCGGGGCCGAACCCATCCGCGCGATCACCCGGTCGCAGCGCACGATAACCTCACCGTCGCGGGTATCGAGTGCAACTTCGCCCTGATCGATCCGCGCGGTCGTGGTCTCGACGTAGAGCGTGATCCGTCCGGCATCGCGGGCGGCCATCAGCGCCTTGACGTTGGCGTCTTTCGCGGTGGCGAAGTCGGCCGAGCGATTTACCAGGCTGACCACGTTGCCCTGCGCCGGGTCGGCGGCAAGCCCCAGTGCATTTTCAATCCCGGCATCGCCGCCGCCGATCACGAAAATGTGCTCGTCGTTGTATTCGGCGGGATCGTCGAGCTGGTACTGGACCACCGAGTCTTCCCCTACCGGGCAGCGGACGAGATTGGGATTGCCCTGGGTGCCGATGGCCAGGATCACAGTCTCGGCCAGCACTTCCGCGCCGCTCTTGAGCGTGATGGCAAAATTGCCTGCTTCGCCAGCGATGCTCTGCACTTCGGCATCGTATTGCACGTTGACCCCGTGCGCTGCAGACTGCTCTTCCCAGCCGCCCAGTATCATCTCGCGCCGGCCGGCATCGAACGGCAGGTCCGAGCGCAGCACCAGCGCGGCGGGCGTCGCCATGACATGCTTGCCCTTCTGGTATTTGAAGATCGTGTCGGAGAGGTGCTTGGTCTTCTCGAGGAGCACGTGGGTCAGCCCAAGCTGAGCCGCGCGCGCTGCTGCACTCAGCCCTGCCGGCCCTGACCCGACGATGGCGATGCGCACCCGATCTGGCACTGGCTCTCCCCGGGAAATCCCGCAGTCCCCGTCTGCGGCTCAAGTGTTGCATAATCGAAGCGGCTAATCCACACCGGAGCCGAACGATTTCGCCGATGACGGCAAGCCAGCGACTGCAATTGAGGGAGGGCGGGCGAACCTATGCCAGAAGGACAGACCGGCCGTTGGCGCGTCAGCACCTGGATCTTGCTGGTGGCAATCCTTTTGGCCGGCTTCTCCATCGGCATTTCGCTCAGGCGTCATTCCGGCGTTCCCGGCGTCGAGTCCAGCCAAGCCGTTGCGTCGACCGGTGAAACTGGCGATCCGCTGGCAGCGCTGGAGGCACGAGCCCGCGACAATCCTCAGGACGGCAGGGCCTGGTCGGCCCTTGCCGGGGCCTATTTCGAATCAGGCCGCTTCGATGAGGCCGTGGCCGCCTTTGACGCGGCAGTGAAGCTGGCCCCGCAGCAAGCCTCGTTCTGGTCGGGGCGCGGCGAGGCGCGGGTCATGGCCAGCGCGCGCGATCCGATGCCCGCCGCTGCCGCCACCGACTTCGAACGCGCGGTGGCGCTCGATCCCAAAGACCCGCGCGCGCGCTATTTTCTGGCGGTGAAACAAGACCTCAGCGGCGATCACCAAGGCGCGATCGACAGCTGGCTGGCGTTGCTCGCCGACACGCCGCCGGGTGCTGCCTGGGAAGCAGACCTGCGCCGCACAATTGTGCAGGCGGCCAAGATCAACCATATCGCCGTAGCCAAACAGCTCGCGGCGGTCCAGCAACCTGCCGCTCAGCTTCCGGTGCCCGCGCCCGCCCTGGCCGGGCCGAGCGCCGAAGACATCAACCGCGCGTCAGCGCTGCGTCCGTCTGAACAACGCACAATGGCCGAAGGCATGGTCGCCCGGCTCGAAGCCAGGCTCAAGACCGATCCGACCAATGTGGACGGCTGGGTCATGCTCATCCGCAGCCGTATGACGCTCGGCCAGCCCGACTTGGCCCGCAAGGCGCTGATGTCGGCAGTGGCCGCAAATCCTGGAAAGGCGAACGAGCTGCGCGAGCAAGCGGCGGCACTGGGCGTTCGCTAGTTCAGAAGCGGATTGCGCCGAACAGGGCGCGGCTCTCGAACAGAAAGATGGCGAACGAGCCCACCAGCCCGGCGAGGAACAGCAGGTATGCCGCCCGCAGCAGCCGATACTTCTTGTTCTGCAGCACCATGCCGTTCTGATGGATATCGCGCAGCATCACGCGGTAGATACGTTCATCGTCGCCGAGTTCGGCGAGCACGCGGTCGGCAAATTCGTCTTCGCTGAACTGGGTGAAAGTGCCAAAGAACAACAAGTTGGGCTGCGTGTCGCGGTTGGATTTGGTGGAGACGGAAGGCAGAATCGCCGCCACCGCGCACATTGCCGAAAGAAAGGCGAATCCCGCCAGGACGAGTAGCGTCAAGGGCACCGCGCCGGTACGCGCCTGACCTACCGCAATTGTAAATACCACGAAGGTCGCACCCATCAGGATGCTCGCTTTCTGGTCGGCCATCTGGCTGAGCGTAAGGTTGGTCTGCGTCGCGGTGCGGACCAGGTGGACCGCCTGAACTGACAATTTGGGTGGCCCTTGGGTCATTGGTTCAGACAACCCCGAACGCCAGCATCGCATCTGCTACTTTCTTGAACCCGGCGATGTTTGCGCCCCTGACATAGTCAATATGACCGCCGCCCAGATCGCCGTAGTTCTGGCAGCTGGTGTGGATGCCAGCCATGATGTCCTTGAGCATTTGCTGGAGTTCGTCCTCCTTCCACGCCCGGCGCCCTGAATTCTGGCTCATTTCCAGCCCAGATACGGCAACCCCGCCGGCATTGGCGGCCTTGCCCGGCGCGAACAGCAGTTTGGCCGCCTTGAACACGTGCACCCCGGCAAGATCGGTTGGCATGTTTGCCCCTTCGGCGACTGCCATGCAGCCATTTGCGACCAGCGCTTTGGCATCTTCGCCGAGCAGCTCGTTTTGCGTGGCGCAAGGCAGCGCGACATCGCACGGGACGTGCCACGGGGTCTTTCCTGCGACGAAACTGGCCCCCTTGAACTCGCTGCAATAGTCTTCGATCCGGCCGCGCCGATGCGTTTTGTGCGCCTTGACCCAGTCGATCTTCGCCTGACCAATTCCGTCCGGATCATGGATATAGCCGCCCGAGTCCGATAGGGTCAGCACCTTGCCGCCAAGCTGGACGATTTTCTCGGCAGCATGCGTCGCGACATTGCCCGAGCCCGAAATCACCGCCGTCTTGCCGGTCAGATCCTGTCCCTTGGTGGCGAGCATGGAGGCGAGGAAATAGACCGCGCCGTACCCGGTCGCTTCGGTGCGGATCAGCGAGCCGCCCCATTCAAGTCCCTTGCCGGTGAGTACCCCGGTAAACTCGCCGGTGATGCGTTTGTACTGACCGAACATGAAGCCGATCTCGCGCCCGCCGACGCCGATATCGCCTGCAGGTACGTCGATGTCCGCGCCGATATGGCGATAGAGCTCGGTCATGAAGCTTTGGCAGAAGCGCATGATCTCCCGCACGCTCTTGCCCTTGGGATTGAAATTCGAACCGCCCTTGCCGCCGCCCATCGGCAGGCCGGTCAGCGCGTTCTTGAAGGTTTGTTCGAAGGCGAGAAATTTGAGGACGCTCTCGTTGACGCTGGGATGGAACCGGATCCCGCCCTTGTAGGGGCCGATCGCATTGTTGTTCTGCACCCGCCAACCGCGCTGCACGCGGACATTGCCGGAATCGTCTTCCCAGCACACGCGGAACGATACGACCCGGTCTGGTTCGGTCATGCGGCGCAGGATCTGCTGGCGGTGATAGTCTTCCTTGTCCGCGATGAAGTCGAAAATGTCTTCGGCAACTTCCTGCACGGCCTGAACGAATTCATCCTGATGCGGGTTGCGGCGTTTGACCCCCGCCATGAAGTCAGCGAAATTGACATGATCTGAAACGGCCATCGGATTTCTCCCGGTACGCGCGCTTGATGAACTGTGCTTCAACCTCCGGTTCCGCGTCGCGTCCTCGCTCCCGCCGGTCAGGCTATGCTTATGTTGAGCCCTTGCATAGCCCTTGATCCGGCGGGCACGGTCATGCCCTCGCGCCGGGTAAACCGTCGCCACCAAGTTTGCCAAGACCTTCCGGACCTATTTCATGCCGGTAACCGATCAGGCGTTGGCAATAGTCGCCGGTTGGGTCCGCGAACTACGTGAGGACCACCTGCGCGCTGACGGCGACGCTCTATTTCCAGGCACAGCCATAGGCCTGGGCGAGACGGGTGGCGTGCAAACGATCCGGCGGCGCGACACTTTCAGCACAACGGCGATTGCCCTGCCCAAGGTCTTGACCGTGGAAGCCAGTGGCACCGCAACGGCGCTTCACGGGGCAGCTATGGCCTGCGCAGCTGGCGGCGAGGCAACGTCTATCCCGACTTCCTTCTTGCCGCGACCCGCGACGAGGCCAGCCGCGAGCGGATCGTCGCGCTGGAAACCAAGGGCGAGCACCTGGCAGGAAACGAAGACACAAAATCCAAGGCTGCATTGCTTGATCGCCTCACAGCGAATTTCAAAGCTGGTGCGGCGCGTCCCGACGGATTGGCATTAGCCGTGGAACCGTTCGATTTTACCGCTGCGCTTGTCGTGTTTGATGAGGTTCAAGCGAAGCTGCCCGCGATGATCCATAGCAAGGCTTGAGAGGATCATGAAACAGAGCGTGGGGGTACAATTGGGGGTATGTCAAAAATTTGCTCTTCAATAAATGGCTTAAGTTAGACGATTTTGCCCTATTTCGCGGTTCCCTTCACCTCCAGCCCTCCAGGCAGCGCAAAACCAACCTCATGCCCGCCACAGAACGGTCCCGGGCTTGATCGTCATATCGTAGACGAACTCTACTCCCAGTACCGTCTGCCGTGGTGCGATTCCGAATTGGGCGGCAACGGGGGAGGAATCGAGCGGTTTCAGGACCATGTCGAAGAGGGTCAGTTGCGGGAGCGAGTCGAACCTGGTTACCTGCGCCATTACCTCGTTGATCGCCTGGTAACAGGCGCGCGTGCCGTCGGCGACGTCGCGGAACTGCTTGAGGAACAGCTGCGGGATCCTTCGTTCGAGCACGTCGACCAGCAGCTCTTCGCCCAGTTCAAGGCTGGGGCTCCATTGCGCGCCATCGGCCTTCAGCTGCGACCACAGCGCCCTGGCTCCACCTTCGAAGCTGCGCACTGCTTCGCCCAGCATGGCGCCCCCGCTCTGGGTCGGGGTCATGGTCAATATCCGGTGATAGGCTTCCTCGCTTTCGGCTCCGAAAGTTCTGGTCGCGAAAAGATCGACCATCAGGTTCGACGGATTGCCGGGATCGCCCGGACAAGTGACCCGGCCGGCCTGCTTGAAGTAGCCGAAGATCTCGCGGCCCGAGGCGATCGCCACCGGATTGTCGAGCACCAGGTAGGGCATCGCCATGTTGAAATGGGTGGCAACCTTGCGTCCGCCGCGATCCTCGACGCGCACCACCGGGAGCCAGAAGGTCAGCTCGCGCTCGCTCGACCAACCCATTTGCGGTGCATCGCTGAACCGGCCGAGGCCGATATCGACCACGCTCATCATCATCAGTGAGGACAGCGGCAGCACCTGGACCGCGCCGCTGCTGGGGCTATCGAACATGGCCTGGCACCATGCGGTCATCTTGGCGTAGTCGCCTTGCAGCAGGAAGGCCCACATCCGGGTTTGGTCCAGTGTGATCGGGCCGGGAAATGTGGCCGCGCCGGGATAGTCGACGAATCTTGGCAGCACGGCGGGCCGCTGGCCCGGATCGCTGTAGCGTGCCGCATCGACCCGGCTGATTGTATGCGGGAAGCCCGAGATCGACCGGCTGGCGAGCATGCCCGAAACCGTGGTTGCCTCGAACGAACCGAGGTTCTGGCTGTTTTGGATCCAATCGCCCGTCAGGGTGAGGTTGCCATAGCCCGAATCGCAGGTGCGCATCCGCGCCCGGCTCGAACCCGCGACGCTGAGCGTGTAACGCTCACCCGGATCGATATTCGCGCGGTTGTAAGTGCTGGCCAGCGTGCCGGGTTGGGGTCCGTCATTGCCGAACCGCTTGGGCCAGAACACCGCGACATCGTCATCGAGATAGGTCTGGGCCAAGGCATCGATCTGGGCCTGGGCAGCGGCGGGATAGCCGGTCTCGCTCTTGGGCGGAGGATAGACCGGGCAGGGCATCGGCCCGCAGGCGATCTGCTCGGCAACGACACCGCTTGAAGCCGGCCATTCCTCGGTCGCCAGCACTTCGGAAATGTCCGCCCAGCTGTTGAGGTTCGACTTGTCGTAGCCGCCGATCATCGCCGGGTCGCTCCAGCCCAGACCCGCTTCGTCAAAGGTGGTCCAGGTCTGCAGGCTGTGTGTTGCGACCGTCTGGATCCGATCGATGAATTGGTGCCAGGCCGGCTTCTGCTGGATCAGGGTCGCGCAGATATCGCGGTGCGCGCCCGGCGGGATGGCCAGGACCAGCAGGTCGAAGTCCTGCCCGGCCTTGAGCGCTAGCGGGGGCAGTGCATCGGGCCAGGTGGTCCATTTCGATTCCAGTTCGGCGCCGCTCTCGCGCAGTGTGTCGCCGTGGAGGATCTGGTCGTAGAGCGGCCGGTCGGGCCAGACCAGTTGGCCGCTGGCGAGCGGGTAGAGCGGATCGTAGCTGCCGTCCTTGAGTTCGACCTGCCGTCCGATCGTGACCATATCGATCGCGGTGCCATCGCCATTGGGCACCAGCTCGTCGACCCGGTGGAAGAACTCGAACTTCACCCCGCGGCTCGTGAGCACCTGGTACAGCGGTTCGACCACCAGGTCGCCGGTGGCGGTGTTGA
Source organism: Novosphingobium sp. (assembly GCA_031422595.1). Taxonomy (GTDB): domain Bacteria; phylum Pseudomonadota; class Alphaproteobacteria; order Sphingomonadales; family Sphingomonadaceae; genus Novosphingobium. The sequence continues at coordinate 12,349 of JANPMA010000299.1, read as the reverse complement.
ACTTCCAGATGATCGAGCCCTGGTAAGTCGCGGTGTTCATCAGGCTGAGGAACAGGGTGCCCGCTTCGCAATTGCCCGGCCCCTGCCAATCGCCTTCGGGATAGGCGAAGATCAGATCGTAGAGCGCGCGGACCAGGGCCGAATTGAAGGTCAGCGGATCGGCTCCATGCGCCGCCAGCCAGTGCTTGAAGTCAAGCCGGTTGACCTTCGCGAGGTTTTGATCGGGATCGAGCAGCAGGCCATCGCGCAGCCCCCCGATCAGGCTGGACAGGCCAAGGTCGAACATGATCCACAGCCGCCGCAGCGCGGTATTGCCCGCCAGCAGGTGCCCGATCGCGCTGGCAATCGCGGTGCGGATCCGGTGGAGCAGATCGGCCAGGCGGTTGTGATCGGCCGGGCTGTGGGTGATCGGATCGGGATCGAGCGCGTTCACCAGTGCCATCGCTTCGCGCAGCAGGGCCAGCGCGGCGTGCTCCACTGCGCTGCCCAGCACTGACATCAGCCAATCGATCAGGCGCTGCCACCAGCTCTTGTCCGCGCCCGCGCCGGGCCGGAAATGCGCGGCGTGCGGCCCTTCAAGCTGGCCAAGGATCCAGGCGAGGAACTGGAACATCCGTGTGAACAGGCTGGGCGGCGGATCGATCCCCGGGGTGCCCGGGAAGACCGGCAGTTCGATCACCCAGGGAATCCACTGGCCGTCCACTTCCTCCATCAGGCTCATCGCGGGAACCTGGGTATAGCCCGCCCGCCAATCGGGGAACGGCAGGTTGGCGGCCTCGGCATAGAGCGCCTGAACCATCGAAAAGGCGTTGTCGTACTGGCCCATGAACACGTGCAGCCCGTGCTCCTGGATGCGCTGGTGCAGATCGGGATTGCGCCCGGTGGCGCATTTGCCGCCCAGTCGCCAACCCAATTGATAGATGGTGATGTCGTATTGCTGGTTCTGCTCGGGCGCGGAAAGGTTGAAGGCCGTAACCAGCCCCGAAAGCCCTCCGCCCAGAATAGCTACCCTGGTCTTGGTCACAGCCGCTTCCTTCACTTTAGAACCCGTGGTTGCGACCCCACACGTCAACAAATGGCCACTTGCGATGCTATGTTTCGCGATGTGGCCAGAAAGGGAGGCCGGGGCTGCGGGCGAACAGCGTGAAGGCCGCGAACAGGAACGGAATGCCCATTGCGAACGGCGCGATCAGGTGGACGTTCTCGACCTTGGGATTGCCCAGCCAGGCATCGATAAAGGCCATCGATCCGTAGGCCAGCACCGGCAGCACCACGAGCACCTTGGACAGCCCGCCCGGCCAGGGCGCGTGGATCAGGCGCCGTTCGAGCAGCCGATAGAGCAGGAACACCACGAAGGCGGTCAACAGCCAGCCGCGATAGTTGCTGTAGGGCACGCCGAAATAGGCTCCGCCGGTGGTCCAGACCCAGGCCGGGTGACCCACCACTGCCTCATCGAGAACCGGGGGAAGACAGCCTGTCGTGCCGGTGGCGCACGGGTTGAAGCTCATGATCGGGTCCATGGTCAGGTCCCATGCGGTCATCACCAGTGCGCTGAGCGCGCTGATCCACACGATCCACGCCGTACCCTTGCCTTGCGCAACCGGGTGACCTTCGGCCAGCAGGTTGGTCACGACATAGCTGGGGTAGAACATCATGTACCAGGCAAACGGGATCAGCACAGGGATCCGCCCCAGAATCTTCGTGCCCAGCACGTCGGTATAGAAATAGGGCCCAAAGATCGCGCCGGTGCTCTCGCCGATATATTCCGATGCGAAGGCCAGCCCCGAACACAGCACCAACAGCAGTACGGCGCGTTTGAGCCCCAGCATCACTACCGAATGGACAAAGCAGAACGCCGCCATCGCTGGTACGAGAATCGACCAGGGCATGCGTTGGATCGGATAGTTGAATCCGCCGCTTGCGATCCCGGCGTAAAACACCCCGGCGATCAGCACCAGTACAATGATCCAGACCGAATTGGGAATGCGCGCGGCTGGTTTGCCGGTGCTGTTGTTCATTGCTTCCCCCGTTGCTGTCTTCGCTTTGCGCCCCGGCAGCGATCATTCCTTGCCGCAGACACAAATGCAAGCAATCAACTGACAGCGCGGTATTGGGCCAGCCGTTCAAGCGCTTGATCGAGCACCCCTGTTTGCTTGGTGAAGCACAGCCTCAGGTATCCGCGTTCGGGGGCCTCGGCGTAGAAGGCCGAAACCGGGATCGAGGCCACGCCGGCTTCGCGGACCAGCCTTTCGCTGACCGCGACATCGTCGGCCGGCAAGCCCGAGGCGGCGAGATCGATGGTGACGAACCAGGTTCCGCTGGCCGGGAGCACTGCAAAGCCGGCTGATTCCAGTCCGCCGACCAACCGCGCCTTGGCCGCGGCATAGCGGGCGCGGTGCGCGGCGTGCCAGCCATCGGGCAGGCCGAAAGCCTCGGCCACGGCCCATTGCAGCGGGGTGGCGGTAGTGAAGGTCAGAAACTGGTGGCGCGCGGCAATCCGCGCGGCCAGCGCGGGCGCGGCCACCGCCCAGCCGACTTTCCAGCCGGTCATCGAGAAGATCTTGCCGGCCGAGCCGACCTTGATTGACCGCTCGGCCAGCGAAGGCACCGCCAGCGGCGAGAAGTGGGGCGTGCCATCGAAGACCATGCCTTCCCAGACCTCGTCGCACAGCACCCACAAGTCATGCCGCTGGGCCAGATCACCGATCGCTTCCAGCGTGGCCCGGTCGAGCATGGTGCCGACCGGATTGTTGGGAGTGTTGAGCACGATTCCGCGCGTCTTCGGCCCGATCGCTGCCTTCAGGGCATCGAGCGGAAAGGCCCAGTCGGGCGGGGACAGGCTGATGAATTTCGCCGTTCCGCCGGCCCATTCGACCAGCGGCAGGTAGGCATCGTAAAGCGGCTGGACCAGCACCACCTCGTCGCCCGGCCGGACCAGCGCGAACAGGCTGGCGGCCAGCGCCTCGGTTCCGCCCGAGGTCACGACCACGCTTTGATCGGGCAGCTCGAGCTGCTGGGTGCGCGCGTAGTAGTCGCGGATCGCGCCGCGCAATTCGGGCAGCCCGCGCATCGGTGGATACTGGTTGGACCGATCCGCCAGCGCGCGCTGCGCCGCCGCGATCAGCTCGGGCGGCTCCTCCATTTCGGGAAAACCCTGGCCCAGGTTGATCGCGCCAAGCGCGCGCGCGAGGCCCGACATGTATTCGAAAATGGTGGTCCTGGGCGGTTGGCCGGTCATGACCCCAGCCTAGCCGTCCAAGGCGACGGTGGCTAGGCGGCGCGAAGGGCTGCCCATGCGCTCTCCAGCTCCGCCGCGCTTGCGGTCCCGAACACATAGCGGTCGGCCCGGACCAACACTGCCTCAGCCGTGAACTTGCCAAGCCAGCCCGCAATCTGGTCCGCGGAAGGAGCCAGGCGTGCAGTGCCGAGGTCGGCCCGCTCAATCAACCAGTGGCCCAGTCCCAGTACGTCATCGAGCCGCGCCCCGTCGGCTGCGACCGGCTGCGGGAAATAGGATCCCGCGCTGGCGCTGCCCACCAGGATCGCCCCGGCCATGATCGGCGGGTATTCGATATTGCCGTCAGGCGAATGACCAGCCGCGCGCGCCGCCAGCATCTGTGCGTCGCGCGCTGCGGCGGCCTCAGGATCGGTGATGCAGACGGTCTGGCCCATCATGATCGCCATCTGGATCGTCGCGCGCAGGTTGGGTTCGCGCTCCAGCTGGTAGCTGTCGAGCAGGCTGTCGGGTGCATTGCCCTGGATCACCGCGGCCAGCTTCCAGGCGAGGTTGGCCGCATCGCGCAGGCCCGAGCACATCCCCTGTCCGGCAAACGGCGGGGTCTGATGCGCGGCGTCGCCGGCCAGCAGCACCCGGCCCTTGCGCCACTCAGCCGCGATCCGGGCGCGGAAGGTGTAGACCGCCTTGCGCTCGATCCGCACCGCGCCTTTGACATTCCATGGCGCAAGCAGCTTTTCGATGAAGGCGTCCTGGCTGACCTGTTCAGCGCTCTCGCCGGGCAGGATCATGAACTCCCAGCGGTGCCGCCCTTCGCCCATCAGCACGCAAGTGGTCGGGCGCGCTGGATCGCAGATCTGGAGGTTCTCGGTCGGCAGCTTCGCATAGTCGTCGACCAGTACGTCGACCACCAGCCAGGGTTCCTCGAAATTGAGGTCGTCGAAGACAATTCCCGCTGCCTCGCGCACCGGGCTGCGCGCGCCGTCGGCGCCGACCAGGTAGCGCGCGCGCAGGGTTTTTTCGCCTTCGGGCGTCGCGATCCGGGCTGTCACGCCAGCTCCATCGTCCTCGAACGAAGTCAGCTCCCAGCCACTGTGCAGTTCGGCTCCAGGCAAGCCCGCCAGCACCTTGCGCAGCTCGGCCTCAACGCTGGGCTGGTGGATCATGTTGGCACCGGGCCAGCCGCCCGGGCCAATCCGGTCCGATCCTTCGAAGCGCAGCAGCACCTCGCCTTTGGCGCTCAGGAAGTCATAGCGGCTGGCGCGGCGGCTGGTGGCCATCACCGCATCGGCAACCCCGGCTTCCTGCAGGATCCTCATCCCTTCGTGATCAATATGCGCGGCGCGCGGCAGCGGATAGATCTCGGCCTCCTTCTCGGCCACGATCACCCGCACCCCGCGCCGCGCGAGCAGCACCGCCAGGGTCACGCCCGCCGGCCCGCCGCCGGCAATCAGCACGTCGCAGTCGTAATCCACCGGCTCAGTCCTCCGCTACCATGGTGCCTTCGATGTGGCCGAGGCCGTCGATCTCGCAGCGCACCACATCGCCCGCTTTCAGGAACTGGCGCGGGTCCATTGCCGCGCCGATCCCGCCGGGGGTGCCGGTAAACAGGCAGTCGCCCGGCTCAAGCGTCATTCCGGTCGAGAGATGCTCGACCTGTTGCCACAGGTTGAAGACCAGCTTGCTGGTATTGGAATCCTGCCGCTTCTCGCCATTCACATAGCAGCGGATCCCGCGCCCGTGCGGGTCGCCCAGTTCGTCGGCGGTGACGATCCACGGGCCCATCGGGGCGTGGGTGTCAAAGCTCTTGCCCAGCGACCACTGCGGGGTGGCGTGCTGCCACATCCGCTCGGTCACGTCGTTGCCGACACAGTAGCCAAACACCGCGGTAGGGGCGTCGGCGGCGGAGACATGCTTGCCGCCCTTGCCGATCACCGCGACCAGCTCGACTTCGTAGTCGGTAGTCATCGTGCCTTTGGCGATTTCGATCTCATCATAGGGACCATTGACGCTGGTCTGGGCCTTGGTGAACCAGACCTGGCGCTCGGGCGTGCCCATCTTCGATTCCTCGATATGATCGGCGTAGTTGAGCCCGATCGCGAACACCTTGCCGGGGCGCTGGACCGGGGATTCGAGTTTGACCGAACTGAGCGGCATCCCGCCGCCCGCCGCCGCCATGGCCTCAAGCTGCGGCTTGAGTTCTTCCCACTGGCGGATCAGGTCGATCATCGTGCCGGGCACGCCACTATCGATCACCGCATCGCCAACGACGATGCCGGTGCGGGCCTGGCCCTGGGCGGTATAGGTGCAGAGTTTCATGCGGCGGACTCCTCGGGATTGCGACGGAACAGGCGCTTGATGCGCAGGTTGAGAGCGGTGACGAATGCGATCAGGCCGGGCGGGGGCGGCATTTTTCCGGCAAGCATCGGGTGCGGGCTGCCCCATTGCACCGCCAGCAGCGCGCTCATCGGCTGTTTCTGCGGCGGGTCCTTGGCGGTGAACAGATCACCGTCGGTCCAATGCTCCAGCTCGTTGCCGAACGGGTCTTTCCAGTAATCGAACACCTGGCTGCCCATGATGTGGCGGCCCACGCCCCAGGCGGGCTCGCGCTTCCTGGCCTTGAGGTGCTGGTGGCCCAGCATCAGATCGTCGAGGTTCGACACTTCGAAAGCGGCATGGAGGATGCCGAGCTCACCGGGAAGCTGCGCGAGGAACAGGCTGTGGTGATCGGCCGGCTTGTCACCCCGGTCGCAGCGCATGAAGGCGCCCAAGGGCACATTTTTGGCGGCTTCAACCTCATCCGAGGTGAGGAAGCCGAAGCGGTCCTTGTACCACTTTTCGGATCTGCGAAAGTCGCGGACCTTGAGCACCGCGTGGCCGATCCGCTTGACGTGTGCCGGGGCGGGGTCAAGCCGCACGGTCTGGCGGAAACGCGGCTTGGCAGCAGCGCTGTTGAACGGCTGGTCGGCCAGCAGCGGCTCGGTCTGGCCCTTGGCCTGGCCCGCGACAATCTCAACCGCGTAACCGTCGGGATCGGTCAGCCGCACCACCTTGCCGCCGCCGGGTTCGGTGCTGTCTTCCACCTGCAGCCCTTCTGCGGCGGCGAGCCTTTCGAGGTCTTCGAGCGTTTCGGCCCGAAACCCCACCGCGAGGAACTTCGCCTCGCCCGGCTCGGTCACATGCAGGAAGGCGCGGCCATCGCTGCCTTTGGCATAGAGCCGCCCGCCAGCCTCAAAGCAGGTCATCCCGAAGTCATCCAGAAAGGCGCGCATCACCCCCAGATCGGGCGCGGAATAACGGACATGGGCAATATCTTCGACGCGGATCGTGCTCACTGGCGCTTCTCCCTGATCGGCAATCTGCCTGCGATTCGCAGTTGACTGTTTGGTCAAATACGTGTAGTTGACCAAACAGTCAAGAGGAGTTCCGCCCGTGGCAACCGCCGCCCTGCACCCCCGCGCCGCACGCACCCGCAGCGCCCTCTTGGCCGCCGGGCTTGAGCTGCTGGCGGCCCGGCCGATCGACGCGATTTCGATCGACGAGCTGGTCGCCCGCGCGCGCGTGGCCAAGGGCAGCTTCTTCAACCATTTCGATGACAAGCCCGGCTTTGCCATGGCCGTGGCGCAGCACGTCCGTTCCGCGCTTGAAGCGCGGGTTGGCACGGCCAATGCCGGGGTTGACGATCCGGTGATGCGGCTGGCCGGGGGCATGCGGGTGGCCATCGAATTCGCGCTGGAGGACCGCCTACGCGCGGTCATCATGCTGCGCGGACTGCAAGAGGCGACCGGGATCGACCACGAGCTCAACCGCGGGATCCGTGCCGATATCCAGGCCCTGGCCGCAGCGGGCCTGGCCCGGAGCGAAGCGGCAGGCAGCGGGGTGCGGTTCTGGCTGGGGCTGTGCCACGTGGCGATGCTCAACGTGATCGAGCGCCGGCCCGACCGCGAGGATGCGGCCCGGCGGCTGCAGGACATGCTGGTGCTGGGGCTATGCGGGCTGGGGGTGGACGAAATGCGCGCCCATCGGGTGGCCGCGGCTAGTGCGGATCGGCTTCGCTCGTCTTAGCCTCTGGGGCGAGCCTGAGCGGCCAGAACAGCGCCGATCCCAGCACGAGGATGACCAGCGCCAGAACCTGGGCCGGGGCATAGCTGCCCAGCCGGTCGAAACTGGACGAGAAGATCAGGATTCCGCTGACCGTGCCGATCCAGCCGACGGTGTGCAGCGAGCCGAAAATCGTCCCGTAATTGTCGAGCCCGAAACGCCGCGCGGTCATATAGGCGAAGATATCGATGTCGGCCCCTTGCAGCAGACCGATCAGTCCGGCCGCCAGCACCGCGACCCAGGCCATTTGCCCGCCCAGCAGCAAGAGCAGGAAGCCGCTGGCCGGGACCACAATCATCAGCGGGGCGACCAGGCGTGGTTCGAACCGGTCGAGCAGCCAGCCGCCCGCCAGCTTGCCCACGAACTGCCCCGCTGCGAATGCCGAGAGCGCCAGCGCGGCGATCCCCGCACCGATCCCGCGTTCCTGGATCATCGGCGACATCTGGCTGATCGCCCCGCTGGTCGCGACATTGATCAGCATGTTGGCCCCCGCCAGCAGCAGGAAATCCCGGCTCCTGAGGAATGACCAGTCGACCCCGGCCATGGCCAGGTGCCGCTCGATCGGCGCGCTGGCGGCAGTACGCGGCAGCAGCAGCAGGGTCAGCGGCAGGCCGATCCCCAGGCCGATCGCGCTCAGGGTCAGGAAACCGGCGCGCCAGCCATGGTCCTCGATAATCGTGTGCAGCAGCGGCGGAAACAGGATCGCGGTGATCGAAACCCCGATCCCGACCAGCCCCAGCGCTAGCCCGCGGTGCTTGCGGAAATGCGCGTTGATCGGGCGGGTCAGCGTGATCGACGAATTGCCGGCCCCGAAAAAGGCCGCCGCCGCCACGCTAAGCCCCAGCAAGAGCGCGCTATCGATCAAAGTGCCCTGGACGATCCCGGTCAACCCCAGCACTAGCGAGCAGAAAACGAACACCGGGCGAAAGCCCAGGGTATCGGTCAGCCGCCCGATCAGCGGCGCGCCCAGTGCGGCGGTGACAACCAGCGACTGGACGATCCCGGTCTCGGTCCGGGTCAACCCCAGCTCCGCCGACATCGGCAGCAGGAACATCGAGAAGACATAGAACAACAGCGAGATGCCGGTGCCGTTGGCAACCGCGCAGGCCAGCACGATCCGCCAGCCGACGGTCCATTCTCCGCTCTTTGGAATCAAGCTCACGCAGCCTGGTCCTTTTGCAATGGAGGGAGCCTGATCGCCAGCAGCAGCAGCGCCGAAATCGCGAGGAAACCGATTGCCGCCATCTGGGCCGGGGCATAGCTGCCGAACCAGTCGTGGCTCTTGCCCATCCCCAACAGCCCGCCGACATTGCCGATCCAGCCCAACCCGACCAGCGCACCATAGATCGCGCCGTATCGCGCCAGTTCGAACCGGCGCGCCACGAGATAGGCGAAGATATCGATCTCTGCCCCTTGCTGGATACCGATGATCGTCACCGCCAGCATGATCGCCGGGGTCACATTGCCAGCGGTCAGCAGGGCGACAAAGCCAAGTGCGGGCAGCAGGGTCAGCAGGAATGCGGCGAGACGCGGTTCGATCCGGTCAAGCAGCCAGCCGCCGCCCAGCCGGCCGATAAAGGTCCCGGCCGAAAAGAACGACAGCGCCAGCGCGGCGGTGGTCGCATCAAGGCCGGTATCCTGGACCATCGGTGCCAGCTGGCTGGCAGCCCCGGCCGTGGCCAGGCTCATCGTGATGAGCGCCAGTGCCAGCAACCAGAAATCGCGGGTCCGCAGGAATTGGCGATCACCGGGCGCGGGCGAGGCACCGGGCGCGCCGATCCCGCTGCCGGCCCGGCCGCCATCGGGTACCAGCAGCAAGACTGCCGGAATTCCGCCAAAGACCGAAACCAGTGCCATGCCGATAAAAGCGCCGCGCCAACTCCACAGCTCCATCACCAGGTTGATCAGCGGCGGAGCGAAGATCGCCAGGATCGAGATCCCGACCGCCATCAGGCCCAGCGCGGTGCCACGGCGCTGCTTGAAATGGGCGTTGATCGGGCGGCTCAGCACCACCGTTCCGGTCCCCGCCCCGACCAGACCGACAAAGGCGATAGTCAGGCCCATGTGGATCAGGTTGGTGGCGAACAGGCCTGCGACCAGGTGCGCTGCCGCTACCGCCAGGGCGCTGGCGACATAGACCCGCCGGACCCCGAACACGTCGGTCAGCCGCCCGATCAGCGGCGATCCGATCGCGGCGGTGATGATCAGCGCCTGGACCACGCCCAGATCGCCCCGGCTGACCTGCAGTTCGCGGGTAAGCGGCACGATATAGATCGAGAAAGTGAGGAACAGAATCGCCACGCCGGTGGCAATCCCGATCGAACAGCCGACAATGATCTTCCAACCATCGCGAAATTCGCCCGGCAAGGCGGGCAGTGCGGACATCATCGGATCAACCCACCAGCGCCCCATCCCCGCGGACCACTTCGGCATTGGCAGCCATGCTCAGTCCTCAACCGCGAAGCTGATTTCGGCGTGTTCGCGCAGACGTTCGACCAGTGCCTCGCCCAGCAGCGCGCCGGGGGTCGCCACGCCGCCTTCGGCCGGGCAAGTCAGCAGCGCGATCCCGGTTTCGGCGATCATCCGGCTGGTCGAGCCATAGCCCGGATCGTAGCGGCCCTTGACGCCGTAGCGGATTGTCTGCCCGTCCGGCCACTCGCCCAGGAACAGGACATCGTAAAAGCCGTTTTCACGCTCTTCCTGGCTCGGTCCCTCGCCGGGTTTGGGCGGTTTGGCGCCGAACGGGTTCTTGAGCATTTCACCAACCGCATGGGCGGCCTTCTCACCCAATTCCCCCGCGCTGGTCAGCAACATCTCGTCATATTTGAAGTCGGCACCATAGGGGTGGCCAAGCAGGAAATTGGTGCGGTGCACGTTTTTGGTGTTGATCGTCGCCATGATGAACGGCGCGGCCCACTTGCCGATCCTGTCATCGTATTCCGGCATCAGCCCCTTCGGCTGGCTGGGTCCCTCAAAGCCCGGGGTCAGCCCGAACGGGCTTTGCAGGATTTTGATCAGCGAGGGATCCCTGGCCACCGCCTTCATCGTTTCGGTCAGGCTGGCCGCCGTCCCGCCCGAAAAGGTTCCCTGCATGCCGCGAACCCGGCCCTTGACCCGCGGGGCCGGACTGCCGTGACGCTTCACCGCTTCTTTCTGGAGCATCAGCACGCCCAGATCGAACGGGATCGAATCGAAGCCCGAGGAGAACGCGATCCGCGCGCCGCTGGCCTTGGCCATGGCGTGGTACTTGTCGATCATCTGGCGCATCCAGGCCGGTTCGCCGCAGAGATCGGCATAGTCGGTCCCGGCAGCGACGCAGGCCGCCAGCAAGGGTTCGCCATATTGCTGGTAGGGGCCGACCGTGGTCACGATGACACGGGCCGATTCCGCCAGCGCCTGCATGCTCGCCGGATCGTCCGAATTGGCGACTACCAGCGGCGTATCGGCTGGCGCACCGATCAAGTCGCGGACCTCGGCCAGCTTGTCCGCGCTGCGCCCGGCCATCGCCCATTTCGGGCCTTTCCCTTGGTAGTGGTGGGCAAGATATTCGGCGACGAGGCGTCCGGTGTACCCGGTCGCGCCATAGACGATCAGATCGTAGGGGCGGTCAGCCTTGGCGGTCATTTTTGCTCTCCATAGCTCCCGAATCTGCGGCCGGGATCGTGCCCAAGAAGGACACAAAAGGGTAGCAATGTCGAACTGATTTCGTCCGACGTTACGGCATGCGAGATACCCGCTCTGCTATCTCGTCACCCGGAACTTGTTTCAGGGTCCATTTCTCAACCCGGCCCTCACCTTTCGGTGCCAGCGAACCGTTGCGGAAGTGCTTGCCAGTGATGTCGGCCAAGGCGGCGCGATGGACCCTGAAACAAGTTCAGGGTGACGAAGGAAGGGATGTAGCCTGAGCAACCAGCCTCAGAACCGATAATGACGACTGGCGAGATCGAACATGATCTCCTCGCTGCCGCCGCCGATCGCCATCACGCGGACCTCGCGGTAGATTCGCTCAACCCGGCTGCCGCGCATGAAGCTGGCCCCGCCAAGGATCTGGCAGGCCTCGCGCGCGCAGAATTCCATGGTATGGGTCGCCTGGACCTTGAGCAGCGCGAAGTCGCCCGGGAAGGCCTTGTCGTTCAGCACGCACCAGGCGCAGTGATCGATCCAGGCCTGGCTGGCGAGGATGCGGCGCAGCATGTCGGCCAGCTTGTGGCGGATCACCTGATTGGTGATGAGCGGCTTGCCGAAAGTTTCGCGGTGTCGCGCCCATTCGAGCGCATCCTCGTAGCAGATCCGCGCAAAGGCCACTGCCTGCTGGCTCATCCCCAGCCGCTCGCCGTTGAAATTGCGCATGATCCCGGCAAAGCCGCCGTTCTCCGGCCCGATCAGGTTTTCGGCCGGAACCTCGACATTGTCGAAATGGATCGTCGCGGTATCGCTGGCGTGCCAGCCCATCTTGGCCAGCTGCGTGCGCGAAACGCCGGGCCGGTCAAGCTCGACCAGCAGCAGCGAGATCCCGCCAAAGCCCGGCCCGCCCGTGCGCACCGCCAGCGTGCAATAGTCCGCGCGCATGCCCGAGGTGATGTAAGTCTTCTCGCCGCTGACGATGTAGCTGGCGCCTTTGCGGGTCGCCTTGGTACGCAGCTGCGCCACGTCCGATCCGCCGCCCGGCTCGGTGATGCCAAGGCAAATGATCTTCTCGCCGGCCAGCACCGCAGGCGCGATCCGCCGCTGCAATTCGGGGCACCCCATGGCCAGCACCGGCGGCAGGCCGATCCCATGGGTCATCAGCGAGGCGCTGATGCCGCCCGCACCGGGCCGGGCCAGCTCCTCGGTCTGAACGAGGCTGTGGAACAGGGTAAAGGCCGTGCCGGTGCCGCCGAATTCCTCGGGGTAGTTGAGCCCCAGAATCCCTGCCTCTGCCGCCTTGCGGTGCAGTTCGCGGGGTAATTCTCCGGCGGCTTCCCACGCATCGACGTAAGGCGTGATTTCCCGCGCGACGAACCGGCGCACCGT
>JANPMA010000298.1:0-14339 GCA_031422595.1 Novosphingobium sp. | reverse complement strand
AGCAGCCGCGCCGCATGGGCCGCGTGATAGGTCAGCACGCCCGAGCAGCCCGCGCGCTTGAAGGCCAGCAGCGTTTCGAGCACCAGCGCGTCGCGCTCGCCTGCCCCCGCCGCGGCGGCGTGCTCGATCATCGCGTATTCGCCGCTGACCTGGTAGGCGAAGACCGGGACCTCGAAGGTCTCCTTCACCCGCCGGACGATGTCGAGATAGGGCAGCCCCGGTTTGACCATCACGCTGTCGGCGCCTTCGGCCAGGTCCATTTCGACCTCGCGCAGAGCCTCTTCGGTGTTGGCGGGGTCCATCTGGTAGGTCTTCTTGTCGCCCTTCAAGAGCCCGCGCGAACCCACTGCATCGCGGAACGGGCCGTAGAAGGCGCTGGCGTACTTGGCGGCGTAGGACATGATCTGGACATTGGCATGGCCGGCCCCTTCCAGGGCATCGCGGATCGCGCCGATCCGGCCATCCATCATGTCGCTGGGGGCGATCACATCGGCCCCGGCAGCGGCCTGGTTGAGGCTCTGGCCGATCAGCACCTCAACCGTGGGATCGTTCATGACATAGCCTGCGCCATTGACCAGGCCGTCCTGCCCGTGGCTGGTATAGGGATCGAGCGCAACGTCGGTGAGCACACCGATATCGTCGCCGCAGGCCTGCTTTATCGCGCGGATCGCCCGGCACATCAGGTTGTCGGGATTGAGCGCTTCCTGGCCGTCATCGCTGCGGCGATCGGCCTGGGTGTTGGGAAACAGCGCGAGGCAAGGGATGCCAAGCGCGACTGCTTCCTTGGCCCGCGCGGCGATCAGGTCCACCGACCAGCGCGATACGCCGGGCAGCGATCCGATCGGTTCCTCCACGCCTGTGCCTTCGGTAACGAACAGCGGCCAGATCAGGTCGGCGGGGGTTAGCACCGTTTCGCGAAACAGCGCGCGGCTCCAGGCGGTTGCGCGGGTGCGGCGCAGGCGGGTGGCGGGGAATTGTCCGGTCATGAAGAACCCTTAGGCTCCCCTCAGCGAACCTTCAATTCCCCAACTTGTCGATCTCGCGGCGCTCTGCATTCTGGCCGACACTGGCCTGGCGCGGGGCGAGGCTCTGCATCGCCGCGCCGGGCTTGACGGTCTTCAGCTGCGCCATCCGCGCCTTGTAGGCCGCCAGTTCGTCCGGATCGACCTGGTTCGAGACGGTGAAGCGGACCGACAGCGGGTTGACCGCGGCGCCGTTGCGGTAAAGTTCGTAGTGCAGGTGCGGCCCGGTCGAGAGCCCGGTCGAGCCGACATAGCCGATCACTTGTCCGGCGCGGACCGCCGTGCCCGAGGGAACCGCGATCCGGCTCATGTGAGCATAGGCCGTGGCATAGCCGCCGCCGTGGTCGAGCTTGATGTAGTTGCCGTGCCCGCCGTGCCAGCCCGAGAAGATCACCCGGGCATCGCCGACTGCATAGATCGGCGAGCCATAGCCCGCGCCGAAATCGACCCCGGAATGCATCCGGGTATAGCCCAGCACCGGGTGGCGCCGCGCCCCGAAGTTCGAGGTGATCCGCCCGCCGACCACCGGCATGATCAGCCCGGTGCGCTGCTGTCCCATCCCCGAAGCCTCGAAGAACTGGCCGTCCTTGCCCCAGCGCAGCAGCTGGGCCTTGGCCCGGCCGTCGCGTTCGAGCCCGGCGAACAGCAGTTCGCCGACCTTGGTCTCGCCGCTCGAAGCGCGGCGATAAGAGAGGATGATGTCGAACGTGTCGCCCGGCTCGATCGCCGAATCGAGGCTCATGTGCTGGTCCAGCGCCGAGAGGTATTCCTGGATCGCCTCGATTGGCGCACCGGCCGCGCGCGCCGACAGGTAAAGGCTTGAGCCGACCGTGCCGCGGATCCGCAAAGGGGTGGTATCGACTGCGATCGCGTGGCTCTGCAAAGTGAGCTGGCCGCCGGTGCGGCTGACCGCAAGGTCAAGATCGAAGCGCGCCCGAAACGCCAGGTGGTCGAGCTGGCGCGGGCCGCCATCGTGGCTGGCCAGCGCGATGTCGAACTGGGTCCCGGGCTGGATCTGGTCGATGGACATGACCCCCGCGACCAGCCGGCTGACCGCGGCAGCATCGCCGGGGGCGAGCCCGGCGCGGGCGAGCATGCGCTCGAAGCTGTCACCCTGGCCCAGCGTGGCGGTGAATTTGAGCGAAGTGCGTTCGGGAACCCCGGCCGCCGGGACCGCGGCCAGGGTCGCCCCCATCCGCCGCCCGGTATCGCCGCCCAGCGCGAGCGGCTGGATTATCTGGCTGCGGAATTCCTCGCGGGCGTTGGCATCGAGCGGCATGGCGGGCATGGCGGCCATGGCGTTGCCATCCGGCCCCAGCGAAAGCGCCAGCAGCGCCAGCCCCAGCATGGTCCCAAGCCCGCGAAACCATTCGGCCGAGCCGATATCTTCGGCCAGATCGGGAGCCCATTCGGGGCTGTTGAAGTGATCGAGCAACGCCTTGGCATGGCCCGCCAACTGGCGAGCGAACCCCTGCGGCAGATCCGCAGCCGGCAAAGCCGCAGCGACGGCAGGCGTTGCCACGCCGGCTGTCCCGAATTGCGGCGATTCGCGCGGTCTTAACAAAACTGCCCCCTGGATCCGGCCTGGCTGACACCATCCTGCACCAATTGTGGTTAAACTTCGCCTAAGACGCGGGGGATGAGCAGGTTCCCCCGGCTTGCCGGATGACACCTCGCTCGCCACATAGATCGGACCATGTCCCGGCATTCCGCTTCTTCCCATAGCTCGCGCCTCAAGGCCGTGCTGGGCCCGACCAACACCGGCAAGACCCACCTCGCGATCGAGCGGCTGTGTGCGCATAGCTCGGGCGCGATCGGCTTTCCGCTGCGGCTCCTGGCGCGCGAGGTCTATGACAAGGTCTGCGCGATCAAGGGGCCGGACAAAGTCGCACTGATCACCGGCGAAGAGCGGATCGAGCCCAAGCACGCACGCTACCTGCTGTGCACCGCCGAAGCGATGCCGATCGAGGCCGATTTGGCCTTCGTCGCGCTCGACGAGGCGCAGCTGGGCGCCGACCGCGAGCGCGGCCACCTGTTCACCGACCGCCTGCTCCACGCGCGTGGCCGCGAAGAGACCATGATCCTGGGTTCGAGTACCCTCGAAGTGCTGGTCAAGTCACTCTTGCCCGATGCTGAAGTGATCACCCGGCCACGCTTCTCGACGCTGGGCCATTCGGGCGCGAAAAAGCTCAGCCGGGTGCCGCCGCGCAGCGCGATCGTCGCCTTTTCAGCCGAGCAGGTCTATGCCGTGGCCGAAATGCTGCGCCGATTCAGAGGCGGCGCGGCAGTGGTGATGGGTGCGCTCAGCCCCGAAACCCGCAACCGCCAGGTCGCGCTCTATCAATCGGGCGAGGTCGACTACCTGGTGGCTACCGATGCGATCGGAA
Organism: Novosphingobium sp.; assembly: GCA_031422595.1. GTDB lineage: Bacteria > Pseudomonadota > Alphaproteobacteria > Sphingomonadales > Sphingomonadaceae > Novosphingobium. The sequence continues at coordinate 10,930 of JANPMA010000298.1, read as the reverse complement.
TGGGGCTCAACCTCGATATCGACCATGTTGTTTTTGCAGGACTTTCCAAATTCGATGGCCAGCGCCAGCGGCGGCTGACCACCACCGAAATGGCGCAGATCGCGGGCCGCGCCGGACGCCACCAGCGCGACGGGACTTTCGGCACCTTGGCCGGAAGCGGCAGCCATGATGCTGAATTCACTGCCGAAGAAGTCTATGCGATCGAGGAACACCGCTTCCCGCCACTGACCCGGCTGTACTGGCGCGAACCCGAGCCCGATTGCGCGTCCCTGGAAAGCCTGATCGCCGACCTTTCGCGCCCGCCCGAGCGTCCGGAACTGGCGCTCGCCCCCGAGGCGATCGACCTGGCGGTGTTGCGAAGGTTGGCCGAAGAACCCGAAGCAGCCTCGCAAGTTCGCGGGCGGGCCGCGGTCAGCCGGTTCTGGCAGGTCTGCTCGCTGCCCGATTTCCGCCAGTACGGGCCTGACAACCATGCCCGCTTCGTCGCCCGGCTGTGGCAGGATCTGGCCGGCGGCATGCTGGGCAGCGATTTTGTCGCGCGCTCGATTGCCGAGCTCGACAATCCGGCGGGCGATATCGACACCTTGCAGATGCGGATCGCGGCGATCCGCAGTTGGGCCTATATAGCCCAGCGGCCCGACTGGGTCCTGGCGCGCGAGGAAATGGCCGCCCGCGCCCGCGCCGCCGAAGCGCGGCTGTCTGATGCGCTCCACGCCCGGCTGACCGAACGCTTCGTCAACCGGCGCACCTCGGTGCTGATGCGAAAGCTGGGTACCGATGCCGCGCTGCTGCCGGTCCGGCTTGAAGGCGACGAAGTGCGGGTCGATGGCGAACCGATCGGCCACCTAGCGGGGTTCCGCTTCCGGGTCGATCCGCAGGCCCGGCTGGCCGATCGCAAGTTGCTGCTGGCCGCGGCCGAGCGGCATTTGCCCGAACTGCTCGCCGCGCGGGCGACAGAACTGCTGGCGGTCCTGAACGATGGCTCTCCCGCGCTGACGCTGACTGGCGCGGCGCTCGCCTGGGAAGGTGAGGAAGTGGCGCGGCTGGTGGCCGGAAAATCGTTGCTGTCCCCACGGATCAGGTTCGATCCCGCTCTCGATGGCCTGGCCGCGGCGCAGCGCCAGGCGCTCGAAGCGGCATTGGCGGCCTGGCTCGACCAGGCGCTGGGCGCGCTGGCACCTTTACGGCGCCTTGAAGCGGCGAGCGCCGATCCCAAGGCCGGGGCGGAGCTGCGCGCGCTGTTGATCCGGCTGATCGAGGCGGGCGGGATCGCGGTGCGCGAAGGCTCGGGAATCGATCGACTCGCACCCGAACAGCGCAAAGGGCTGACGCGGCTGGGCGTGCGGGTTGGCGCGCTCGACCTGTTCGTGCCCGAAATGCTGAAGAGCGCCGCGCTCCAGGCCTGGCGGGGTTTGCTGGCCGCACGCGACATCCAGCTGCCAGCCCCGGTGCCGGGCATGCCGCCAGTCGTGCCGCTGCCCGGCACGGCCGTGGTGCCGCCGGGCTATCGCGCACTCGGCAAGCAGGGCCTGCGGCTCGACATGGCGGAAAAGTTGCTGCGCGCCGCGCACGAGGTGCGGGTCAAGGCAGGACAGCGGAGCCTCGTGCTCGATCCGGCGATGGCGGTGTCGATCGGGCTGGCCACGCCCGGCTATGCCCAGTTGCTGCGGCTGGGCGGCTTCGCTGTCAGCATGCCGCGTCCGCTTGGCGAAGGACAGTTCGGCCCGCCCCAGCCGCCGCGCTGGCGCTGGCGCCCGCCGCGCAAGGATCGCCGCCCCGCCGCCGTTCTCGCCCCGCCACCCCGGCCCGGCAGTGCTTTTGCGGCTTTGGCGGAAATGCTGCGCTGATGCGGATCGACAAGCTGCTGTGGTCCTTGCGGCTTGCGGCCAGTCGCAACCTTGCGCAGCAGTGGGTGCTGGATGGACATATCCGGCTGAACGGACGGCGCGTCGAAAAGCCCGGCACGGCGGTCAAGTTGGGCGATGTGCTGACCTTGCCGATGCATTCACGAGTCAAGGTTATCGAGATTCTTGCGTTGCCCGCACGGCGCGGCCCGGCCGATGAAGCGCATTCCTGTTATCGCGTGCTTGACGAGCGCGCGACAAATCCCATAGCAGGCAAGCAAGGAGCCAATTCCTCAGGGGACAGAATGCCATGACCTATGTTGTCACCGACGCCTGCATCAAATGCAAATATATGGACTGCGTCGAAGTCTGCCCGGTGGACTGCTTTTATGAAGGTGAGAACATGCTGGTCATCAATCCCAGCGAATGCATCGACTGCGGCGTCTGCGAGCCTGAATGCCCGGCCGAAGCGATCCTGCCCGATACCGAAAGCGGGCTGGAACAATGGCTTGAGCTCAACACCAAGTTCTCGGCCGAATGGCCCAACATCACCACCAAGCGCGAATCTCCCGCCGATGCCGATGAGTACAAGGGCGAAGACGGCAAGTTCGAGAAGTATTTCTCGGTCGAGCCCGGCGAAGGTGATTGAGGTAAGTTGACGCTCGCGTCACCCTCCATCCAGGATTGAAACAGCTGCGAAACAGGGGCGGGATTCTCGCCACTGGTAATTTTGTTGCGGACGTGCTATATAATAACCAACGGGCGGCAGGATTCCTCCTCCTGCAGCGAAGGCGCAGCTTGAAAGGGCGGGACAAGGATCAGCGGATGATGGCAGCATCGGACCGGGGCAAGCGCCACGGTCCGAAGGGTTGAAACGGTAAGTTTCAAGCCCTCGCCAGTGTTCCGATCCGGCCCCGCGAAGGAAAGGACGTTACTGTAATGACCAAGGCCCAGGCCTTCGATGTTGGCGACTACGTTGTTTACCCCAAGCACGGCGTTGGCCGGGTGGTTGAGCTGCTTGAGCAGGAAATCGCCGGGATGCAGCTGGAACTTTATGTGCTGCGCTTCGAGAAAGAGCGCATGACGCTGCGCGTTCCGGTGGGCAAGATCGAATCGATCGGGATGCGCAAGCTCTCGAGCGACAAGACCCTGCGCGAAGCGCTCGATACGCTCAAAGGCAAGCCCAAGGTCAAGCGCACCATGTGGTCGCGCCGCGCCCAGGAGTACGAAGCCAAGATCAACTCGGGCGACCTGGTGTCGATTGCCGAGGTGACCCGCGACCTGTTCCGCGCCGACGACCAGCCGGAACAAAGCTATTCCGAGCGCCAGATCTTCGAAGCGGCCAGCTCGCGCCTGGCCCGCGAACTCGCGGCGATGGAAAAGACCGACGAGCCTTCGGCGCTCAAGAAGATCCTCGCGATCCTCAATGAACATGCGCCCAAGTACTACGCGGAAGCGGCCACGGCCTAAGGACTTTCGCGAACCAAACCGCAAGAGGGCCGTCCCGCCGGGGCGGCCCTTTTCGTTTGGGGCTTGAACCGTGTGCATTGCCGTATTATATCGATAATACACAACACGGAGACTCGGCATGAAGTTCGGTCATTTCCTCAAGGCTCTCGCCCCGGTCCTGGCGGTCGCGCTCGCGGCCGGCGTCTCGGGCTGCGACGGCCATATCTCGATCAACGGCGAAGAGGGCAAGAAGCTCTCTGAAATCGATCTGAGCGGCCCCGCCCCGAGCGAACTCGTGTTGTTCGGGCCCGATGAGGTGCAAGTAACCCAGGGCGACAAGCTGGCGATCACTGTCGATGGTGATCCCAAAGCGGTCGAGCAGATCCGCTTTACCCTGAGCGGCGGTGCACTGGGGGTGCTGCGTGCCGACAAGCATTTCAACGGCGGCGACAAGCTGGCAGTGGTTCGTGTCACCATGCCCGCACCCAGAGAAGTGACCATGGCTGGCTCGGGCAAGATCAACGCTCCGGCGCTGGCCCGCGATGCCAAGGTCACGGTACTGGGATCGGGCCGGATCGATGTTCAGAACGTCGAGGGCGGCAAGCTTGAGGCTACCCTGCCAGGATCGGGCACGTTCCGCGCCGCCGGCAATGTCGACGATCTCGAACTGACGATCCTCGGCAGCGGCTCGGCCGAGCTCGATGCGGTCAAGACTCCCAAGGCCAAGGTCACGATCATGGGTTCGGGCGGTGCCACTTTCGCTTCCGATGGCGATGTTGATGCGACGATCATGGGTTCGGGCTCGGTCAAGGTGAAGGGCCGCGCGCGCTGCAAGGTCACTGCGATGGGTTCAGGTACCCTGATCTGCGAGAACGGCGTGACCAAGAGCGATGACAAGGGCGCGCCGGAAACGCCCGAAGCACCTGAAACTCCGTAAGATCAGGCAGCAGCGCGGCGCAGCCGGTCGTTCAGCGCCGCACCGATCCCTTGATCCGGAATCGGCGCCACGGCTACCTTCGGCTGCGTCGCCGCTTCGGCCTGGTGCAGGCAGGCATAGAGCCGCGCCGCCGCTTCAGCGAGATCGCCGACCGGGCTGAGGCTGACCTCGCCCGCAACCGCGCCGAACCCGATCAGGAACTCGTCCGGCCTGGCCTCGACGGCATCCAGCCGCACCGGTTTCCCGGGCGAATAGTGGCGCGCCAGCTGTCCAGGTGCCTCGATCTCGGGCCGGGTCATGACGTCGGGCGGGGAGCCGAGAATCGCGGTGATCTGGGCCGCATCAATCGGCCCCTGCCGCAAGAGCTGCCAGGTCGCGTTGCCCCGCAAGGCAACGATCGTGCTTTCGAGCCCGGCCATGCAGGCCCCGCCATCGAGGACCAGCGGGATCCGCCCGGCGAGCGAGGCGGCGACATGCTCCGCCGTGGTCGGGCTGACCCCGCCTGAGCGGTTGGCCGATGGCGCGGCCAACGGCAGGCCGGTTTCAGCGAGGAGCGCGCGCATCGCCGGGTGGGCCGGGCAGCGCAGCGCGATCGTCGACAGGCCTGCGGTGACCGCCGGGGCGATTCGCGCAGCTTCGCGCAGCGGCAGGACCAGGGTCAGCGCTCCCGGCCAGAACGCCTGCGCCAGTTTGTGCGCGCGGTGGTCGAATGTGGCGATCTGTACCGCTTGCTCGAGCGAGACGACGTGGACGATCAGCGGGTTGAAGCTGGGCCGCCCCTTGGCACGGTAGATTGCCGTTACGGCATCGGCGCTGTCGGCCCGGGCGGCGAGGCCGTAGACCGTCTCGGTCGGCACCGCGACCGGCTGTCCGGCACGCAGCAAGGCGGCGGCGGCGGCGATTCCCGCTGAATCGGCCGGAACTATCTGCACCTTGCCCGTCATGCGCTCCCGCTATAGGCGGTTGGCGACAAAGCCAAGGAAAAGCGCGATGATCCAGTTCACCCCTGCCACTGCCGACCAGGTTCTGGCGATCCGGGTCAATGCCGGGATCGCGGAACTGGCCGCCCACGACCGCTTCGCCGCCGCCAGTGCCGACCTGGTCGAGGCGATTGTCGAGGGGATCGGCCAGTTTGCCGCAGGTGAATTCGCCCCGCTCAATCGCAAGGGCGATCTTGAGGGGGCCAGGCTGGCGAATGGCACGGTCACCCTTCCAGCCGGATTTGCCGAAGCTTATCAAAGCTATGTCGAACAGGGCTGGAACGCGATCTCGGGCGATCAGGCCTATGGCGGGCAGGGCCTGCCATTCACCCTGGCCGCCAATGTGTTGGAGAATCTGGGCAGCGCCAACATGGCCTTTTCGCTGCTGCCGATGCTGACCGTGGGCGCGATCGAATCGCTGCACCACCACGGCAGCGAGGCGCAAAAGGCAACCTACCTGGCCAAGCTGATCAGCGGCGAATGGTCGGGAACGATGAACCTGACCGAGCCGCAAGCGGGTAGTGACGTGGGGGCACTGCGTACCACCGCTGTACCCGCAGGTGCACACAAGTGGCACATCAAGGGCACCAAGATTTTCATCACCTGGGGTGAGCACGACCTGACCGGCAATGTGATCCACCTGGTGCTGGCCCGCACCCCCGGAGCCCCGGCCGGATCGCGCGGGATCAGCCTGTTCGTGGTGCCCAAGTATCACGTCCAGCCCGACGGCAGCCTGGGGACACGCAACGACTTGCGCTGCGTCAGCCTGGAGCACAAGCTGGGGATCATGGCCAGCCCGACCTGCGTGATGAGCTTTGGCGACAATGACCGCTGTGTCGGCGAGATGATCGGGGCCGAGAATGAAGGCCTGAAGGCCATGTTCACGATGATGAATTCGGCCCGGATCAATGTCGGCAGCGAGGGCGTGCAGATTGCCGAGCGCGCGCTCCAGCAGGCCCGCGGCTATGCCCGTGACCGGGTCCAGTCAGCCCGCGCCGGTGCGCCCGGCAGGGATCCGGTAGCGATTGTCGAGCACCCCGACGTGCGGCGCATGCTACTGAGGATGCGGGCGCTGACCGAAGGCGCGCGGGCGCTGCTCTATTACACCGCCGGCCTGGTCGATCGCGGTGCCTTGGCAATCGAGGGCGCGCAGGCCCGGGCCGATTGCCTGGTGCCGCTGCTCAAGGCCTGGGGCACCGACATTGGCTGCGAAGTCGCCAGCCTGGGGGTGCAGGTCCACGGAGGCATGGGCTTCATCGAGGAAACCGGCGCGGCCCAGCACTACCGCGACGCGCGGATCGCACCGATCTATGAAGGGACCAACGGGATCCAGGCTGCCGACCTGGTGACCCGCAAGCTGGGCTATGAACAGGGCGGCGTTCTGGCACGGCTGTTTGCTGATATTGCAAGCGATTGCGGCGACGCGCCGGAAATCGCGGCGCTGGCCCGGGCCTGCGCCGAGATCGTGCAGTGGATGGCCGAAGAGGCCAGCCTCGACGACCGGCTGGCCGGGTCGGTCCCGCTCTGCACAATGAGCGCGGTGGCGGTGGCCGGCTGGCAATTGCAGCGCCAGGCCCGCGATGGCGCGGGCGGCGAGGCCAAACGAGTGGTCGCGCGGTTCTTCGCGCAGCAGATCGCCAGCGAAGCACTGGGCCTCAAGGCCGCAGCCACAGCCGGGGCGGAACTGCTCTATGCGCTGGATGCCGAGGCGCTGGCCGGATGAGCGACGAGCTGGCCCGGATCGCCGCGGCGCTGGAACGGCTTGCCCCGCACCAGTCGGCTGAAGCAGACTGGTCTGCCGCTCCGGCCTACGTCTGGGACGGCGCGGCGCGCGCGATTCCAGCGATCAGCGCCCCGCCGCTGGATCTTCTCAAGGGGATCGACGCCCAGAAAGACACGGTCAGCAGCAACGTCGCCCGGCTCGCGGCAGGTCATGCCGCGCACGACATGCTGCTGTGGGGCGCGCGCGGAATGGGCAAATCGGCGCTGCTGCGCGCCGCTGTGCTTGCGGCGCAGGAGGGCGGCGCAGCTGCCATCGCGCTGGTCCAGGTTGCGCCCGAGGCGCTCGCCACCCTGCCCGCGCTGTTTGCCGCGCTGGCCGGTGAGCCGCGCCGCTTCCTGGTCTTCATCGACGACCTTGGCTTCGAAGACGGCGACAGCGTCGGCCCGCGGGCCTTGCGCTCGTGGCTCGAAGGCGGAGTCGAGGCCCGGCCGGGCAATGTCCGGCTGGCGGTAACCTCGAATCGCCGCGCAATCGTTGCCCGCCACCTCTCCGAACAAGACGACCCGATCAACCCGCGCGACGCAGTGGATGACAAATTGGCCTTGGCTGACCGCTTCGGCCTGTCAATCGGGTTCCACAATTGCGACCAGGACGACTACCTTGCGATCATCGCGGGCTACTGCGCGGCGCGCGGGCTGGCCTGGGACCAGCACGAAGCACTCGAATGGTCGAAACGCCGCGGCGCCCGCTCGGGCCGGGTCGCCTGGCAATTTGTCACCGAACTGGCCGGGCGCGCAGGCCAGTCGCTCTGACTACTGCTGTTTGATCCTACTGCTGTTTGATCGTCGAATCGGCACCCAGCTTGGCCTTGTAATGAGCATTGGGGTCGCTGCTCAGGCTGCGCTGGGGCGGCATGTGGCCGGTGAGCACTTCCTTGTGCGCCGGAACCGGGGCCGCGCCGGGGGCGATCACTCGCCAGATGATCCCGGCGGTATCGTCGCTGACCAGCAGCGCGCCATCCTTTGCCCAGGCGACCCAGGTTGGGCGGCCGTGGGTCTGGCCCTTGCCGGTCAGGAAGCCGGTCAGCAGTGGCACCGGCAGCCCGGTCGGGTTGCCGTTGGCGTCGAACTTGACGAAAACCACGTCATAGCCCGACAGCGGGGTGCGGTTCCACGATCCGTGCCGCGCGATCACCGCGCCATTGGCAAAGTCCGGTCCCAGCCGCTCGCCGCCCTTGACGAAGACCAGCCCCAGCGGGGCAACGTGTGCGCCCAGCGCATATTCGGGCTTGCGCACGAAATCGTCGAAGTAGTCGGGCACGGCAGCGATCACGCGGTCATCATCGTGGCTCTTCCACCACACCCACGGCCAGCCATAGTGCGCGCCGACGGGCACATTGGTGAGATAGTCGGGCACCAGATCGGGGCCCAGCTGGTCGCGTTCGTTGACCACCACCCACAGCTCGCCGCTGTGCGGGTTCCAGTCGAGCCCGTTGGGATTGCGCAAACCTTGAGCGTATTGGCGGGCACTTCCGTCCTTGGTCAGGTTCTTTTCCCAGATCGCGGCGCGGCCCTTTTCGAGGTCCATACCCTTTTCGCCGATGTTCGAAGCCGAGCCGACTGCAATGTAGAGCCGGTTGGTATCCTGGCTGAGCAGCAGATTGCGCATCCAGTGGTTGCCGCCGGCGGGCAGGTCCATGACCTTGCGCGGATCGCCGTTCAACGCGGTTTCGCCCAGCTTGTAATCGAACACGATCACCGCGTCGTGGTTGGCGACATAGAGCCGGTTATCGGCCCAGGCGAGGCCCGAGGGCGAAGCGAGGTGCTTGTCCTTGAGCAGAGTGACCTTTTGCTCAGCCTGGCCGTCGCCGTCGCCGTCGCGCAGCAGCACCAGCGCATCGGGCGACACACCGCGCGCGCCTGCGCGCTTCATCAGCGCGCCGGCGACCATCGCGCCCACGCCCGAACCCATGCTGCTGCCCGGGGCATCGGCTTCGGCCGCGATCACATCGCCATTGGGCAGAGTGTAGATCACCCGCGGATGTTCGAGCCCTTCGGCAAAGCGGGTAACCTGCAGGCCCTTGGCCGGGCTGGGCGCTTCGTTCGGGCCCCAGCCGATCGGCTTGGCGATTGCCACCGAGGGGATTTTCTCGGCCTTGGGTTCGACCAGTACCGGGTCCTTGCCCGACAGCTCGTCGAGCGTGTGCTTGGCGGGGGTGCCGCGCCAGACCCAATAGGAGAAACCGCCAAGGACCAGGAGGACAACGGCGAGGGCGACAAGCAGCTTGCGTTTGGTCGACATGGTGCGACAGATAAGCGCAAGCCGCGCGCGCGGCAACCAAATAGGCGAGACAATGTATCACTTTGCCCCCGATCCCGGTCAGACCAAGCCCGCGTTTTATGACGAACTGGCCCAAGCCGCCGAAGCACTGGTCGCCGGCGAGCCCGATCCGGTCGCCAACATGGCCAATCTCGCCGCCCTGATCTGGCAATTCGTGCCGCAGCTCAACTGGGCAGGATTCTACCGGATCCAGGACGGCGAACTTGTGCTGGGGCCCTTCCAGGGCAAGCCGGCCTGCATCCGCATCCCGCTGGGCATGGGCGTCTGCGGCGCCGCTGCGGCCAGCGGCAAGACCCAGCTGGTTGCCGATGTCCACGCCTTTCCCGGCCACATTGCCTGCGACGCTGACAGCCGGTCCGAACTGGTCGTGCCGGTGCTGCGCGATGGCCAGGTGATCGCGGTGATCGATCTCGACAGCCCGGAACCGGCGCGTTTCGATGGTGAAGACGCCAAAGGGATCGAAATGCTGGCAAGACTGGTCGCCGGACTGCTCTGACGCCAGTTTACCGCAGGCCGCGCGCCTGCTCCGTTTCGGGACAGTAGCAATCGCGCCGGGTTACCGCGCTTGGAGCTCTGCGCTATGCGATGCTAAATTCCGCATTAATGCCGGATTCGCCCGGCCAGTTCAGGGGATTGCCATGAAGTCTCGACGTCTCAATCTGCCGCTGCTTGGCGCGCTGTCGCTCGCGTTTGCCGGTCCGGCGCTGGCGCACGAGCCCCCGCCGGCGCAGGGGACCGTCGATGCTGCGGGCAATGTTTACGGCCATTCTGGCCACGATCCGCGCCCCGAATGGCCCGAAGCCCGAACCGCCGCGCCGCAGCCCGGCTATGACCGCGGCGCTTACGAGCAGGCCCGGGCCGATTGGCTGGCCGACTGCCGCGCCAATCGCAGCAGCAGCGGCAAGACCGTGGGCGGCGCAGTACTGGGCGGGCTGGTTGGCGGCGTGATCGGCAACCGTGTCGCGGGCCGGGGCAATCGCACCGTTGGCACCGTGATTGGCGCAACCGCCGGTGCCGTTGCTGGCGGCGCGATCGGCAGCGCTGCCGACCGCCGCGCGAGCCGCGATTACTGCGAGGCCTATCTTGATCGCTACACCAGCCATCAGGGCCAAGGGAGCTTCGGTTATGGCCAGCCGGTGACCTGGGGTTATGCGCCGATGATGGTCATGATGCCGGTGGCGATGGTTCCGGTCGCGACACACCAGCAGCGCGAATGCAAGGAAACGATCGTCACCGAGGAATGGGTGACTGTCCCAGGCAAGCCGCACATCCGCTATATCCCGCCCCGGAGGGTTCCGGACAAGCGGGTCAGGATCGTTCCCGACAAGCGGGTTCGGGTGAACTGATACAGGAAGGGGGCCTCGCGGCCCCCTTTTCGTCTTACAGCTTGCGCCCGATCAGTTCCTTCATGATCTCGTTGGTGCCGCCGAAGATCCGGGTAACCCGCGCGCTGCGCCACATCCGGGCGATCGGGTACTCGTTCATGTAGCCCGCCCCGCCGAACAGCTGCAGGCATTTGTCCATCACTTCCCATTGCAGGTCGGTGTGCCACAGCTTGGCTGCGGCGCCTTCCTCGGGGGTCAGCTCTTTCTTCATCAGCCGCGCCAGCGCCCAGTCGAGATGCGCCCAGCCGACCTGGAGCTTGGCCTTGAGATCG
>JANPMA010000297.1:0-1517 GCA_031422595.1 Novosphingobium sp. | reverse complement strand
GCGGTCGAAGGGCTGCGGGTCAGCTTTGGAGACCCAATCGATGGCGTTCTTGAGCACCCCGGGGATCGAGTAATTGTATTCCGGCGTGGCAATCATCACCGCGTCAGCGGTGGCGATGAGCTCGGCCAGGCCAACCACGCTGGCCGGCAAGCCCTGTTTGCGCACATCTTCATTGTAAAGCGGGATGGCTGATATGTCGGCGAGCCTGATTTCCACGCCAGCGGGGGCAGAATCCTGTGCGGCACGCAGTGCGGCGCTGTTGTAGGATTCCTTGCGCAGACTGCCGGATATGCCCAGAATGCGGAAGTCACTCATCCGGATAACTCCTGACTGCGGGACAGGGCGAGCGCAATCGCATCGGCGAGGTCGACTTCGTGGAACGGCTTTTCGAGGATGATTGCATCGGGCTTGAGCAGCCGCACCTTGAGCACATTGCCGGTGGTGAAAAAATGCGGCACGAAGCGGGCCGCGAGGATGGTGTCCACCGCCGAGAGGCCGCTTCCCGAGGTCAAGCCGGCATCGACAATCAGCAGATCGGGCTTGTATTCTGCGGCAAGCGCGACTGCTTCCGCTTCCTTTCCCACAACCCCGATCACCTGATGACCCATTCCTGCCAGCACTTCGGTCAGCAGCATGCCGATGATCGCTTCGTCTTCGATAACCAGGATGGACAGTGGCGGCATCAGCTTTCCTTAGATGGATCGATTGTCTTGGGCGCAAGGTGCGATTCGACGAAATAGAGCTGCTGGTCGATCCCGCGCGAAATTTCGGTGAACAGATCGGCGGTGGTGGGATCACCGATCTTGGCCGACTTGGCAATCGCTTCGATCACCGAACCGCCGAAAGCGGCCAGCGCGCCTGAGACCGCGAACAGGTGTTTCAGCTCGTCCGCGACGCCAAGCGGATAGGGGATCAGGAAAGACTCCTTGATCGCAACCTGGATCGTGCCGTTCGCCGTGCCGCCCAGCCCGGCTGCGCGTTCGGCGAGCATGTCGGAGTAGTTCTCGACTGCGGTCGAAACCCGGTCGAACAGCTCGTGAATCGCGATGAACCCCGGGCCGCGCACGTTCCAGTGCGCCTGCTTCATTTGGGCATGAAGATCGATCGCCGCCGCCAGATGCAGGTTGAGCAATTCGACCGACTGAACCCGGATTTTCTTCGGCAAGGTGTTGTGGGTCTTATGCATGGGGGGTCTCCGGTGCCGGGCGAGGCTGTACCAAGACCGGTAAACGCCCCAATTGGCGATTGGTTCCGCTGGTTGGGCGATTGACATGTGCTGGAAATGAGCCGCTACTCAACCCGTCCGCCACCACCGCTTGGAACAAGTCTGCGGTTGCGGTGTTCTGGCTGGGCTGGAACTTCCGCTTGAAGGACGATGGCTTAATGCCCGATAAACGGCCCAAGCCAGTCAAATCGCGCGGGGTGCCTGCGGCCGATTTTCCGATTGTCGCGATCGGCGCATCGGCGGGGGGGTTGGATGCCTGCACAAGATTGATCAGCGCGCTGCCCGCGCGCAC
>JANPMA010000296.1:0-33253 GCA_031422595.1 Novosphingobium sp. | reverse complement strand
GTATGCGAACCAGCTCGGGCGAGGCATACCATGAGGACGGTCCGTTGACCGATATTCTGGGCTCGTCGTAGTTCCCGTCGGCGGACGGGTCCACGCCGCGCAGTTCGTACGTCACGAGGATTGGATTTACCCGAACATCTGGCAGCCCGTCACCATCATCATCGTCCCGATCGTCCACGATGGACGTGTACGCCGTGAATTTCTTGGATGGCCCGGCCGTCTTGGGAGTCATTCGGTCATGATCGTGAAACGTACGAGAGAAGGCCGGGTACGGCGAGATGGCAGTATTACTGCACTTCTGTGCCCATGCCGGCGTCGAGCAGGCAATCGCCAAAAGCCCGAAAAGGTACTTTGCGTAGGGCATGCATCCAATCCCCAATGACATCCGGACAATACTCTATTACGTGGATGATCGATAGTCCGTCTTTCACCAGATACTTCCCTGGGACAATCCCGAGCGCCGCGAAGTTTTCTGAGCGCATGTCGGGCATGGATTGCATATAGAGTGAGAGATCTTCGAGCGCTGCTCGAAACTGGGAGGGGTCAGGCGATGTCCAGATTGCTCAACGATATCGTCATTTGTGTGACGGTCGCCCTGTGCCTCGGGATCGCGCTCTTTCTGTCTATCCAACTGGTTGAGCGTGGCTCGGAATACCCACCCACTCTGATCAGCACATTCCTCGGCATCTCTATTGCGGCGCTGACTTACCGGTTCCTCGGCGGAACCGAAGGATCGACCTTGTCGGTCGGGTTCCTCAAGCTGGGTGGATCCGCGGCGCTCCTACTCGGGACGGCTTGGTTCGTCGGTGATCGGCTCCGCGACGAAGTTAGGCTCTACTCCTCAACCAACACCTACCGGGAGCAGATCGCAACGCTCGAAGGCGAGCGCCGCGCGCGCGAAGACGAACTCGACAAGTTGCGCCGCCAGATCGCCAGCGCTCCAGGCGCGCGGGGCGTGCTCACCCTTGCGGAGCTGAGGAAGCTCAAGCCCGATGATCCCCTGATCCGCGACATACGAAAGCTCGTCGAAGGGCAGGAGGGCCCCTTCCGACAGACAATCCGCGACCTCGTGGTGGAGGTCTCGGTCATTGCGACTGGCCGGGCCAGCCCGCAGTTCACGATCTGCGGCGACACGCTGGAAACGCTGAATGAAGGCATCGATGTCCCATCAACCCAGGTTCTCATTTCTCGCACGCTCGAGGACGGCTCACCGGCGTCGATCAAGGCCGAGCGCGCCGGCAGGATCGGTGCCGATGTCTGCGCCTCGGCCGACAGGGAGTTCGATGTCCAGATCAGCTGCCCGGTGGCCGAGGTGCTCTTCTCGGACGTGATTTCAAGCTGCGCCCAAGGCGGTGTGTTGAGAGGAAAGAAGGTAACCCTGGGGGCTTTGGCAAGCTAGCGCGGCTCCGGCTGTTCAGCCCGCTCACGGGCAACCCTGAAAGCTTCAATTCGTTTGAGGCCGCGTCGCGAGGCCGAGCTCGCGCATGTTCTGTTGCTCGGTCAAGTTGAAATTGCCCGTCCAATGGAAGAGGCAATGCGGAGGAGTCCGCATTGCCACATGCTTTGCCCACGCGGGCCACGAGCAGTATGCACGACATGAGGGCCTCTCGGCAAAAGACCGCTTCCTCGAATGCGGCTTGGAAATTCTGGACGAGGCCGGAGATCGCCAGTGTCATATTGCCCGCCATGGTGACGGATGCGGGTTCCCACTGCGGATGAACGAGCGCGTTGCGCAGTGGTGAGCCGCTGGATGATAGCGGCATTTGCGACAACACCGAGCGGTTCGGCGATATGCCCGACTGGTTCGGATGCGACTCGCTTCGCCGCCGAGCGCTCTTTCAGCCATGAAAAAAGCCCGGGAAATCCCGGGCTTTTCGAGGCGGTTGTAGGTTATTAGCTGCGAACTGGTTCGTGATAAGTCATGCCCCGTCTCCACTGGCTTGGCCATCTATTAGCCATGAGAGTTAAAAGGACAAACGATTTGTGAGTTCCCTGGAATCATTCCGGTTGTGGACGAATGCGGTCGGACAGTGCCCGTGCCGGGTTCAATTGACGAGCCTGCGGACTTCGGCAAAAAATTCGGGCTGCGGAACCGGATCCACGCGGACCAGATTTGCCATCGCCGATAGATCATTGAGCATCTCGCGACCGCTGACTTCAAGATAGCGCCAGCAGCTGAAGGCGCGCTCGCCCGTGCGGGCCCGTGACCGGGCATATTCGATCGAATCGGATGCGGCGTCGGTGTCACCACACACCATCTCGGCAAGCGCGACGCATTGATAAAGGTTCGCGTCGGATCGGAGCTCTTCATCATTGGCAAGATCAATTACCTGCTGGAACAGATCGATCGGCGGGTGCCCGTCCCGGCCCCATTGCGCGACGGCGAGATTGAAAACATCGTCCGCGCGCCTGCTGGCGATCGCTTCGGCCATATCGCCGATCGTTTCGATCGCCAGTTCGAACTGACCGAGCCCGATCAAGGCGAGGATCAGATAGGATCGGATGTTGCCCCTCAGATTCTCCTCGGCATTGAGCGCAAGCCCGTGCCGACCGACCTTGACTGCCAGCGGCAACTTGTCGCGTTCGGTCATCAGGGATCGCATCAGCGTCAGATAACCCACGTCGACGGATTGCAGCTGATCGATGGCCTTTTCGACGGGCGTGATCCAAGCGTCTGGTTCGATCGCGCGCAACAGGTCAATCACCGGCAGGAGCTCGAATACGCTCGCGGCGCCCGAGGACAGCAATCGGTCCAAGTCCGCAAGCGCGGGCTCCTTGCGATTAAGCGAGCTCAGCAATCGCGCCCGGCGCGTCAGGGCGCGGCTGCGCTCATGATCATGATCGATCGCTCCCGTTAGAGCCTCAAGCTCGTCCTCGATCGCTCCCATCCGGCTGTAGACAATCGAAAGCAGCCAGCAGATTTTGCCATTTTCGGAATGGATGGCGCCGATGAGCCCAGCCTCGTCCTCGATATCGAACAGGGCACCTTGATCACCCGCCATCCGAGCTTCCTCATAGCGCTCGGGCATGCGGGTCAAGGCGCGTTCGGCGCCGACCTCGTCAGCGAAATTGCGCGCAATAATGGCATCCATGAGCGTCTTATATTGGCGCGCAAGTTTTGACTTGGGCCGACAAGCAACGAAGGCCGGTTGCTTCAGCAGTTCCATGCTGTTGTAGTGATGGATGACCGCAGCGGGCTTGCCTAGGCTGGCTTTCGCCATGTCCAGCATGTCGCTCAGGATCTGGTCTTCATCATCAAGTTCCGGCACATTCGATGGGCAAAAATGGAGATCGATGCGATGCCCTCGCACTCCGATCTTTTCGTCTCGGATGGCCGCCACGATCGGCTTCAGACCCTCAATATTTTGCTCATTGGGGAGGAACATCACAACGACGGCATCGGGGAGCTGGCGCGTACAGAAGCCGCCGACGTCGGTGTGGCCGGTCCGGCTGTCGATTAGCACGTAGTCGAAGTTCGCCTCATGCTCGGCCCATTGATTACGAAGGTCCTCGAACATGAGAAACCCTTCGTGATTGTCATAAAGGTCCTTCCAATCGATCGAGTACAGCTTCTCCGCATAGCCGGGCTGGGTGTGACGTCCTGCCGGCATCAACCATATTGCCGGCCCCGCGTCCGGCGAGCACTTTACAATGAAGTCCGCAACGTCGGGCGCCTTTCCATTGTCCCGGTAGGTGCAGACATAATCGACGACGCCGGCGCGGCTTCCAGCACAGCGGAAGGTATCGAAAGACGGAATTCCAGGAGCTTCGAGATCGAAGTCGACGATCAAGATGCGCTTGCCGGCTTCAGCCAACAATATGGCGACGTTGATGAGCGCCATCGTTCGGCCGACGCCGCCTTTGTACGAATAGAAGGTAGAAACATACATTATCAGGCAGCCAGCACTTCCAGCTGGCGCTCGACCGGCCGCAAATTGAAGTGCCGCGAATATTCGCGTGCGTTCGAACCTATGGTGGTTCGAAACTCGGGCGTCGATGGCTTTGCGGTGCGCCGACGCACCTCGGCTTGGCCGAGCGAGCGCAAGAGGCGCAGATACTTGTCGACGGATTCCGATTGAATCTGCGCGCCCGTCTCCCAGCGCTTGATCGACGCAATGCCATAGCCGGTAAACTCTGCGAACTCGTCCTGCAGCATGCCGAACGCGAGGCGCATCGCCCGTACATCGGCGGGGGCCAGGCGCCCAAGATAGGCGCACACGGCCTCATGCTTGATAACTTCCGCCTCTTCGCCGAGATATTGCAGTCCGCACCTGGCACAGGTCCACACTGGCACTTTTGCGCTCAGAAGGATTCCATCGGCAACCGGGCCATAATTGAACGACTGGGTCTCGTAGGTAAGCGTCGCGGTCGACTCGTCGCAGATTTTGCACTGCTCCGTCCGCTGTTCGTTCCGATCGATAATCTCAGCCATCTCACTCTTCCTCGTCATCAGGCCCCACGCTTTCGTGAAAACTTCGGCCGAAGACCTTTTCGGCCAACAGCTGAAGCTTCACATAAATAAGAACGCCACCATGTCCTTCGAGCTTCAACACGAAGCCCCGTTTGCCGGGCGGACGGCGGAGAACCATCTCCTCGACCTCGGCTCCCGCCGCGATCGCGTCGGCGATAAAGGTCCAGCAATTGTCCTCGGTGAAGAGCTCGCCACTCTCCGGGTCGCGCAGCGATGTGGGATGCCACTTGGTCGGCGCCGCATTGATGAACGCGGACGTGCGCGTCCTTCGTCCACCGAGAGCGCGGCGAACAAGCTCTTTGCGGTCCTGTTCGCTTGCATCGCTCATGAGACCCTTTCACGCGCTCCCAGTACCGATTGATATCGAATGGGTCAAGTGCAAAGTATCAATTGATACTTCTGCCAAAGTTCGATACAGACGATGGCTTGTGGCTCGGACGAAAAGGATCAATCGATGCCCAATGCTGCCGCCAACGACACCGATCTCGCCAAGGGAATCAGCGCGATCCGATTGCTTCCCGACTCCGCCCTTGGCGACCTCTGGGACTCGATTCTCGTCGAGTCAGCGTTGAAAGATCGGTTGCTCTCGCAGGCGATGCTCAACTTCACGATGCGGCCAAAAGTGTCCCGCACCGTCATCCCGCTTCACGGCGTAATCCTCCTCGTCGGTCCGCCTGGCACAGGAAAGACTTCGCTTGCTCGCGGGCTTGCGCATCGTACGGCTCAATCGTTTAAAGGTGCATCCTTCCGGCTTCTCGAAATCGAACCCCATACGCTCACCAGTTCGGCGATGGGAAAGACGCAGCGCGCAGTCTCCGAGCTTTTCGCGCAGACGATTGCCGAAGCGGCGATGCTCGGTCCGACGATCGTACTTCTCGATGAAGTCGAAACGCTTGCCGTCGACCGCTCCAAACTGAGCATGGATGCGAACCCCGTCGACGTGCACCGCGCGACCGATGCGGTTCTCGTTCAGCTCGATGCGCTCGCCGAGCAACATCAGAATCTGTTGTTCCTGGCGACGAGCAATTTTCCGCAGGCGCTCGACGCTGCCTTCACCTCGCGTTGCGATCTCGTCGTCGAGGTGCCGCTTCCCGATGCTAAGGCTTGC
The DNA here is from genome assembly GCA_031422595.1 of Novosphingobium sp. Taxonomy (GTDB): domain Bacteria; phylum Pseudomonadota; class Alphaproteobacteria; order Sphingomonadales; family Sphingomonadaceae; genus Novosphingobium. Next base: position 27,674 of record JANPMA010000296.1, on the reverse strand, counting down.
GAGCTGATCCTGCGTAACTGCCTTGCCGGCCTGGCCAAGACCTATCCGTCGATCGGAGAGCTCGCTCTGGCAAACGATTTCGGCGCGGTGGCCGCCGCGTGCGTGGGGCTCGATGGCCGCACGATCCGCAAGATGGTGGCGAATGCGCTCGCGGCTTCTCCCGCTGTCGCCATGGATCCAGGTCAGTTGAGTTTCGAGCATCTTCTCGGCGCGGCAAATGCGGCAGTCTCGACCCGCGCCGGCACCGTCGCATGAGCAGCGTCGTCCGCCGCACCTTCGCGAGCTCGCCGGCGCGAGATGCGCATGCGACTTGGATCGCGATCGTCGACATGCTGACACAGCAATGCCAGGCGGACGATCGCGCCGAACTTCTCGCGCTCGCGGGTACGGCCGCGAGCATCATTTCGGATCAAGCCCCGCGTGACGTTCCGATCGTTGTCACGTGCGACGGTCCGCGGACGCGAATCTACTGCTTGTATGATGAGGACGCTGTCGAAGGTTCCGACACCAACGAAAGCGCGCTTGGCTTCGATCCGCTCAAGGGCGACTGGACGATTTCACTTCCATGCCTGGCTGAAGACCTCGATTGGGTGTCGGCGGCACTTGCAGAGACCAGCAAACGCGTCACCGCCCGCGATCTTTCCAAGGGCTTCGCGGCGGACAGCGAAACCAAGTGCGAGGTGGGTGCGCCGCTCGCCTTCGATGCAGCGGGGTTTCTCGGGTCATGAGCGTGGTCTCCGTCTACAGCTATACTCATTCGGTCACTTACGTGGCCGACAATATCCTCAAGAGCTTCAAGGATATCATCCGGCAGTCTGGGCTCAATCCGTCGCAATTCGTGGCCGACTGGGACGTCAACCAGCGCGGTATCCGATCATGGCTTGAATCAGGTCACCTGCGCTGCGTCGTCCTCGAAATCTTTCATCCGGCGACCGGGGCGCTGATCCTGCGCTGGGATCTCGATATCGCGTACGAATGGACGGGAGGCGACGGCAGTTTCTATACCGACACCGCGCAGTTGAAATATGCAATTCTCAAGGCCGGTGTCGCGCCCGCGGATGCCAAATATGACATCATTCTGCAGGTGTCGCCTGGCCATCCGACCGTCAGCGGCTGGGCTGACGGGGCTTGCCGATCGACAGAAGGGCTGACCCGTCACGCGCTTGGCAGCACCATCGATCACAGCGGGCTCGGCGCTAACGCAGCATATTGGAGGCGTGCATGACGCTCACAACCGACGAAGCCTTTCGCAAATTCAAGAGCCGGCTCGAGCTCAATGACAAGGAACAGGCGAACGCGAGCAAGCGCCACACAGAGGTGCGCGATTTCCTGCGCACGCGCTTTTCCATCGACCGAGATTTTCTGACCGGCTCCTACAAGCGATGGACCAAGACGAAGCCGCTGAAGGATATCGATATCTTCTTCGTGCTGGGAAAGGATGAAGACCATTATCGGGAGAAATCCCCGTCGGTCGTGATTGACGATTTCCACGATGCTCTTGTCGACAAATATGGTGCTAACTCGGTTCGCAAGCAGGGTCGTTCGGTCGGCATTTCGTTCGGCGTCGTGCCTGACGCTGACGATAACACCGATTACCGCGTGCTCAGCATCGATGTCGTTCCGACCTTTGCTGATGGCGACGATTATGAGATTCCGGATCGCGATCTCGATAAATGGATCCGCACGAACCCCGAAACGCACGCGCAAAAAGCGACAACGGCCCACCAGGCCTTTTCAAGCGAATGGAAGGGCCTGGTTCGAATGGTCAAATATTGGAACAATCAGGCGCGGCACGGGGAAAAGCCGGTGAAGCCGTCCTTCCTGATCGAAGTCATGGCGCTCGAATGCCTTCACGGCGGATGGCACGGGCGCTTCGACTACGAAATCCAGGCCCTTCTCTCGACGCTTGCCGACCGGATTTTCGACTGCTGGCCCGACCCCGCTGGTCTTGGGCCGCCGGTCAGTGACGGGATGGACCTCACGCGGAAGACGCGCGCCCGTCAGCTCCTCCAGCAAGCCAGCCGCGAAGCGAGCCTTGCGATCGACCTTGCGCGGCGCGGCCGCAACGGCGAAGCGCTGAAAGCGTGGCGGGCGCTTTTCGGCCCGAAGTTTCCGCTGACCTGAGCCTGGAATCGAGGCGCGAACATGAGCGATGCGGTAACGGCGCGCTGGCACGGCGACAATTATCAAGCCCGTGTGTTCTGGGAAAATGCCCTGAACTTGCTGGTGCCCCAGTCGTGCGTCGTCGAAGTGACTTTCGAGGCCAATGGCCCGAAAGCGTTCGACGATGTCGTCGTCAAATATGATCCCGCCATTGCCCGCTCGGGTCCGGTCAAGGTCCCCGCCGACTATCACCAGGTAAAATGGCATGTCGAATATGGCGGCCGTTTCGGATACGAAGACTTCGTCGATCCCGAGTTCATCGGTGCGAGCAAATACTCGTTGCTCGAGCGGCTGCGCGACGCGAAGGCCGTTGCGCCCGCGGGCTCGAATTTCACCTTTCTGACAACCTATCGGGTGCGCGACGGCGATCCTCTCGGGCCCTTGATCGCGGGCACGGACAAAAGCTTGCTACTGCCGCGCCTCTTCGACGGCACAACCACGAGAAGCAAGATGGGGAAGGTTCGCAAGCGATGGCGCGAGCATCTGAAGCTTGCAGATGATGACGCGCTGCGCGCCGTGCTCGAAGGCTTCCGTATCTTCGAAGGTCACCGGTCTCTCGACGAATTACGCAGCGAAATCACCGTGCGCGCCCAGGCTGTGGGCCTCCTCGCCTCACACGCCGGAGACAGTGACTTCCGATTCGACGAACTCGCGCGCCAATTGAAGGTGCGCCAGCTCAACGGGCTGTCGCGCTCGCTGCTCGAAGACCTTTGTCGCGGTGAGGGCTTGATGAATCCTGCGGGGGCGCCCGTCGACGACCGGCTTCCAGTTGCGCTTCGAAGCTTTGCGGGGCCGGCTGGTGACATCGTCGGCGCGGCGCCCGAAGACACGCTCTTCCTGACCGATCTCTTCAATCAGCGCTACCTCGTAGCAGGGCGTGAGTGGCAGGACGACATTCGTCCGCGCGTCGAGCGCTTTTTGCGGACGGTCGCGGCCAAGACGGCGTCGCTGCGGCTAGTCCTCGATGCGCACGCATCGATCGCCTTTCTCGCCGGATCGGTTCTCGATCTCAAATCGGGAATTGACATCGAGCTGATCCAGAAAGGGCGTGTAGGGACGCGCGTCTGGCGAGCAGACGACGGCGCGTCAGGACCGGCGATCGAAGTCGAGAGGACAGGCGAAGCGGGCGCCGCCATCGGCCTCTTTCTCAACATCACCCACGATGTCTCGCGTCAGGCCATCAAATATATGAAGCGTGCGGGGCTTGCGGTGGACACGACGCTCAATTGCACCCCTGCGGGTGGAGCATCTCCCTCTGCGCTAATCGGGGGTTTGCACGCCGCCGAAATCGCGGACCAGCTGACCCGAATGGTAAGGGAGGCGCGAGACGATGACGATGATATCGTGCATCTCTTTGCCGCGTGTCCCAACAGCCTTCTCTTCTATCTGGGACAGCAGCATCGGGGCCTCGCTCCACTGATCATCTATGAGTATGATTTCGACCGCGCAGGAAACAAGACTTACCACCCGTCCTTTGTCATCCATTAAGGTCGAAGGTGACCGTGAGCGCCAATGGGATTCGCCGTCGCTTAGCCGCGATTGACGAATGCCGACGATCTGCAACGAAATGCGGTAGAGAAGCGTCCATCCTCCAGCATCCGGTTTCCACGGCGCAGATGTTGGAGAAAGGAAAGAACGATGAAGGTTCTGATAAACCTCAGTCTCGCCGAGTACATCGAACAGGGAAACCGGAACACCGACGGACTGATCGCGGGACACCATCCGCTCATGGGCCTGGTGACCGCCTACTACGACTTCTTCGCCACGAAGCTGTGGAGCAGCGGTGGGCCGATCCGAAAGATACCAATGTTCCTGTCGACGAACGCCTTCATGCTTTGGACGAGCGGCGTGCGCACCGCGATGAGCGGGCATGAAACAGCGGTTTACCCGCTTTTCCGCACGGCGCTGGAATCCTCCTGCTACGCGATACTAATCGCGGCGAAACCGGAACTCGAGGCGCTTTGGTCGAACCGCCACATTGGCGAGATCGAACGGAAGGCGTCGCGCAAGGCGTTGGGTTCCGCGGTGACGGAGGCCATCAAGTTGCTCGGTGGCCGGGAGGCGGTCGTCGGGGAGTTCGTCTCCAAGCTGTACGAGACAAGCATAGATTTCGGCGCGCATCCCAACTCCATCAGCGTCCTGAACCACGTGCAAGAGGGTGCGCCGTCCGCGACCGAGGAACGCTTCGACCAAGGCAGCATCTATCCCGGCGACTCTTTCCAAGTCTTTCGTGCGCTCACCGCAGCGATCGAGTACGGCCAAGGCATCGCCATAGTGTTGGCGCATATCCTGCCGGACTTGCCCGAAGACGTAACGCAGGGGCTGCGCGAGCTGCAGCGGCAGAAGACCGAACTGCTGGGTCCACAGACATCCATTTAGAGACGCATTGGCGTCACGCCAGCTGCCTGTCCGTTTTTGAATTCCAGCCGCCAGAACCGGCTAGTCCGCTCCCGGCCCCCAACCGGCCGTCCAGACTGATAACGCCGACTACGCAATGGGCGTAGCCTCCATGGTCCGGGCGGTCAGTCGCCGGCGCTAGCCTGCGCCCGATACTCCGCAATGTCTGCGGCGGTCACATCGTTGGCGTAGCATTTTGGCGCCGCGCCGCCTGGTCGGCTGTATACACTGCGCGCTCCGCAACTGCGACCATTCGACATCGTCGAGTAGGGACAGGCACAGGCACCTGGGTATGAAGCGATCGACTCCTGGATGATCTTCTGTCGGATATGCGCATCGCTGCCCTGTGCCAGCACGGGTTGCACCCCAACGTCACCAGGAAGAACAGCACGAAAAAGCTGATCGCCAGCGCGATCTTAAGGACATCGGCGACCACGTGCTTGTCCAGCTGAGGCCGAATTACTGGAGCTGCCGATTGAGAAGATTCGCGAGCCTCAGGCCGGCGATCACGACTTGCTGCTCGGAGATCGAGCCGGCGTCTCTTCGGTAGTGGCCGTCGGGATAGTACGGTCCGCCCGCTGGCCCGATTGGAGCCTGATAGGCGTACATCTTCGCGAGCTCGAAGCTCTCCGTCAGCCAGGTTGCCGTTGGAGCGTCGAGATCCGTCCGCGCAACGACCATGGTGAGGAAGCCGCCCGGAGTATCAAGTTGCGCGAGCAGCGCCCTGGCCTTTGCGTAGGCCGAGTTGCTGCTCGCGCTCGTCCCGATCGCGTTGTCCCACAGGCCGTGCAGCGTGTCGCGAAAGCGTCCGCTGGTCCTGCACTGCGTGCCCGCAGGCGGACAGGCAACCACGCCGTTGCCCCCGGCGTCACCGTCCCGGTCCGAGGCGGTGAAGCGTGCCGTTGCGTGGAGCGGCTGGTGGACGTCGCCGACGAGGTGAAGCAGCCAGGAGAGATTGAAGGACTTTGCGTCATCCCCGAGGTTCGAGCTGCGTAGTGACTGACCGAAGGCGTCGATCTGGGTTTCCGCGTCCGGTGAGAACGGGTCCTCGGTGGGGGTGCCGTCGGTCGAGAACGGTAGGTCCTTGAAGTGCCAATAGCGGCGCAGGCGCCGATCCTGGTATCCGATGTTGAGATCCGCATTGGCATCGGTCGGCGTGTAACCCTCATCCCTTATGCAGCCTGGGACCGGAGCCTGGCTATTGCACGTGCGTCCGCGCAGATCGTCCGGCCAGGTCGCGGCCTCCATGAAGGCGATTCGCCCGTGGTCGGCGACGGGCTTGTTTCTCACCCACTCCTGGTAGTCCGGATTTAGCATCAGCAGCGCCGCAGCGCGTTGCCGCGCCAGCGGCGTCATGCGTTCCCAGGCGATTGCGGCGACGGTCATGTGGCCCCGCGCATTCCAAGCGGCTGCGCTTGTCGGCGTGAGTACGAGCCCGGCGGCCGCAGCAAATGCGATTAGCTTCATTGGTTGCCCCTCCTCATGCGAGTTGGACGCACTCGTGAGGTGGTCGCTACCATCAGCGCGTCCGGTGCCTGCATATCACTAAGGGTCTAGGGTCCCGAGTCCTTTTGAGGTCGGAGGCCAGCAACGCGCCCGCCTCAGGAACCGGAGTTATCTCGGGGGGGGGGGGAAGGAGTTCTTCTCTTCCCTTCAATGTCCGCAATCGGGTCGGAAGCGGCCGGTCCGCTTTTAGGTGCCAGGCACCAAAACCAGCTAGTCGGCTTCCGGCCAATTTTCAGCTGCGACGACTCGACTGCTTGGGAAATGGGTGGCCGGACAGTGCACGCCCGGCCACCCGCTCCTTCAAGAGGAGTGTCGCCGTGGTTCTTCGCGGCAATGCAGCTTAGAAGAAAGCCAGTCCAGGACTTCGGCCTCAACCCATCCCACCCTGCAGGGACCAAGCTGTACCCGCTTGGGGAATAGGCCGGCCTTCTCCAATCGCGCGACGTGCTGCGGCGAATACAGGACAAGCTCCCTTAGCTGACGCTTTGAAAGTATCCTCATCACGATCTCTCCTTGTGAGAGAGCATCGCGATGCCCCGGTTACGACAATACCCCGAGGTGGGACGAAGCTATCAGGAGCGGCAAGATTCGCCAAACGTCTGCTCATGGAAACGCATAGCGGTCCGCGCTGACGCATGTTCTGAGGTGGGCCATAGGGTGGCCTGAAATTCTAACTCGTCTGTAAGAGTTTGAATATATTATTCAAAATAGATCGATTGGTGCGGTCGAGAAGACTCGAACTTCCACGGGCTTTCGCCCACAACGACCTCAACGTTGCGCGTCTACCAGTTCCGCCACGACCGCTAAATCATCGGGGCAGGCCAGAATGCGAAGATTTGGGCCGCCCCGGGGGGGTAGGAGCGCGCCCTTAGCAAAGGGGGCTGGGGGCTGCAAGCACTCAAACAGGGGTTAACCTATCGGCTCTGGCTGTCCCGCCCGGGGACGCGCGCGAATGGCCGGTTGCGACAAAAGTGAATCGCGCGTTTACCATCGCCGATGAGCACCGCGTTAACATTTGTCCTTGCCGCAGTGGTGGCCCAGGCCCCGCTTCCTGCGCAGCCGCAGCAACACGGCGCTTCGGTCAGTGCGCGGGCCACGGTTGAGATCCTGCGCGGCGATGTGAACAGCGAAGCAGGCGGCGCTGCGGGGCTTAAGCGCCATGTCAGCCGCCCCGAACCGGGCCGGGTGACGATCAGCTTCGAATAGTCAGCTACCCGGCTTCCAGCCGATCTTGGCCTTGACCGCGCCCTTGGGGACGTTGACCAAGGCCTCGTTGACCGCAACGCTTTCACCCGGTGCCAGCACCCGCTTGGGCGAGCGCACTTCCTGGACATAGACCTGCGATCCGCGGGCGTTGTAGAGCACCACCAGGATCGCCGGCACACTGCGCGAGTCTTGCGAGATGTTGGTCACGGTGCCGTTGGTCTCGAAAAAGAAGCTGCCGTCCGAGAGCGGGCGCGGGCCCTGCTGCTTTTCGGGGAAGTTGAGCTTGAGCCCGGGCTGGTCCTCGGCAAACTGCTGCTGGGCGAACGGCACCCAGTCAGGCAAACCATACCAGGCCGTAGCAGCCATCGATCCGAAAGCGACCAGTGCGAACAGTGCGGCCGCCACGGTCCACATCTTCGCCGGGTTGCGGCGCGGGCGGAACAGCGGTTCGTGCGCGAAGCGCGAATATTCCTCATCCTCGTCATAGCTGTCGGCCGAAAGCGGCGCGGCACTGGGCGGCGGAGGCGGGACCTCGTCCCTGGAAAAGCTCAGCGGCGGGGGTGCCGGTTCGGCCGGGGCGGGTTCGCTCTCTGTAACCGGTGGCGCGGCAGGCTGAGCCTCAGGCGCCGGGTCTTGTGCGGCCGGTTCGGGAGCAGCGGCCTCCGGTTCCGCCACGGGGGGAGGCGGGACGGGTTCGGGAGCCGGGACCGGCGGCGGTACCGGCTCGGCCAGGCTGGGCCCTTCCTGGAACCAGGCATGGCGGCATTTGGCGCAACGCACCGTGCGCCCATCGACGCCGACTGCGCTGTCGGGCACGACGTAGCGCGTGGCGCAGGCGGGGCAGGAAATTATCATGGTGCGCCTGTTAAGCATGTGGACAAGGCAAGGGGCAAGGGCGCGGTGCACTGCTAAGCGAGGCTATACCCTTTTTTCCACATGGATTGGCCGCTATAGGGCGGCCTCACCTGCGCCATGTGGCGCACCAACTGGACCGGCCCCGATCACGATGAGCAACGCTGCAGAAGGGGAAATCGTCCAGTTCGACAATGTCGGGCTGCGTTACGGCACAGACCGTGAAGTGCTGAGCAATGTCTCCTTCACCCTGTTTCCAGGCGGTTTCTACTTCCTGACCGGGGCCAGCGGGGCGGGCAAGACCTCGCTGCTGAAGCTGCTTTACCTGGCCCAGCGACCCTCACGCGGGGCGATCCGGATGTTCGGCTCCGATGCGATCACGCTCCCGCGGGAGCGCCTGCCCGGCCTGCGGCGCCGGATCGGGGTGGTGTTCCAGGAGTTTCGCCTGGTCCAGCACATGTCGGCGTTTGACAATATCGCGCTGCCGCTGCGGGTTGCCGGGGTGGCCGAGCGCGAGATTACCAAGCCGGTCACCGACATGCTCGAATGGGTCGGCCTGGCCGACCGGATGCACGCGTTGCCCGCGCAGCTTTCGGGCGGCGAACAGCAGCGCGTGGCAATCGCCCGCGCGGTGATCCATCGCCCCGAAATGCTGGTCGCCGACGAGCCGACCGGCAACGTCGATCCCGACATGGCGGTCAAATTGCTGCGGCTGTTCGAAGCGCTCAACCGGCTCGGCACCACGGTGGTGGTCGCCACCCACGACGTCCACTTGCTCAAGCGGGTCCCGGATTCGCTGATCATGCGGCTTGACAAGGGGCGGCTGTCGGACCCCACCGGCGCGCTGCGCTATCCGCCGCGGGTGCCGCGTCCCCGGGGGGATGCGGCCTGATGGCGCTGAAACTGCCCAGCCTGTTCACCCGCAATGCCGAGGCCGAACTGATCCCGCAGGGCCGCCTGTCGGGCCCGATGCCGTGGGTGATCGCGATCATGGTCGCGCTGACGGTGATTGCGGCGGCAGCGGGACTGGCCTTCAGCAACACCGCGCGCAATGCCAGCGATGCCTTGACCGGCGGGATCACCGTGCAGATCGTCAATGCCGAGCCGGCCGAGCGCGAACGCCAGGCCCAGGCCGTGCTGCAGGCCTTGCGCCGCACCCCCGGGGTGGTCGAAGCCAGCCAGGTTTCGCAGGCCGAGATCGACCGCCTGATCGAACCCTGGCTGGGCGCGCCGCTCGATGGCAATACGGCGATCCCGGTGCCCGCGCTGATCGACGCGCGGCTGCGCGATCCGGTGGACGGCGAGATGCTGGGCGCGCTGCGCCGGACGCTGCGCCAGGTCGCCCCATCGGCGCGGGTCGATGCGCAGTCGACCTGGCTGAAGCCGGTGTTCAGCGCGATCGGGACGATGCGCTGGCTCGCGCTCGCGCTGGTCGGGGTCCTGGCCTTCGCGCTGGCCGCGGCGGTGCTGCTGGCGGTGCGCTCGGCGCTGGGCACCAATCGCGAAACGATCGAGATCGTCCACCTGCTGGGCGGAACCGATCGCCAGATCGCGCGTGTGTTCCAGCGCGCGATCGGCTTCGATGCGGCCGGCGGCGGGGCGATCGGCCTGGCATTGGGGCTGCTGGTGGTTCTGCTGCTGGGCAAGCAGCTCGGCGGGCTGGGCGCGGGGCTGGTCAGCTCGGGCGCGCTGGGGCTGATCGACTGGATCCTGCTGGCCTTGATCCCGCTCGGCGGGGTAGGGCTGGCGATGTTCACGGCGCGCCAGACTGTCATTCGCGCGCTCAAGAAGATGCTGTAAGGACCCTAAATGCTGCGCCGCGTGCTTTCCCTGATCCTGCTCGCCTGGGCGCTGGGCTTTGTGTGGTTTGCCGTGGCGCTGCCCAAGCCTGCGGGGACCCAGCGCGCCGATGCCGTGGTGGTGCTGACCGGCGCGGCGGGGCGGGTCGAGCGCGGGCTGGCGGTGCTCGACAAGCGCTGGGCACCGCAGATGTTCGTCTCGGGCGTGTTCGGTGAGGTCAAACCGGGTGAGTTCGCCGCGCAGTTCCGGGTTTCGGGCGCGCAAATGGCCTGCTGCGTCACCCTGGGCTATTCGGCCGCCGATACCATCGGCAATGCCAGCGAAACCGCCAATTGGGTCCGCACCAAGAATTACCGCACGATCCGGCTGGTCACCAGCGACTGGCACATGCGCCGCTCCGTCTCCGAATTGCGCGGCGTGCTGCCCGCCGGGGTGACGATTATCGAGGACGCGGTCCCGACCAAGCCCAGCCTCAGGACCCTGTTCGTCGAATACAACAAACTGGTGGCGCGCGGCCTGGTGCGGCTGGTTGGGGGCTGAGATGCGCCAATGGCTGCTGATCCCGCGCAACCTGGCGTTCTACGCCGCGTTCTATATTGGCAGCGTGTTCGTGGTGCTGGGCTGCGTCGCCACGCTGTTGCTCGCCTCGCGCCAGGCCTTCGTGCGGACGGTCCATTCCTGGTCGCTCTACCACCGCTGGTGCCTGCGCAACCTGCTGGGGATCCGGATCGAGGTGGAAGGGACCTTGCCCCAGGGGCCGGTCTTCGTGGCGATGAAGCATGAGAGCTTTTTCGAAGCGATCGACATTGCCCAGGTGGTCCCGTTCCCGGGAGTCTTCGCCAAGGCCGAACTGATGCGGATCCCGCTGTGGGGCATGGTCGGTGATCGCTATGGGCTGGTCGAGGTCCGGCGCGATCAGGGCGCCAAGGCGCTACGCCACATGATCGCCGCGGCTAAAAGGATCACCGGGGAAGGGCGCTCGCTGACGATCTTTCCCGAAGGAACCCGCGTGCGGCACGGCACCCGCTCGCCGCTGCAGGCCGGGTTTGCCGGGGTCTACAAACTGCTGGGCCTGCCGGTGGTGCCGATCGCGGTCAGCGCCGGGCCGCTCTATCACCGCTGGTGGAAACGCAGCGGCACCATCACCTATCGTATTCACGATCCGATCCCGCCCGGCCTGCCGCGCGATGAGATCGAGGCCCGCGTCCTTGCCGCTATCAATGCGCTGAATTCCTGATGGCCAGGCACAAGCCCGCCCGCCGCTCGCCGCTCGAGGTGCTGGGGCCGGGGCTGGTGACCGGCGCGGCCGACGACGATCCCTCGGGCATCGGCACTTACAGCCAGGTCGGCGCGCAGTTCGGCTATGGTCTGGCCTGGACGATGTTCTTCGGCTTTCCGCTGCTCGTCTCGATCCAGGCGATCTGCGCGCGGATCGGGGCAACCACCGGTAAGGGCATCGCCCAGAACCTGCGCCAGCACTATTCGCCGTGGCTGCTGCGCGCGGTGGTGATCATGCTGCTGGTGGCCAACGTCATCAACCTGGGCGCCGATCTGGGCGCGATGGGGGCGGTGCTGGCCTTGGTGGTGCCGGGCCCGGTGCTGGTCTATACCGCGACCTTCGGGGTGCTCTCGGTTCTGCTTGAGGTGTTCCTGAGCTATTCGCAGTACGCCCGGATCCTGAAATGGGCGACGCTATCGCTGTTCGCCTATGTCGGCGTGGTCTTTGTGGCCAAAGTGCCGCTGGCTGAAGCGCTGTGGGGCACGCTGGTTCCGCAGTTCACTTTCGACAAACCGCACGCAATGGCCTTGGTGGCGATCTTCGGGACCACGATCAGCCCGTACCTGTTCTTCTGGCAGGCCGGACAGGAAGTGGAGGAACAGCACCGCCGCCATATCAAGCCGCTCCACGTCAGCCCGCGCCGGGCCGGGGCCGAGCTCAAGCGAATCCGCAACGATACCTTGGTGGGAATGGGCTTTTCGCACCTTGTCGCGCTGTTCATCATCATCGCCACTGCCGCAACCCTGCACGCGAACGGTGTGCGCGACATCGAAAGCGCGGCCCAGGCGGCCGAGGCGCTGCGGCCGATTGCCGGGCCATTCGCCTTCGCGCTGTTCGCCGCCGGGATCATCGGCACAGGGCTGCTCGCGGTCCCGATTCTGGCCGGCAGCGCGGCCTATGCGGTCAGCGAGACCTTCGGCTGGACCGAAGGGCTGGACCGCAAGCCGCGCGAGGCCAAGGCGTTTTACGGCGTGATCGCCACGGCAACGCTGGGCGGAATTGCGCTCAACCTGATCGAGATCGATCCGATGCGCGCGCTCTTTTGGGCGGCCGTGGTCAACGGGCTGCTCGCCCCGCCGCTGATGGTGGTGACGATGCTGATTGCGCAGAACCGCAAGGTGATGGGCGATCTGGTGCTGGGTCGCGGCCTGGCCTTTGGCGGCTGGCTTTCCACTGCGGTGATGTGGGTTGTGGCCGGGGTGTTCCTGCTGAGTTAGGACCTTCGATCGAGCTACCTGCTCATCACTCTCCATGCTCGTCATCCTGAACTTGTTTCAGGACCCATCGTGCCCAAGGCCCAGAGCAAGCCGGATAGGCACAAACCGAGAGGCATTGGGTGCAATTCAAAGCTTCGGATGCGCGGGAAAATGGGTCCTGAAACAAGTTCAGGATGACGGGAGTTGAGGGGCTTCAGTTCCGGCTCACCTCAACCCGCAGGTTGACCAGCTGCGTATCCCCGAACGTCGAAAGAAACGCGATGTCGGCGGCATCGCGGCCGACGCCGATCTTGGCGATATCGGCCGGGCCGGCCATTCCGGTCGCATCGACCAGGTGCCAGGCCCCGCCCAGGAACACTTCGGCGACGGCGTGAAAGTCCGACGGAGTAACGTCTGGCGCATAGACGCTGACATAGCGGGCGGGAATCGAAGAGGCGCGGGCCATGGCGATCACTACATGGGCGAAATCGCGGCACACCCCGCGCCGCGCCAGCAGACTTTCGCAGGCGCTGGTGTGCGGGGTTGTGGCGCCCGGCGCATAAGTGAAGGCGCCCGCCACCCAGTCGCGGATCGCGGCGATCCGGGCCCCGCCCGACAGGCTGGCGAACTCGCCCTCGACGAACGGTTCGAACAGGTCCGACTGGCAGTAGCGCGAGGGCATCAGATAATCGACCACATCACCCGGCAGCAGGTGCGGCGCCGTTTCGGGCAGGTCGGCGAAATGATCGGCGGGCCGGTTGATCTCGATTTCGGCGGTGTAATCGACGATCAGGTCGCGCTCGACCCGAAGCCAGATCCGCTCACCCACTTCGTCGTGGCCGGGAACGCGCGCGAAGTATTCAACCGGGCTCAGCCCCAGCGCCGCCTTCACGATCCGCTGTTCGGGCAGCAACGCCGCCTCGATCTGCATCAGCATGTCGGTTGGTCTGGCGAAACGGTAGGCCAGCTCGCAATAGACCGCGATTGTCACGGTCAGGACTGGCCGTGGTCGCTGCGCCCGAAGTCGGGCCGCGCGTCGTCCTGGCCAAGCTCGATGATCGAGCGGCGGATTGCGCGGGTGCGAGAGAAATGCTCGAACAACTGGTCACCGTCGCCCACCCGGATCGCGCGTTGCAGCGCGGTGAGGTCTTCGGTGAAACGCTGGAGCATTTCCAGCACCGCCTCCTTGTTGGCCAGGAACACGTCGCGCCACATCGTCGGATCCGAAGCCGCAATGCGGGTGAAATCGCGGAAGCCGCCGGCCGAATACTTGATCACTTCGCTTTCGGTCACCCCTTCAAGGTCCGATGCGGTGCCGACGATGGTATAGGCAATCAGGTGCGGCAGGTGGCTGGTTACCGCCAGCACCAGATCGTGGTGCGCCGCGTCCATCACTTCGACCCGGGCGCCAAGCGCTTCCCAGAATGCGCTCAGCGCGGCCAGCTTGGCGGGATCGGCATCTTCGGGCGGGGTCAGGATGCACCAGCGCTGCTGGAACAGGCTGGCAAAGCCGGCGTCCGGCCCCGAACGCTCGGTCCCGGCAACCGGGTGCGCGGGGATGATCGCGTGGCCGGGCAGGACTTCGGCCAGCGCCTTGGCAACGCTTTGCTTGGACGAGCCGACATCGCTGACCAGCGCATCTGCGGGCAGGGCGGCTTGCAGGTCTTTCGCGGCCTCGGCCATCGCGCCGACGGGGACGCACAGCACCACCAGCTCGGCATCCTTCACCGCATCGGCCGCGGACTCGCAAACCCGATCGACCAGGCCGCGTTCGGCCGCGCGGGCGCGGGTGGCGGGATCGGCATCATAGCCGGTGGTCTGCGCGCCGGGCAGATGTTCCTTGACGGCCAGGCCGACCGATCCGCCCAGCAGCCCCAGGCCGATGATCGCGATCCGCTGAAAGCTCACTTCGTAGCCTCCGCCAGCTGACGCAGCACCTTGGCGACGCCGTCCATTTCCTCGGCAGTGCCCACGGTGATCCGCACGCCGCGATTGAGGCCGGGGCTCGAAAACCAGCGGGTCATGTAGCCGGCCTTGGCCAGCCCTTCATAGGCGGCATTGCCCGAAAGCTTGCCTTCGCACAGCACCAGCACGAAGTTGGCCTCGCTTGGCACGCAGCGCAGGCCGTGGTTGCCCAGCGCTTCGACCGCCGCGACAAACCGGGCGCGAACCTCGGCATTGTGGGAACGAGAGTGCTCGACAAAGGCCAGATCGTCCAGCGCAGCAAGCGCCGTGGCCTGGGCCTCGTTGGAGACATTGAAGGCCCCGCGCAGGCGGTTGAGCACTTCGATCACTTCGGCAGAGCCAGTGCCCCAGCCGACCCGCTCCCCGGCAAGGCCAAATGCCTTGGAGAATGTGCGGGTGGCGAGAACGTTGGGCTGGCTGGTGGCCAGCGCCATCGAACCGTCATCGTCGGCCGGATCGACATACTCGATATAGGCGAGATCGATCACCAGCAGTACGTCGGCGGGAAGGCCGGCGTGGAGCCGGGCAATCTCGCTGCGGGGGAGGTAAGTGCCGGTGGGGTTGTTGGGGTTGGCGACCAGCACCACCCGGGTTCGCGGCGTCACTGCGGCCAGCAGCGCATCGACATCGGTACAGTAATCGCGCGCCGGGGCCTCGACCGGCTCGGCCCCCGCGCGCCGAGCGACGATGTCGTAGAGCGAGAAGGCATACTCAGAGAACAAGACCTCGTCGCCCGGCCCGGCATAGGCGCTGGCGGCAAGGTAAAGCAGCTCGCCCGAGCCTGCGCCCATGATGATTTGGGCGGGGTCGATTGCGTGGTGTAGCCCAAGTGCCCTTCGAAGGGCTGTTGAGTCACCGTCAGGGTACCTTGAAGGGTGCGTTGCGTGACTGCGCGCGGCCAGCGCAAGCATGCTGCAACCCAGCGGATTCTCGTTGGCCGAAAGCTTGGCCAGCACGCGCCCGTCATCGCCCGCCGACTTGCCGGGGACATAGGCATGGATCGCAGCGATCCACGGCTTGGGGACGGGTGAACGGGCCATTGTGGCTGGCCCTTAGCAGGCCTATCGCCGATTGACAGCCCGCTTGTAGTCCCGCAATCGCCGCTGATGGCCGATGCCGCAATCCCTACCGCCAGCCATGTGCTGAATCTGCCCCATCCGCTCCAGCTCGATGGCGGGCAGAGCCTGCCGGGCGCGCAGGTTGCCTACGAAACGGTCGGCACACTCAATGCCGAGAAATCCAATGCCGTATTGGTGTTCCATGCCCTGACAATGGATCAGCATATCCTCAGCCCCCACCCCAAAACCGGCAAGCCAGGTTGGTGGGCCAAGTCGATCGGCCCGGGCAATGTGATTGACACCGATCGGCATTTCTTGATTTGCGCCAATGTGTTGGGTGGCTGCATGGGCTCGACCGGGCCGGCCAGCATGGCCCCCGACGGCGCGCCCTATGCGATGCGCTTTCCGGTGATCACGATCCGCGACATGGTCCGTGCGCAAGTCGCGCTGCTCGACGCGCTGGGGATCGAACAGCTCCACGCGGTGGTCGGCGGGTCGATGGGTGGCATGCAGGCGCTGTCCTTTGCCGCGAACTGGCCGGAGCGGACCCGCGCCGCGCTGGTGATCGCCAGCACCGCGCGGCACTCCGCCCAGAACATCGCCTTTCACGAGGTGGGCCGGCAGGCGATCATGGCCGATCCCAAGTGGAAGGGCGGCGATTACTATGGCGGCAAGGGCCCGGACAACGGCCTCGCGGTTGCTCGGATGGCGGCACACATCACGTACCTCTCCGAAGAAGGGATGCACGAAAAATTCGGCCGCAAGCTGCAGGACCGGCCAGATGGTACTAAAGGTGAAAAGACCTTTGGTTTCGATGCCGAATTCCAGGTCGAAAGCTATCTGCGCCACCAGGGACTTAGCTTTACCGACCGGTTCGATGCCAACAGCTACCTCTATATCACCCGGGCGATGGACTATTTCGACCTGGCCGAAGAGCACGGCGGACGGCTGGCCCAAGCCTTCGCCGGGGCCACAGCGCGGTTCTGCCTGGTCAGTTTCGATACCGACTGGCTCTATCCCACGATGGAAAGCCGCACGATCGCCCACGCGCTTAACGCGGCCGGCGCGCCGGTCAGCTTTGTCGAGCTATCGGCCCCGTTCGGGCACGACAGCTTCCTGCTCGATGTCCCCGCGCTCGACCGGGTGATTGCCGGGTTCCTGGGGCAGTGAACGGCCTGCGCCCGGACCTGGCGATCATCGCCCAGAACGTCGCTCCAAGTTCGCGGGCACTCGATGTCGGCTGCGGCGATGGCGCCTTGATGGCCGAACTGCGTGACACCCGGCAAGTCGATGCGCGCGGACTGGAGCTTGATCCGCACAATGTCGCGCTGTGCGTCGGCAAGGGTCTGTCGGTCATGCAGGGCGATGCCGATGCCGACCTGGCCGACTATCCCGATGCCTCCTTCGACTACGCGATCCTCAGCCAGACGCTGCAGACCACCAAGCGGCCCGATCAGGTGCTGGACGAACTGCTGCGGGTGGGGCGCAAGGCCTTTGTCTCGTTCCCCAATTTCGCGCATTGGAAAGTGCGGGCCAGCCTGCTGTGGAACGGGCGCATGCCGGTTACCCGGCTGCTGCCGATTGCCTGGTACGAAACGCCGAACATCCACCACGTCACCGTTCGCGATTTCCGCGAGCTGGTGGCGCAGAAGGGCTACCGGGTTGAGGGCGAATGGTTCCTCTTGGGCGACAAGCGCATCGGTCCCGCCGCCGCAGCCTGGCGGGCCGAGCATGCGGTGTTCTTGTTGTCCCGCTGAACCGTCGTCCCGGACTTGATCCGGGACCGCTGGCCGCCAAAACAAGGATCGCGCGAAGTCTCCAGCGATCCCGGGTCAAGCCCGGGATGACGATCCGTCATTTACCAGCAACACGCTATCACTACGCCCCAGCGCCCACAGACTGAGCCCGGCAGCTTTGGCCCGTTCAACCGCGAGCGAAGTGGGCAGCGAGACGCAGACCAGCGTTGTCGCGCCGGCCCTCACGGCTTTCTCGACAATCTCATAGCTGCACCGCGCAGTCGAAATGACGAAGCCGGGGGTTAGTGACTGTCCGGCGCGCGCCATCGCTCCGACCAGCTTGTCGAGCGCGTTGTGCCGCCCGACATCCTCGCGCAGCAGGCCGATCTCACCTTCCGAAGAAGCCCAGGCGGCAGCGTGGGCGGCGCCGGTCTGGTGGGTCAGCTGCTGCAAGGGGCGCAAGGCGGCCAGCGCGGCAAAGATTGCGGTCGGTTCGTTTGCGGCATGCGCCGCGACATGGGGCAGCGCGCGGGCGACTTCGGCCAGGTTGTCGATCCCGCACAGCCCGCAGCTCGATTCGGCTACGCGGCTGCGGACCCGATCGGTCAGCTTGTCGATCCCCAGGCCCGACAAGTGCGCGCGCACGATCCAGCCGTCGGGCACCTGGGCCACAGCGATGTCGGATATTTCGGCGGCATTGGCCGCCAGCCCTTCATTGAGGGCAAAACCGGTGGCGAAATCCTCAAGGCTTTCAGGGGTGGCCATCATCACGGCATAGGACAGCCCGTTGAATTCGAGCGCCACCGGGGCTTCGGGCACCCACACGCGCGTCACCGCGCGGCGGGTGCCGTCAGGCCTTACTTCATACAGCTCGCTGCTCACATCCGCTTGAGCGCGCAGAGCTTGTTCCCGTCGGGATCGCGCAGGTAGGCGAGGTAGAGTGCGCCCATGCCGCCTTCGCGCACACCCGGCGGATCTTCGATCGCAGTGCCGCCGTTGGCAACGCCGGCCGCGTGCCAGGCATCGGCCTGCTCAGGGCTTTCCATCGCGAAACCGATGGTGCAGCCGTTGCCGGCAGTGGCTGGCTGGCCGTCGATCGGCGGGGTGACCAGGAAGATGCCGCCGCCATGCATATAGATCAGACGGCCCTTGTCATCCTGGATCGCTTCCTTGCCGCCAATTGCCTTGAACGTGGCGTCGTAGAAGGCCTTCGATCGGGCCGTGTCGTTCGACCCGACCATGTTGTGGCTGTACATCCCGCTATCTCCATCAGTTGCGATTCGCTAGGTGTAAAGCCTGGCCGCGCCGGGTCAATCGCGTGCGACAGTTGCGGTTCAGCTTGCTGCCCCTAAAAGACCGCAATGCTCAATCGTTCCATAGTCGCGTTCGCCCTGGCTCTTGGTGCCAGCCCAGCAACCCAGTTGACCGCCCAAGTCCAGCCAGACGATCTCGACCAGCGGGTGCGTTGCGCGGCGGTCTTTGCGGTTCTGGCGCGCGATCAGATCACCAAGCAGCCGGGGGCCGATGCCTATCCGGCGATGGCAGAACCGGGCAAAGCGTTCTTCGTCGCCACCGGCCAGCGGCTGTTCGCCGAACGCAAGCTGGATGAACCCGCCATGCGGACATTTCTCAGAGCCGAAGTCGGCAAGTTCCAGCAGGAAATCATCGAGGCCAAGGATCCCAAAGCCCATTTCGATGCGGCGTTCCGGTCTTGCCAGCACTACCTGGCGCAAGTCGCGCCTACCCCGGCCGGGTGACCGGACCCTGACTGTCCCAAATCTGGTCTGGGGGTAGCGCAAAAGTCCGGATTGCGAATCGGGGGAATTGCTGCATTCTGCGCCCAAACAACGATAGGTTGGGAACTGGGGTCGCAGCAATGGCGGTTATCGCCATCTACAGCATGAAAGGCGGAGTGGGTAAGACCACCCTGGCGGTCGATCTGGCCTGGCGTTTTGCCGCGCTGGGCGGGCGCAATACCTTGCTGTGGGATCTCGATCCGCAGTGCGGGGCCGGGTTCCTGCTGGGCCATGATCCTGCGCCCGGCGCGCGGGCCGCAGCGATCTTCCAGCGCGACGGCAGGCCGCGCCAGCTGATCGAGCCCACCGCCTACGACCGGCTGTCGCTGCTGCCCGCCGATGAGAGCCTGCGCCACTTGCCGGGCCAGCTTGCCCGTTTGGGACAACGCCACCGCCTGGCAACGCTGGCCGGTTCCTTCAAGCGAGACTATCCACGGATTGTGCTCGATTGTCCGGCGGGGATCAGCGAAGTTTCGGACCAGGTGATCGCGGCGGCAGACCTGCTGATCGTGCCTTTGCCGCCCAGTCCGCTGTCGGCCCGCGCGCTCGACATGTTGCGGCGCGAGCTGGCGCGCCATCACCACCGTCATCCGCCGCTTTTGCCGGTGTTGTCTCTTTACAATTCGCGGCGGCCACTGCACCGCGCGGCACGGCAGGGCCATGCGGCGACCTGGCCGATCGTGCCTTTTGCCACCCTACTGGAACAGGTGGCGGTCAAGCGCGCGCCGCTGGGAACTTTCGCGCCGGACTGCGATGCCTCGCGTGCGCTCCAGCGGCTGTTTAGCGGGATCGAGGTGAAGCTTGCGCAGGACCCTGCGGTGCCGAGTCGGGCTCCGGCCTTGTTTGGCCGCCAACCGGCCACAGTCTAACGCAAGCTGCACAGATCGTTCAGCCCCGCGCAAGCGCGCGAGCGCTAAGGTTCCGCGCACACCCGCTTTTCGGGTTGGAGGGTTCGTTCGATGACCAAGCGATTTGTTGCCGCGGCCATGCTGCCGCTGACCGTGCTGGCGTTGCTTCCCAGCCCAGCCTTGGCCCGTGAGCGCCCCAGCGAAGGCGCCGAAATGGCGCGCGAACTGGAAGATCCGCGCAACCAGCAGGCTGCGGCCAATGCCCTGGGTGATTTGTTCGGCGTGATGCTGGGCATGAAGGCCGCCCCGCTGGCCAAGGCGATGGACGCCATGGGTGAGCGCGATGCTGCCCGCCGGATCCCCAGGAACGCCACGATCGGCGATCTGGCCGGCCCCGAAGCCCGCCAGATGCCGCGCGAGATCAAGCGCCGCGTCCCCGGCATGATGACCGCGATGGCCGCCATGACCGGCATGCTGGACGAGATGATGCCGCAGCTCGAAGCGATTGGGGATAATCTCGAGCGCGATCTCGATCGGACCGACTAGCCCATTCCAACCCTGTGCAAATGGTCCTAGGCGCGGTGGCATGTCCACCGCGCCCGCCCATCATGCGATCATCGACATCGGCTCGAACTCGATCCGGCTGGTGGTGTTCGGTGAGCGCCGCGAAGTGCTCTACAATGACAAGGTCCTGGCCGGGCTGGGCCGCGGCGTGGTTGCGACCGGCCGGATCGATCGCGAGGCCCGCGCCCTGGCGCTGTCGACGCTCAAGCGTTACGCCGCGTTGCTTGCCCTGATCAAGCCGAGCCAGTTGCGTGTGGTCGCAACCGCCGCAGTGCGCGAGGCCGAAAACGGCGCCGAGTTTCTCGCGGCGGTTCGGACGATCGGGCTTCCGGCCGAACTGCTCTCGGGCGAAGGCGAAGCACGCGGAGCGGCCTGGGGCGTGCTTGCGCATTTCCCCGGTGCCCACGGAGTGGTTGCCGACCTAGGCGGTGGCAGCCTTGAATTGGCCCGGGTTGAGGGCCGCGCGGTCCACGAATGCGCTTCGTTTCCGCTGGGCGTGCTGCGCGTCGCGGCGATCCGCGCGGAAGGCCGCGGGCTGTTGCGCAAAGCGGTCAAGCAGGCGCTCGCGCCGCTCGACTGGACCCGGCAGGTCGCTGGACAGGAATTGTTCCTGGTCGGCGGGGCCTGGCGTGCACTGGCCAAGATCGAGGCGCGGTTGGGCAAGCACGATCCCTCAGCCTCGTTCGCCCCAGACGAAGCCCGGCGGCTCAAGATCTACGCCCGCAGGATGGGGCCTGAATGGCTGGCCTCGCTGCCAGGGATCAGCGCGGCGCGTTCAGTGCAGCTAGAGCATGCCGCTGCGCTGCTGGCTGCACTGGTTGGGGAACTATCGCCATCCAGCGTGACAATCACCCGTGCCGGCTTGCGCGAAGGCCTGGTTGCGGGTCCGCCCTAGGGTTATCCACCTGATTAAGTCCCCCCAGCACCGCACAGCGGGTTGAAGCGCGATTCGGCATGAGTCATGGGGATAGCATGTGGCAGCTCTACCAGTTCCCCCTGTGTCCCTTCAGCCGCAAGGTCCGCTTGCTGCTAAGCGAGAAGGGCGTGCCCTATGAATTGTGGCGTGAGAATCCGTGGGAAGCGCGCGACGAATTCCTGGCGCTCAATCCGGCCGGGCGCACCCCGGTGCTGCACGATCCGGCCAAGGGGCTGACCCTGATCGACAGCCGCGCAATCTGCGAATATTTCGAAGAAACGGTCGACAAGCAGCCGATGATCAACGGCACCGCCGCCGGTCGGGCCGAGATCCGCCGCCTGGTCGCGCTGTTCGACGAGAATTTCTATGGCGATGTCACCGCGCCCTTGCTGCACGAGCGGATGAAGAAGCGGCTGGTCTACCGCGTCTCGCCCGACAGCCGGGTGCTGCGCGAGGCGATGAAGCTGGCGCACGAGCACCTCTATTACATCGACCATCTGGTCGATCACCGCCAGTGGTTGGCCGGTGCCACGATGAGCATGGCCGACCTGGCTGCCGCCGCGCAGATCTCGGTTGCGGACTATCTCGGCGGGCTTGACTGGTCGGGGCACGAACAGGCCGCCGCCTGGTACGCCGTGTTCAAGAGCCGTCCCAGCTTTCGCCCCTTGCTGGCCGAGCGGATGGAAGTGATCCAGCCGCCCAGCCACTACGCCGATGTGAACGCGTGAGTTAACTCACATGCCGCCGCTTGGTCTGGCGGCGCACCAGGTAGCCGGCGGCGAAGACGATCAGGTAGAGATCAAGGAAAGCGCGGTGCGCGGTCTGGGCCCATAGCACCGCGGTGATGCCGATGAACGTCGCGAACAGCAGGTGGACCGGCAGGTCGCGTCGCCACTCGCGTCGCTCGCGCCATAGCCCGGCAAGGCCCAGCACCAGCATCGGCAGCCAGGTCAGCGCATAGGCCCAGTTGACCGGCGCGGAATGCAGTGGGCTGGGGAAGGGACGAAAAGCGATCCATACCTTGCGCAGGCCACGCATCGCAAAACCTGGCAGGTCGCCCAGCACCAGAGCCGCGCCGCGCCCGCGCAGCCAGTGGTCGCGTGCCAGCGGGGTCATTTCCTTGTAGCTGGCCCAGTCCGCTGGTGTCAGCGTCTTGAAGGCTTCAACCCGGCTCTGGTCGATCGAGCCGTCGGGATAGTGTGAAAACACCGCGGGGTGGTTTGCGGCATAGAGTGCGCCGCCAAATTCGGTCCCCAGTACCGCCGCGCCGTTGACCTGGCGCGAATAGGCCAGCCACGGCGTCAGCCCTGCGCCCAGCACAGTCAACATGGCCAGCGCGGCCAGAACACCGCGCCGCAGACCCTCGCGCCGGGCCAGCCGCCATCCGGCCCACAGGCTTGCCAGCAAGGCGAAGGGCAGCATCGGCTCGCGCACCAGCACCGTCAGCGTCATCAACACGCCCGCACCCAGCGCCGGTGCCAGCCCGCCGCGCGAATCGAGCCGCAACAAGAGGACCACCGCCCAGGCCGTCAGGCAGGTGTAAAGCGCGGTCTCCTGCAGCGCGGTGTCATGCCACAAGTAGTACGGCCACGCAGCGCAGCCAAGCGCTGCCAGCAGGCCGGCGCGCCGCCCGAACCGCCGCCTTCCGATCAGCCCGGCGGCGACCACGGTCAAGCCGCCCAGCACCGACTGGACCAGCACGATCGCCCAGGGCTTCCACTCACCCTGGGTCACCGCCACCAGAAACAGCGGATAGCCCGGAACTCGAAAGGCGCTGGGCTGCCCCGGGACCAGCCCATAACCGTTGCCCGCCGCCAGGTTCGCGGCAATATCGAAAAAGAAGCCGTAACCTTCGGACCAGTAGTTGGCGGTGCCGTGCGCCGCGCCCAGCCCAAGCCGTGCCAGCATGGCCAGCAGCGCGATCAGGCCAAGCGAAGTGCCGAACCGCTGCCCGGCCCGGTCAAGTCCCGCCACCAGCCGAGCTGCCAGCCCCCGCACCATCAATGCCAGCCCCTCCCACGGCAACCGCCATCAAAAAACCAGCCTGCCATGCGATCCGCTTGTTGACAAGCATGGCACCCCCCCGCTAGTGGCGCGCTCCTACCCGGCACCCCGCGCACTCTGGCGTTGGATGCCACCCGTGCCCAGATGGCGGAATTGGTAGACGCACCAGCTTCAGGTGCTGGCGCTCGCAAGGGCGTGGAGGTTCGAGTCCTCTTCTGGGCACCATTTCACTATTCGCAAACGTCCGGCGCGGGTTACAAAACCCGCGCCTTTCCGTTAGTGTACGCCCTGCGATGACCGCTTCCGGTTGCTGGCGTTCGCTGACAGTCGGAAAGATTTGGGGGCCTTTCTGGGGGCCTTATCAAACGGGCGGCCAGCGCATTTGCGAAAGGCGAAGCGATGGCGCTGACTGACACTACAATCCGAAACGCAACGGCTGGGCCGAAAGATCGAAAGCTGGCAGACGAAAAAGGGCTCTACCTTTTGGTCACGGCGGGGGGATCGAAACTCTGGCGGGTCAAATACCGGGTGAACGGCAAGGAAAAGAAGCTCGCGCTAGGGGCTTATCCCGAAGTCAGTCTGAAGGGCGCCCGCACGGCGCGCGACATTGCCCGCAAATCTGCCCAAGCGGGCGGCGACCCAGCGGCGGCAAAGCGCGAAACCCGCGCAGCCAAGCGTGTCGCAGCTGGCAATACCTTTGGCGGCATTGCCGAAGAATTCATCGCCAAGCTGGAGGCCGAAGGCAAAGCCAATGTGACAGTCGGCAAGGCGCGGTGGCTGTTGTCGAAGCTGTCACCGGTTTTGGGCGCGCGTCCGGTTGCCGAGATTACGCCAGCCGAGTTGCTGGGCGTCCTGCGCGCATCGGAGCGGGCCGGACAACGCGAGACCGCGCGGCGGCTTCGCTCCTTTTCCAGCCGGGTGTTTCGATATGCCGTCGCCACGGCGCGGGCAACGGTCGATCCAGCCCAGCCGCTGGCCGGTGCGCTCATCGCGCCGGTTGCAAAGCATCATGCCGCGATTACGGACCCGGTGGCATTCGGCGCACTGTTGCGCGCCGCCGACGAATACTGCGGACAGCCCGTAACCAAGTTGGCGCTGCGCTTCACCGCCTTGGTATTCCAGCGGCCCGGCGAAATTCGCCAAGCCGAATGGAGCGAAATCGACTTCGTTGGTGCGGTCTGGACGATACCGGCGGCGCGCATGAAGCAGCGCCAGCCGCACCGCATTCCGCTGTCACTTTAAACTATAGCGGTCCTGCACGAAGCCGAGACACTTAGCGGCGGCGGAAGGTTCGTGTTTCCCAAGCTGGGTTCGCGACTGAAAAGGACTGGGCGCGCCTCAAACCTTGGGTATATATGGACGCCGATGGTTGGTTGCATGGTCGTGATTCAATTTCAATTCGCAAAAATTATGCGGTGGCAAAGGCTTTTGCGGAGCAGTTCCCTGGCCATACTCAATTTGCCAAAAAAGAACGGATTGAGCGCAAGCTGAGGGTATCGCGTCGCTGGTACATGCTCATAGTGGCTCAGTTTCGCAGTCAAACTGAATTCCCAGCCGATGTCCACGTTCGCGCATTGCGACAACCAGCCACCAGTAGGTCGGCGTGAGGTCACATTCCGAACTTGCATCCTATCAAAGTGCGTTCGATAGGAAGTGAGCCAAATCGCTTCACCGCCGCTTCCCTTTAATTCGTAATGATGGGGCCACAGGTTCGAATCCTGTAAGCGGCACCACTGCCCTTACAATGAAATCAGGTGGTTGCGGCTTGCTGCATCGCCGTCATGAACAGGATTAGCGAATGCCGCGTGCCGCGTGCAATGCGCGTGACACCGTGGATCAGATTGCCGGTGTGGAGGACAGCTGATCCGGTCATGCGGTCAATCGCGCGAAGCCGATCGCCGTCGAGCGCCAGCAGCCTGCCGCCATCGACAGCGGCATCGTCGCTCAGCGCCACATTGACTGTATAGTCGCAGGTGTCTGAGTGAAAGGCGATGTAGGAGCGGGTGTCGGGCGAAAAGACGCGCAGGAAGATATGGATTTCAGCGAAAGCAGTCCGTGGATCGGCAGTGACTCGCGCGCCTAGCTGTGACGGCGCTTGCAGCAGCGCATCGGTGGCAGCGCAACCGATCAGATCGGCGAGCTGGTCTATCGAAATATTGGTCTGATACTCGGGCCATTCATCGACCGAGTCCGGGACGACAGCCGTCATATGCGCGTCGGCATAGGCCCTCAGCGCCTCGCATTGTCCGGCGTCGAGCAATTGCTCAAGCTCGATCAGTCGACCGTCGAAACCGGGGTGGTCGGGGGTGCCGACACCGTGGCTGCGCACCAGATCGAGATCAGCGGAGCTCGCCGTGTCGGGATCGGCATTATCGACGAGATAGCGTCGCACGGCGAGGCAATCGCGGTGGCGATGGCGGCGGCGCGCGCGCGCATCGAGCCAGCGAATTTTCTCAAACAAAACTGGCGACGGCGGTAGTGGATCGCTAGGCGGCTGCGCGGTCAGCGCAGAAAAAACGACATCATCCTGAACATCGCTCCCCTGAAATGCGCGCAGCACAAGCGCGTCGGGCCGCGCCAGAGCTGGCAGGTCGAGTTCGAAATGCACAATATGGCTGGTCCCGGTCAGCCGATGTCGCCTGAACCCACTAACCAGCGCCAATGCGCCTGACGGCAGATCCACCGTCCCGCCCTCGGCAAAATCGATGCTGCAGTCACCCGCGCCGTGATCGATGCGCAGATAGAGCGAGAGATGCGCCTTGCCGCGCCGGTGCGGCGGCGCGCCATCGCCGGTGCGCCGTTGCAGCACTGGGGCGGTCAGGTTGGCAGCGGCCAGCGCCACGCCATCTTGTTCCATCTGAACATATAGCCGATCGACCG
Source organism: Novosphingobium sp. (assembly GCA_031422595.1). Classification (GTDB taxonomy): domain Bacteria; phylum Pseudomonadota; class Alphaproteobacteria; order Sphingomonadales; family Sphingomonadaceae; genus Novosphingobium. The sequence goes on along the minus strand of JANPMA010000296.1, from coordinate 1,508 downwards.
CATCCCGCCACGCGCCCCATGATCCACAGCCGTGCCACAACCACATCGACCCCGATGCGTCGTGAAGCCAGCCCGCATCGTCGACATCGGCCAACTCCGACGCATAAGCGTGCCATGCCGCCGGGCTGACGATATGCGGCAGGACCAGTGTTTCCCACATGATATGACCCGCACGTTCAGGGATGGTGAAAGAATCGATCGGACGGCTCATGCGCGCGACATCGGCGAGCGGGGTGCGGCCATCGCCCAGCGGCGCGACAGCGACCGGAGCAAGCATCGTCGCGTCCGAGCGCGCGATCCGCTTCCACACACTCGGCGCGGGCATGAGAAATTCATGATGGCCGTGCCCCGGCTCGTCGCGCGCAGTCAGGACAATGTCGTAGGAGATCGAGATACGCGGATCATCGCTGTGGTGAGGCTCTACCGAATGCGTCTGCTTGGCCGGAAACAGTAGTAGCCGCCCGGCGATCGGCGTATAGTCGGCGCTGGCAAAGTTGAGCGCGTTGGTCTGCGCATAGCCTTTTGTCATGTCCGAACCGATGCCTGCCGACAGTTCGTTCGGACGGGCGTCATTGTAGAAGCGCGTCTTGCCGCCTGCATCGCCCTCCGCCACTGCAACATAATAGACGGCGCTGAGATGCGCGGTGTGGTGGGCGTGCCGCGAAACGCCCTGGTCGCGGGTGGCGATCACCGGCCATGACCGCTGAATATAGATATCGGTCTTGGCGAGATCATGGCCGATGGTCTTGAGATAATCGAGCGCGTGCAGCCCTACCTGATCGGTCAGCCAGTCGAAGGCAGGGTCGAAGTGCAGCCGGTCGACATCATGGACATCGCCGGTCCAGCTCGTCGTCGGCAAGGTCCGCCGCGCGCCAGCCGCATTATGCAATTGTTCGATCCGGGCGCGCAGCAGGGGATTGTGATCAGCCGCATCGGCAAGATCAGCATAATGGATCGCCAGCGGAAACCAGACATCTAGTGGCATTTCGGTCGTATCCTCCCCCAAGATTGTCTAGGTGGACGCCATGTAGAGTTTGGCATTGACAATCAAGCATGAGTTGCCGATCTTACAGGCAAGTTGTGGAGCAACGTCGATTCGGGGCGACGTCTTCGCTTATACATATTAATAGTATCGGACGATCGTGAGTGAAGCTATTCTTTCACTATGCGATGAGCTGTAATTGCTTGCTGAAGGGCTACGATTGCAGCGTGAGGTAGTGTGTGCCCGGTGAGGGTTAAGGGGCGTTATGTGCCAGTTTTCCAGTGGGAACGCTGGTTTTTATCGAGGATGACACCATGCCATTGTCAGATTTGCCGCCAGAAATGCAGCAGGCCTTTTGGGATCGGCTGAAAGAATTACGGATGGATCCGTCGCAGGTGCTGCCCAAGATTACGCCCGAGACCCATAGGGGGCCGGTCGTCTTCTCCTCCGATCCCAAGGAATCGTCGGTGACGCCGCATCTGGTGGTGGTAAACAGCCTTGACGAGGTCAAGCGGCTGGCCGGCAA
>JANPMA010000295.1:0-1504 GCA_031422595.1 Novosphingobium sp. | reverse complement strand
GACGCCAAATACGGCGTCGGCGCATATTACCGTGGCAGCGGCGTCAATCCGGCGGGAGCCGTCGTCGTTCCGAATGCCGATCCGCTCAGGGCATTCCCCAACACGTCACCCGTCTTTCCACTGTGGCAAGATATTTCCGGCCTGCAGATGGCGCGTGCTCCGGATTTCTCCGGCTTCGTCGGCTTCGATTACAACATCCCCATGGGTGACGGCGGCCTTCGCTTTGCTGCCAACCTTAAATATACTTCCAGCTATGTCGTGACCGACAACTCGATCTGGGGCGGCGAGTCCCCGGCGGCGTTCACAGCCAGAACAGGGTTGGCTTCGCCTACACTCGCAACGCCTTCGAACAACAATGCCCAACTGGCCGGCTCACCCTACGCCAGCCGTGCTAGCGAACAACGGGGGCGGCAAACTGGCTATGCCCTGGTCAACGCTTCCGTGACCTGGACTGATCCGTCGGACCATTATTATGTCCGTGTCTGGGGCAACAACCTTACGAACAAGATATACGCTGTTCACTACCGGTTGAGTTCCCGGACCTATGCCCCCATCGGCGAACCACTGAGCTTCGGCGGCACCATCGGCTACAAGTTCTGATTTGATCTACGAGCAACAAAAGGCCCGGTTGCGCCATCCGCGCAGCCGGGCTTTTTTGTGTGTGTTGCTTCCCCTCCCCTTCAGGGGAGGGGATTGAGGGGTGGGGTCTGTCGGCATTTCCGGGGGCCGCGTTGTCGGACATACCCCACCCCAACCCGCGTTCAGAGTCACGTGCCTCTGAACGCCCTGAAGGGTTGGGGCTTTCTGCCCCGCAACGTCCCTCGATGGCCGATACTCTCGCCGCGACTTTCGGCGGCGCTGCCACCATGCCCGCGCCGGTCCGCGCCGCCTATGGCAAGCTGCAGGCGTTCGGTCTGTGAGCTGGCTGAGCCGCATCAAGCCCGGCGCCTTTGCGCTTCCGGCGGGGATCCTGACGCTGATCGGGCTGATGGTGGTGCCCACGCCAGCGGTGGTGCTCGACGTCTTCTTCGTGCTCAACATCGCGCTGTCGATTGCGATCCTGATGGCGGCGATGAATGCGCAGAAGCCGCTCGATTTCAGCGCCTTTCCCTCGGTCCTGCTGTTCGCAACCTTGCTGCGCCTCGCGCTCAACGTCGCCTCGACCCGGGTGGTGCTGGTCAACGGCCACCAGGGCGGGGCCGCTGCTGGCCATGTGATCGAGGCCTTCGGGGCTTTCCTGGTCGGCGGCAATTTCGCGGTCGGGCTGTTCGTCTTCATGATCCTGATGATCATCAACATGGTAGTGGTCACCAAGGGCGCGGGGCGCGTTTCGGAAGTTTCGGCGCGCTTCACGCTCGATGCTTTGCCGGGCAAGCAAATGGCGATCGACGCCGATCTGGCCGCTGGTCTGCTCACCGCCGACGAAGCCAAGGCCCGCCGCCGCGAAGTGGCGACCGAGGCCGATTTCTATGGCTCGATGGACGGTGCCAGCAAGTTCGTGAAG
>JANPMA010000294.1:0-4954 GCA_031422595.1 Novosphingobium sp. | reverse complement strand
GGTTCGATCATGCCCGAATGGCGGGCTTCGTTACGGATCCACTTGTCTGAAAGAATCGCCATGGCGGATTGATGGCGCTGTGCATGGGCTTCGACAAGCTCAGCCTGAGCGGGATTGGGGAAAAGCCTCCTGCCCGCTCAGGCTGAGCCTGTCGAAGCCCCCAGCGTCATAGGCTGTGATAGCTGCGGTACCAGCGGACAAAGTTGGGGACACCCACTTCGATGCTGGTGGTCGGGGCATAGCCCAGGTCCCCGGCGATCGCCGCGATATCGGCATAGGTGGCCGCAACGTCGCCCGGCTGGATTGGCTGGAAGTCCACTTCGGCCTTCTTGCCGCAGCTTTCCTCGATCAGGCCGACCACCTTCATCAGGTGTTCGCTCTTGTTGTTGCCGATGTTGTAGAGCCGGTGGGGTTTGATCGATCCGCCGGCCTTTTCAAGGCCATCGTCGGGCGGGGGGTTATCGAGGCAGGCAATCACCCCGGCCACGATATCGTCGATATAGGTGAAATCGCGGTACATCTCGCCGTTGTTGAATACCGGGATCGGCTGGTCAGCCAGGATCGCCTTGGTGAAGATCCACATCATCATGTCGGGCCGGCCCCACGGGCCATAGACGGTGAAGAAGCGCAGCCCGGTCAGCGGCAGGCGGAACAGGTGGGCGTAAGTCTCGCTCATCAGCTCGTCGGCGCGCTTGGTTGCGGCGTAAAGCGAGACCGGATGGTCGACGCGGTCCTCGACCGCGAAGGGCAGCTTGGTGTTGCCGCCATAGACCGAGCTCGAGCTGGCATAGACCATGTGCTCGACCTGCCGGTGCCGGGCCAATTCGAGCAGGTTGACGTGGCCTGCCAGGTTGGAGCTGACATAGGCCTGCGGGTTTTCCAGGCTGTAGCGGACCCCGGCCTGGGCGCCGAGGTGGACGATCCGGTCGATCTGCTGCCCTTCGAGCGCCTTGTTCAGCGCTGCCATGTCAGAGAAGTCGATCTCGTGGCAGGTGAAGCGGTTGCCGCCCTGCTGGGCCAGCGCAGCCAGCCGGTCGCGCTTGAGCGAGACCTGGTAATAGGCGTTGACGCAATCGACCCCGATCACCACGTCGCCGCGCGCCAGCAGCTTCTGGGCCAGGGAAAATCCGATAAATCCGGCCACGCCGGTAACAAGAACACGCATGATGGGAAAGCTCCTAGACGTCAGGCTCTTATTTCATGGTTAACTCGTCGATGGTAGGGCCTATTCCCATGACTGAGCCGGCAAAGATCATGGTGGTGTTCGGGACCCGTCCCGAAGCGATCAAGCTGTTTCCCGTGGTGGCGGCGCTGAAGGCCGACCCGCGCTTTACCCCGGTGGTTTGCGTTTCGGCGCAGCACCGCCAGATGCTTGACCAGGTTTTGAGCATCGCCGGGATCGTGCCCGACCACGATCTTGACCTGATGAAGCCCGACCAGACGCTCGATGCCCTGACCGCCGCCTTGCTGACCGAACTGGGCCGGGTGATGGACCAGGTCCAGCCAGCCCGGGTGATCGTCCAGGGCGATACCGCCACTGCGATGGCGGGGGCCTTGGCGGCCTATTACCGCAAGATCCCGGTCGACCATGTCGAGGCCGGGCTGAGGAGCGGCAACATCTATCACCCCTGGCCCGAAGAGGTGAACCGCAAGATCATCGGCACCATCGCCAGCCTGCATTTTGCGCCGACCGAGGTTTCGGCAGGCGCGCTGATTGCCGAACAGGTTGATCCGGCACGGGTTCTGGTTACCGGCAATACGGTGATCGATGCGCTGCACTGGGTGACCCGGCGGATCGAAGCCGATCCTGCGCTCGCCAGCGGCCTTGCCGAGCTGGAGGCCAGGTTCGCCGGCAAACGGATCATCGGCGTCACCACCCATCGCCGCGAGAACTTCGGCGGCGGCATGGAAAACATCGCCGAGGCGATCCGCCAGATCGCCGCTCGCCCCGATGTGGCGGTGATCTTCCCGGTCCACCTCAACCCCAATGTCCGGGCGGTGATGAATTCCGCGCTGGCCGGGCTCGACAATGTCGCGCTGATCGAACCGCTCGACTATCCGCACTTCGCGCGGTTGCTTGTCATTGCCGAGATCATGCTGACCGACAGCGGCGGGGTGCAGGAGGAAGCGCCCGCGCTGGGCAAGCCGGTTCTGGTCATGCGCGAAACCACCGAGCGGCCCGAAGGCGTCACTGCCGGAACCGCCAAGCTGGTCGGCACCGAAACCGCTAACATCGTTACCGAAATTTTCACCTTGCTCGATGATAAGGCGGCGTACGAAAGTATGGCGCGGGCGCACAATCCCTTCGGGGACGGGCAGACCGCGCGCAGGATCGTGGAGCGACTTGGGAATGAAATCGGACGTTAAGCCCTCCGTTTGCGTTGTAGGACTGGGTTACATCGGCCTGCCAACCGCCGCGATTGTCGCGCGTTCGGGCTGCCAGGTGCTCGGGATCGACGTCTCGCAACATGTGGTCGACACGATCAACCGCGGCGAAATCCATATCGAGGAAGTCGATCTTGACGGGCTGGTCCACGGCGTGGTGGCGCGCGGCCTGCTGCGGGCCTCGACCGAAATGGCCCCTTCCGACGTTTTCGTGATCGCGGTGCCGACCCCTTTCGACCAGAACCACGCGCCCGACATTTCCTACGTCCTGGCCGCCGGTGAAGCAGTGGCAAAAGTGCTCAAGGCCGGTGACACGGTGATCCTTGAATCGACCAGCCCGGTCGGAACCACCGAACAACTGCGCGATCTGATCGCCAAGATCCGTCCGGACCTCAAGTGTCCCGGGCTGACCAGCGAAACTCCCGACCTTTCGATCGCCTATTGTCCGGAGCGCGTGCTGCCCGGCAAGATCCTCGAGGAGCTGACCAACAACGATCGCTCGATCGGCGGGATCACCCCGCGCTGCGCCCGCAAGGCGCTGACTTTCTACAAGCTGTTTGTGCGCGGGACATGTATTGTTACCGACTGCCGCTCGGCCGAAATGACCAAGCTGGTCGAGAACGCCTACCGCGACGTCAACATTGCTTTCGCCAATGAGCTGTCGATCGTGGCCGACCACATGGGGCTCGACGTGTGGGAAGTGATCCGGCTCGCCAACCGCCATCCGCGCGTCAATATCCTCACCCCCGGGCCGGGCGTGGGCGGGCACTGCATCGCAGTCGATCCGTGGTTCATCGTCCACGGCGCGCCCAAGCAGACCCCGCTGATCCGCACAGCCCGCGGCGTCAACGACGGCAAGATCCACCACGTGATCCAGCGCGCTGAAGCCTTGATCGAAGCCAACCCGGGCAAGCAGATCGCCTGCCTCGGCCTGGCCTTCAAGGCCAATATCGACGATTTCCGCGAAAGCCCCGCCCGCCTTGTCGCGGTGACGCTGGCCCGCAAGTTCGGCGATCGGATCAAGGTGGTCGAACCCTATGCCAGCGAGCTGCCCCGCGAATTCGCCGGCACCCAGGCCGAACTGATCGACATCGATGCCGCGCTCGAACAGGCCGGGATCCTGATCGTGCTGGTCGATCACGACCAGTTCAAGGCGGTGCCCGTGGCCGAACGCGCCGGCCATCTGGTCTATGACACCCGCGGGATCTGGCTCGACCAGCCCAAGGCCCGGCAAGCTGGCTCCGAAGGGCTGCGGCTGGCCGGCTGACCCGGCCGTCCCGGCGGGTCACGACAGTCAGCGGCCATCGCGAAAGCTGGGAGGGCAGCGCCCGCCGCCCCCGTTACTTGCCGCTGGGCGCTGGGGCCGGGCTGGCCGCTTCGGCCGGAGCATTGGTCATCGGTGTCTTGGGCAGATCGACCGGCACCGCCGGGTCGGTCGGGTTCTGGGCGGTCCAGTCGGTCGAAGCCTCGGTCGGTTCGTCCGATGCGGCGGCCTGGGTCGTGTCGGCCTTGGGCCCGCAAGCGGCGAGCGCCAACAGCGGCAGCAAGGCAAGCGGCAGGATCGATGCTCTGGTCATGGCAATGGCTCCGTCTCGATTGGCCCCCGCAGCTTGATAGCCCCGCCGCGCCAGGCCGGGAATGATCTGGATCAAGCCCGCCACGAGCAGCCCGAATGGACACAATGGACACAGTCCTGTGCAGAGTATTACCCCCTGCCACCCGGATCTTCCTGGCATGCGGCGTGGGCTCGGCGGGCGGATTGCTGTTCATCGGCAAGGATAAGGCAGATTCGCCGCGTGTAGGAAAGGGGCTTCTCGCAATGGCGGAGGGCGTGATCGCGATCACGGACGCAGGGCAACTCGGGCAGCATTGTCCGCTCCTGCAAGTGGCAGGAAGGGAGCAAGCCGATGTCCGCGAATTTCTCGACCAACCTGGTCAATGCGCTCAACGAAAGCGTCGAGGACTTGGCCCATGCCAAGGATCCCGATGCGGTCAAGCAAGTGCTCGATAGCGCCAAGGCCACCGCGCGGGCGCTGACCGAGCCGGCCTACGTCACCGATCGCATGGTCTACCGGATCACTGTGACCGTCCTGGGCCTGGCGGTGATTCTGGTGGTGATCGCGCAGTTCGCGCTGGCCTATCGGTTTGCCAACGCGATTAACATCCCCGACGGGATCATCGCAATCGGCGCAGCCGCGATCGGCGCGCTGGCCGGGCTGCTGGCCCCCACCCAGACCGCGCCGAATGGCGATCCGCCGCTGGGCAACTAGCGCGCGCGCCCTACAGCCCCTGGGTGATGAACACCCGGTAGTCGGCCCCGGCAAAGCGGTGCGCGCGGGCGGCCTGGTAGGCGTCGGACTGATACCAGGCGCGCGCCTCCTCAACGGTCGGGAACTCGACGATCACGCAGCCTTGCGCCTCGGGTCCTTCCAGCGTTTCGATGGCGCCATAGTAAGCCAGCGGCTTGGCCGTGTGCCCGCCCAGCGTGGGGCCAGCGGCGGCGCTGTAGGTCGCCATGGCCCCGGCATCGTGCTCGCGTTCCTTGATGAAGACGATGTAGGCGGACATG
>JANPMA010000293.1:0-8703 GCA_031422595.1 Novosphingobium sp. | reverse complement strand
CAGCGGGCCTTCGATCACTTCGATCGGGCGGGGATGCTGGAGCCGGGCCTCTTCGGTATCCTCGACCACGAAGGCATCGATGCCTTTGACCAGCGCATGCTCCAGCCGCCGCGCGACATCCCAGCCGCGCCATTCCTCGGCCTCCTTCTCGGCCTTGACGTCGGTGCCGCGAAAGCTTTCGGCCATGGTGATCAGCCGCTCGGTCGCGTCAGCCCGGCGGGCCAGGATCACATCCTCGCAGGCATCGCGCAGCGCCGGGTCGATCGTATCGTAGATGTCGATCTGCCCGGCATTGACGATCGCCATGTCGAGCCCCGCTCGAATGGCGTGATAGAGGAACACCGAATGCATCGCCCGGCGCACCGGCTCGTTGCCGCGAAACGAAAATGACAGGTTGGACAGCCCGCCGCTGGTATGAACGTGCGGCAGGCGCGCCTTGATCTCAGCCACGGCTTCGATGAAATCGAGGCCATAGCGATCATGCTCTTCCATGCCGGTTGCGACGGCAAAGATGTTGGGATCGAAGATGATGTCTTCGGCCGGAAAGCCCATCCCGGTCAGCAGCTTGTAGGCGCGCTCGCAAATTTCGACCTTGCGCTGCTTGGTATCGGCCTGACCCTTCTCGTCGAAAGCCATGACCACCACCGCAGCGCCGTAGTCCATGCATTTTTGCGCATGCTCGAGGAACTGCGCTTCGCCTTCCTTCATCGAAATCGAATTGACGATCGGCTTGCCCGAAACGCACTTGATCCCGGCTTCGATCACTTCCCACTTGGAGCTGTCGATCATCACCGGCACCCGGGCGATATCGGGTTCGGCACCGATCAGCTTCAAAAAAGTGGTCATCGCGAAGACCGCGTCGAGCAGGCCTTCGTCCATGTTGACGTCGATGATCTGCGCGCCGTTCTCAACCTGCTGGCGCGCGACTTCGACCGCGCGGGGATAGTCGCCCGCGAGGATCAGCTTCTTGAACGCGGCGCTGCCGGTGACATTGGTGCGCTCGCCGATATTGACGAAGCGGGCGGTGTTCTGTTCGGTCATGCTTGATCCAGCGCCTTGGCGTAGAGGAAATCGTCGTAAGTCGTAACACCAACGGTGAAAGTGCGGGTTCCGGCAATCGCGAAGCCGTGCTTGCGGTAAAACCCTTGTGCGCGTTCATTGTCGCGGTTGACCCCCAGCATCATGCGGGCGTGGCCTGCGCTGGCGGCTATCACAGTGTCCAGCAGCGCCTTGGCCAGCCCCTGCCCCTGGCAGCGATCGAGCACATAGATCCGCCGCAGCTCGATATCGCCCGGCTGGGCATTGTCGAAGCTCGATTCGGTCAGCATGGCAAAGCCCAGCGGCGCGCGGGTGTGCGCCGCCTCGGCGATCCAGACCTGCGCGCCTTCGGCCAGCGCTTTCTCGAACGCGGCTGTGCTGTTGCTGTTTTCGGCATGGGCCAGCATGTCTTCGACGCTGGTCAGCGCGGCATAGGCCTCCAGGAACGTCGCCTGCGCGGCCATGGCCAGCGCCGCCGCATCGGCCTTTCCGGCCGGGCGGATCGTCCAGTCGAGCGGGCCGTGGATGGTCATCAGGCGGCCATGATGAACGGTTCGAGCCCGGCCAGCCGGGTCACTACCGGCGGTTCCGGGATCGCGCGCGGGGTAAGTCCCGAAACCGCCCCGGCCATCGCCGCGATATGTTGGGGGGTGTTGCCGCAGCAGCCGCCCAGAATGTTGACTTGGCCCGCTTCGGCCCATTCGCGGACCAGCGCCGCAGTGGTCTCGGGCAGCTCGTCGTACTGACCCAGCTCGTTGGGCAGACCGGCATTAGGATAGGCCATCAGCAGTGTGTCGACCAGTCCGCTGAGCAGCCGCACATGCGGGCGCAGCTGCGAAGCGCCGAACGAGCAGTTGAGCCCCACCGTCAGCGGCCGGGCATGGCGCACCGCATGCCAGAACGCCTCCACGGTGTGTCCCGAAAGGTTGCGGCCGGACAGGTCGGTCAGCGTCATCGACAGCATCAGCGGCACTTCGCCGCCCAGCTCGCGCTCAAGCTCCTTGACCGCCATGATCCCGGCCTTGCAGTTGAGCGTGTCGAACACGGTCTCGATCAGGATGAAGTCGCTGCCACCTTCGACCAATGCCCGCGCCTGTTCGCGGTAGACCTCCTTGACCAGATCGAAGTCGACCTCGCGAAAGCCGGGATCGTTGACATCGGGGCTGAGCGACAGGGTCTTGTTGGTTGGGCCCACGGCACCCACCACAAAGCGCGGCACGCCGTCCTTGGCCACGGCGGAATCGACGCATTCGCGGATCACCCGCGCAGCCGCCACATTGATGTCGCGGACCAGATGCTCGGCGCCGTAGTCGGCCTGGCTGATCCGGTTGGCGTTGAAGCTGTTGGTCGCCAAGACCCGCGCCCCGGCATCGATATAGTCCTGGCAGATCCGGGCGATCAGCGCAGGCCGGGTCAGGTTGACCAGATCGTTGTTGCCTTTCTGGTCAAGGCTCAGCCCGGTCTCGCCGCGATAGCCCGCCTCATCCAGCTTCGCGTCCTGGATCGCGGTGCCATAGGGGCCGTCCTTGATCAGGATCGCCTTGGCCGCTTCGGCCAGGAAATTCTCGCGCGGGGTTATCACTGGGTTTCCTTGGGTCGCAGGCCGAGCAAGTGGCAGATCGCATGGGTCTGCTCGGCGCGGTTGAGGGTGTAGAAGTGAAAGTCGCGCACCCCGCCCTGGTGGAGACGGCGACACAGGTTGGTGGCGACCACGGCGGAAACCAGCGCGCGCGGGGCAGGCATGTCGTCGAGCCCCTCAAACAGTTCGACCATCCAATCGGGAATCTCGGTATTGCCGCTCATCCGCCGGATCGCTGCGAAATTGGTCACCGGCATGATCCCGGGCAAGATCGGAACCTCGATCCCGGCGGCCAGCACCCGGTCGAGGAAGCGGAAATAGGCGTCGGTCGAATAGAAGAACTGGGTGATCGCGCGGCTGGCCCCGGCGTCGATCTTGCGCTTGAGGTTGTCCAGGTCGGCCGCGGCGCTGACTGCGTCGGGGTGGACCTCGGGATAGGCGGCGACCGAAATCTCGAAAGGATGCCGCGCCTTGAGCCCGGCAACCAGCTCGGCGGCGCCGGCATAGCCTTGGGGGTGCGGTTGGTAGCGCCCTCCGCTTTCGGGCGGAGGATCGCCGCGCAGCGCAACCACGTGGCGAACCCCGGCTTGCCAGTAGCGGTCGGCCACTTCGGCAATCTCGTCCTTGCTGGCCGCGACACAGGTCAGGTGCGCGGCGGCGGTCAGGTGCGTTTCGCCCACAATCCGCGCAACCGTGGCGTGGGTGCGCTCGCGGGTCGAGCCGCCCGCGCCATAGGTCACCGAAACAAAACTGGGGTCCAGCGGCGCGAGTTCGAGCACCGCGTCCCACAGCTGCGCTTCCATCTTTTCGGTCTTGGGTGGGAAGAATTCGAAACTTACGCGGAAATCACCGCGAACCTCGGCAAACAGCGGCCGTTCCTCGACCCCTCGGATCAGGCTGGCCTGGCTCATCGACCGCGCCCGCTGGCGGCCAGGTTCGGCTCAGCCGCGAGGGCCGCGCCGCTGCGTTTGCCGGTCCAGATCTTCACCGTCAACGGCCTTCCCGGCAGCGCCTGCGGCGGCGCGGCGGTGAACCCGGCCCCGGCCAGCAAGGCCAGCATCTGCTCGTCCGAAAAGCCCAGGCGCGCGTGGGCGTGCTGGCTGCGCAGTTCCTCGCGGTCGTGGGCCGCGAAATCGACCACCGCGATCGTCCCGCCAGTGCGCGTCACCCGCGCCGCCTCGGCCAGCACCTGTTCGGGGGCCTGTGCGTAGTGCAGCACCTGGTGGAACACCACGGTATCGAAACTAGCCGACGCAAAAGGCAGCGCCGCGAAATCGCCCTGGACAAGGTCAAGCTGATCGGCCGGAAGACCCTGCAAGCGGGCGCGGGCGAGGCGGAGCATTTCAGGGCTGTTGTCGAGCCCGGTCACCGCCGCCGCGCGCGGGGCAAGCAGTTCGGCGATCCGTCCGGTGCCGGTGCCGACATCGAGCAGGGCGCCGAGATTTCCGGTCCCCAGCGCCTCTTGCAACGCCGCCTCGACCGGGCCGTCGGCGCTGTGCAGCCCTCGGATCTCGTCCCATTCGGCGGCGTGGAGGGCGAAATAGGCGGCGGCACTGGCCTCGCGCGCGGCGCGGATCGCGGCGAGATGACGGCGATCCTCGGCGCAGCGCGCGGCAAACTGAGCGTCGTCCACCTCGGCCAGGCCGAGCAGGCGGGCGGCGGCAGCGCCCAGCGGCGGGGCGCGGCTTTCACCGATGGCGCTTCTGAGGAACACCCAGCTGCCTTCCTTGCGGCGTTCGGCTAGCCCCGCGTCGCACAGGATCCGCACGTGGCGCGAAACCCGCGGCTGGCTTTGCCCCAGCACCTGGGCCAATTCGCCCACGGCCAGCTCCATCGCCGCCAGCAGGCGCATGATCCGCAGCCGGGTAGGGTCGGCCAGCGCGCGAAGGGTCGGTTCGATCCGCATTGGCATATCATATAAAGAAATCTTTATATCCAATCAACTCCTCATCGTGGATATATCCGAATGCGGCGTTTTTGGCGGTTGGCAGCGGATTCACCAGCCGCTATTGTCGCCCCATTGGCGGCATCTCGCCGCCTGGGCCGCATGGAAACGAAAAGGACTGACCCCCAATGAAAAAGTTCGCCGCCATGACTTTTGCTTCGCTTGCTGCTCTGGCCTTGGCTGCCTGCGGCAAGTCGGAAAGCGCCAAGGAAGAAGCCCAGGCCGATAATGTCGAAATGCCGGCCGAAGAAGCGGTGCAGGATATCGACGCCACTCCCGCCCCCGACGCTTCGGGCGCAACCGGTGCGGAAGCGGCCAGCAGCCCCACGCCAAAGCCCTAAGTCGCCGGTCAGGCACCGAAGGGCGGGTGTTGCTTGGGCGCAACGCCCGCCTTTTCCTTTTTCGCTTAGGCGCTATCATGGTGCGATGCGCACCCTTGCCCCCGCCTTGATCCTGCTGGCGCTCGCCGCCTGCTCCGACGCCAACCGCACTGCCGGAGGGGTGAGCGAGGGTGAGGCCGATGCGCTCGACCAGGCGGCCGAGATGCTCGACCAGCAAAAGCCACCCCCGGTCCAGCCGCGCCAGCCAGCGCCCCAGCCCGCCGGTTCAAAGCCCGCCGCTTCAAAGCCCGCCGGTTGATTTTCATCGCCGCCGCCGTAAGGCTGGCTTAAGCGAGCGATTAAACGGGAGGATTCGCGAGGGTCATGGCTATGCTTGAAGGCAAGGTTGTCGTGGTTACCGGCGCGGGGCGCGGCGTGGGCCGCGAAATCGCGTTGCTCTGCGCGCAGCACGGCGCGGCGGTGGTGGTCAACGATCCCGGCGTAGGCGGCGGCGGCGAAGGCGGCGATGCGGGGCCGGCCCAGGAAGTGGTCAACGACATCGTGGCAGCGGGCGGCAAGGCGCACGCCAACCTCGCCTCGGTCACCGACCCGGCAGGCGCGACCTCGATCATCGAAGATGCGGTCCAGCGCTTTGGCCGGATCGACGCGGTGGTCAACAATGCGGGCATCCTGCGCGACGCGATCTGGCACAAGATGAGCTTCGAGGACTGGCGCGCGGTGATCGACGTGCACCTCAACGGTGCCTTCCTGGTTTCAAAAGCGGCCACACCCTACTTCCGCGAGCAGCAGAGCGGCAGCTTCATCCACTTCACCTCAACCTCCGGCCTGATCGGCAACATCGGGCAAGCGAACTATTCGGCGGCCAAGCTGGGCATTGTCGGCCTGTCGCAATCGATCGCGCTCGATATGGCCCGCGCGGGCGTGCGCTCGAACTGCATCGCGCCGTTTGCGTGGAGCCGGATGACCGCCTCGATCCCGGCCGAGACGCCCGAGCAGCAGGAACGGGTCGAGCGGCTCAAGACGATGAGCGCCGACAAGATCGCGCCCTTGGTGGTTTACCTTGCCTCCGATGCGGCGCAGGGCGTGACCAACCAGATCTTCTCGGTCCGCAAGAACGAGATCGTGCTGTTTGACAAGCCGCGCCCGGTCCGCTCGATGACCAAGCTGGAAGGCTGGACCCCCGAGGCGATTGCCGCCGAGCTGATCCCCAGCTTCACACCCAGCATGGCCCGCGCCGACGAGGTTTCGGCGCACGTCTTCCCCTACGATCCGATCTGAGGCGCGCACCATGGACCAGGATATCTTCGACCAGTTCATCGATCAGCTGCGCCGCTATGTCCGCGAGCGGCTGATCCCGGCCGAAGAGCGGGTCATCGCCGAGGACCGCATCCCCGACGATATCCTCGCCGAAATGCGCGACATGGGCCTGTTCGGGATCACCATCCCCGAGGAGTTCGGCGGCGCGGGGATGAACATCAGCCAGTATATCGAGACGGTGAAGCAGCTCAGCTATGCCTCTCCGGCCTATCGCTCGACTGTGTCGATCAACATCGGGATGACCGGCAGCGCGATCAAGAATTACGGCACCGCCGAGCAGAAGGCCGAATGGTTGCCGCGCATCGCCAGCGGTGAGATCGCCTGCTTTGGCCTGACCGAACCCGGCAGCGGATCGGACAGTGCGGCGATGCAGACCAGCGCAGTGCGCGATGGCAACGGCTACCGGCTCAACGGCACCAAGCGTTACATCACCAACAGCCCGCACGCGAAGATCGGGCTGATCATGGCGCGCACCAACAAGGAAGCGCTGCCCAAGAACGCGCACGTCTCGGCCTTCATCGTCGACATGACCACGCCGGGGATCAGCATCGGCAAGCCCGACAAGAAGATGGGCCAGGCCGGCGCGCATATCGCCGACGTGATCATGGAGGATGTCTGCATTCCCGGCTCGGCGCTGGTCGGCGGCGAGGAAGGCCGCGGTTTCCAGATCGCGATGCAGAGCCTCGACAATGGCCGCCTCTCGGTCGCAGGGATGAGCGTCGGGATGGGCCGCCGTGCGCTCGATACCGCGATCCGCTATGCCACTGAACGCAAGGCCTTTGGCGAGCCGATCGCCAATTTCCAGCTGATCCAGGCGATGCTGGCCGATAGCGAGGCCGAGCTCTACGCCGCCGAGTGCATGGTCGCCGATGCCTGCGCGCGTGCCGATCGCGGCGAGAGCGTGATGCGCAAGGCCGCCGCGGCCAAGCTGTTCGCCAGCGAAACCTGCGGCCGCGTGGTCGATCGCTGCGTCCAGGTGTTCGGCGGCGCGGGCTACCTGGCCGAATACCCGGCCGAGCGGTTCTTTCGCGATGCTCGGATCCTGCGGATCTACGAGGGCACGAGCCAGATCATGCAGCTGCAGATCGCCAAGCACCTGCTGCGCGAGTTCGCGGCAGAAGGCGCGGTCTGGTAGGCCATGTACGATCTGCTTTCAGGCCTGAAGATCGTCGAAGTTTCCAGCTTCGTCGCCTCGCCCACCGCCGGGCTCTATTGCGCACAGATGGGTGCCGAAGTGGTGCGGATCGACCACAAGGCTGGCGGGCTCGACTACGACCGCTACATGATGACGACTGAGGGCCGCTCGCTCTCATGGGAAAACCTCAACCGCGCCAAGAAGAGCGTCGCGCTTGACCTGAACAGCGGCGAAGGCCGCGAGTTGGCCGCCGAGCTGGTCCGCAAGACCGGGCAGATGATCACCAACCTGCCGCTGAACAGCTTCCTCAGCCACGACAAGCTGGCCGAGGGCCGCGAAGACCTGGTTTCGGTGCGGATCATGGGCTGGCACGACGGGCGTCAGGCGATGGATTTCACCGTCAACGCCGCCTCGGGCTATCCGCTGATGACCGGACCGGAGGAGTGGGACCCGGCAACAGCGCCGCCGGTCAACCAGGTGCTGCCGGCCTGGGACTTCATCACCGGCGCCTACTGCGCCTTCGCGCTGCTGGCGGGCCTGCGCCACCGCGATGCGACCGGCAAGGGCGTGGAAATGCGCGTGCCCTTGGGCGATGTCGCGATCGGGACCATGGCCAATGCCGGAGCCATGGCCGAAATGCTCTATCGCGGCGGCGACCGCGAGCGGCTCGGCACCGCGATCTGGGGGGCGTTCGGGCGCGATTTCCTGAGCCGCGACAAGCAGCGTTTCATGGTCGCGGCACTGACGCCCAAGCAATGGAAGGCGACGGTCGAGGCCTTTGGCCTGGGGGGCGAAGTCGCCGCGCTCGAAGCCGAGTTGGGCGTCGATTTCGCGGCCAGTGATCACCACCGTTTCGTCAACCGTCACCGCCTGTTCGCGCTGTTCCAGCAGGCTGCCGACCAGTTCGACTATGCCGATCTCGCCGGGCGGCTGGCCAAGGCCGGAGCCACTTTCGAACGCTATCGCACCATGTTCGAAGCCGCGCAGGACCCGGATCTCGTTACCAACAACCCGCTGTTTGGCCCCTCTCCCGCCAATCCCAGCGGTTTCGCCTATCCCGCGACCCGTTCCTTCGCCAACCTGCCTGGCGAGGCTGTCGGCGATCCCAAGCCCGCGCCCTATCTGGGCGAGCACAGCGAAGAGGTTCTGGCCGAACGGCTTGGCCTGTCCTCGGGCGAGATCGCCAGCCTGATCGATCGCGGAGTTGTCGGCACTTCAGACAAGGACACAAAATGAGCATCCCCGCACACCGTTCGTCCCGAGCGGAGTCGAGGGATCGCCTCGCACGCTGTCCCACGACATCGCGCGGGCCGAACGGGTTTGGGAAGAGGATTTGAATAGATGACCC
>JANPMA010000292.1:0-2521 GCA_031422595.1 Novosphingobium sp. | reverse complement strand
CGTCGGCTTGTCCGAGCCGTCGGCGCTGAACTGGCACAGCACGCCGTAGGGTTTGTTGAACAGGATCAGGCGGGGCATTTTGAAACCCTATCCAGACCGGTTGGGAAAGCCAAACAATCGCTTATCCGCGTGCCGGAAAGTTGGTATGGTGCGCCCATGTTAGGTCCCGTTTCAATCGCAGCCCTGCTAATATCTAGCGCCGCCGTGGTCGAAATTGCGCCGCTGGAAGGTGAGCGATTTTCGGTCAGCATTGTGTTTTCAGGATCGAGCCCGAGCGTGCACGCCGAAGCACAGATCGCTTTGATGAATGCCGCGGCCAAGCAATGCAAGGGCAAGGGACGAGCGGTATCGGAAGGTACCTTGGACCTTTCCAATGCCGATCCGGACCAAAATGGGCGCAAGCGTCTGAGGCTTAGCGAGACCTATTCATGTGTTGCCAAGGTCAAGCGGTAGCAGTTCGCTCGCCTCACGATCGCCGATCGTTCTGCCCACGCCCCCCAAAAGCAAATGGGGCCAGTGTTTCCACCAGCCCCACGCTCGCCTGCATTGTGCCCGGTCGATTTTGGGCGATCGCCATTCCGTTTGCCTTGCCTTGAGCATCTGTTGACATCGCTGCCCACAAGCGCCCTGGATCGGCGTCCCGGTGGTTCCCGAAGGAACCGGCTTTCATCGCCCGGCCACCTCGCCGGCGTCCGGTCCCGTCAGGCGGTCGGCTCGGGTCTTGCGACCTTTGCTTTCCACCTGGCGGTTCCGTGACTGCATGCTGCTGCCTTCGCTTCCGTTTCTAGAACCTGGCCGAAACCGGGCTTCGTTGCGGTCGCTCAATGCTGCGCGCATCCAATCGGCTGACTTCGTTGCCGCTCGCTGCATCTGCGGTTCGCCAGATTCCGCCCGAAGGCTTCCTGAGGCGTGTTTTCCAACACTGCTGCGGGCATCGCTGCCAGATCTTGAGGTTTATGTTTTCCCTATCCGTTTCAACGGTTTCCCGCCGGAACTTCAAGTGCGGTTCCACGCTCTCGACACCTGAAAGCTGCGCCTCGAAAGTGAGTCGCGCAAGCGAAATCGTACTGACTTATCCACAGCTCGTCGCATATTCGGTGGACAAGTCTGCGGATGATCTTGTGCGCAAATGAATCTGCATTCTCGGCGCAATTTGAGTCGCTGGAGAGGCTGGAAAATTTTTCACGCCAAGACGCCAAGACGGAGTGCACTGCGGCGAAGCCGCTCTCAAATCACCGGTTCGATGTGTGCCGCACCCTTGCGATCTCAGCCAACCTCTTCGTGACCTTCGTGTCTTCGTGTGAAACAAATTGGGTTCACACGAAGACACGAAGATGCCGTGCATCTGGATGGGTGAAGCGTGCAGCCACCAGCCTCGCAGAATCAGGGCGGCTGCGCCGCACAGCGCAACCTCTTGGCGTCTTGGCGTGATTAAAAATTGCGCCGATCGCGGGTCGCCAGCAGGCGCAGACGCAGCGCGTTGAGCTTGATGAAGCCGGCCGCGTCCTTCTGGTCATAAGCGCCGGCGTCATCCTCGAAGGTCACATGGCGTTCCGAGTACAGCGAGTTGGGCGACTTGCGGCCGACCACGCTGGCGAGCCCCTTGTAGAGCTTAAGCCGGACCGTGCCCGAAACCTTGGCCTGGCTGTGATCGATCGCGGCCTGCAACATCTCGCGCTCGGGCGCGAACCAGAAGCCGTTGTAGATCAGCTCGGCATATTTGGGCATCAGCTCGTCCTTGAGGTGCGCCGCGCCGCGATCGAGCGTGATCTGTTCGATCCCGCGATGCGCGCGGGCATAGATCTCGCCGCCCGGGGTTTCGTACATCCCGCGGCTCTTCATCCCGACGAAGCGGTTCTCGACCAGATCGAGCCGGCCGATTCCGTGCTTGCGGCCCAGTTCATTGAGCGCGGTGAGCAGCGTGGCGGGGCTCATCGGCTGCCCATTGAGCGCGACGCCGTCGCCGCGCTCGAAATCGATGGTGATGTATTCGGGGGTGTCCGGCGCGTCCTCGGGATTGTTGGTGCGCGAATAGACGTAGTCCGGGGTTTCTTCCCACGGGTCTTCCAGCACTTTGCCCTCGCTGCTGGTATGGAGCAGGTTGGCGTCGGTGGAGAAGGGGGCTTCGCCGCGCTTGTCGTTCGGCACCGGGATCTGGTGCTGCTCGGCCCAGGCGATCAGCGCGGTGCGGCTGGTCAGGTCCCATTCGCGCCACGGGGCGATGACCTTGATGTCCGGCGCAAGGGCATAGGCTGAAAGCTCGAAGCGGACCTGATCGTTGCCCTTGCCGGTCGCGCCGTGGGCGATCGCATCGGCGCCCACTTCGCGGGCGATCTCGATCAGCCGCTTGGAAATCAAGGGCCGCGCGATCGAGGTGCCGAGCAGGTAATCGCCTTCATAGCGGGCATTGGCGCGCATCATCGGGAACACGAAATCGCGCACGAATTCCTCGCGCATGTCGTCGATATAGATGTGCTCGTCGGGCACGCCCATCAGCTTGGCCTTGGCCCGCGCGGGTTCC
>JANPMA010000291.1:0-8356 GCA_031422595.1 Novosphingobium sp. | reverse complement strand
CAGGGTGCCGAACCGCGCCAGCAGGCTTTTTGCCAGCGGTTTCATGTCCTTGCGTGGGATCGCGGTCATCAGCAGGTATTCGAGTACCTCGTAATCGGCCAATGCCTCGTCCCCGCCGCCAAGCAGCCGGGCGCGCAGCCGCGCACGGTGGCCTGCTCCATCATGCGGCTGGTCGCTCATATCGGCCACGCGCTCTCCTTGGTGTCGTGCACTCCATTGCCTTTCCAGCGGCTAGCGCGCAAGGGTAGGGCGATGTCCGAGGACGACTACGCCGCGCCTGCAGAAGAGGAGGAAGCCCCTCCGCCGCGCCGCCGCAGGCGCTGGCGGGTGCTGGGCGCGCTGGCCGTCGTGCTGTTGCTGGTGCTCAGCCTGGGCTGGTGCGCGCGTGAGAAGATCGCCAATTCGATCATCGCCGGGCAGCTTGAAAACCTGGGCCTGCCCGCAACCTATGAGCTGGATAAGGTCAGCGCGACCCGCCAGGTGCTCAAAAACATCGTGATCGGCGATCCGGCACACCCCGATATGACGGTTGAGCGCGCCGAAGTGGAAATCACCCCCAGGTTCGGAATGCCGTCACTGGGCAAGGTCACGCTGGTCCGGCCGCGGCTTTATGGCACTTACCAGCAGGCCAAGCTCAGCCTGGGCTCGCTCGACAAGATCCTGTTTGCCAAACGCGAGGGGCCCAAGGGGCTGCCCGACGTCGATTTGGTGCTGATCGACGGCCGCGCGCGGCTCGATAGCGATTTTGGACCGATCGGGCTCAAGGCCGATGGCGCGGGCAACCTGCGCGGCGGGTTTACCGGGACCCTGGCGGCGGTTGCGCCGCAATTGGCGATGGGCGGCTGTCAGGCGCGGCAGGCCAGCGCCTTTGGCAAGATCACTGTCAGCGGCGCCGAGCCGCGCTTTGAAGGGCCGGTGCGGCTGGCAAGGCTCGATTGCGGGCGCGACGGGCCCAGCCTGCGCAGCGCCAATCTCCAGCTTGTCGCCAAACTGGGTGAGCAATTCGACCGGGTCGATGGCCGCTACGCATTCGATAGCGGCGTGCTGGGCTGGCAAGGAAGCAAGCTGGTGGCCAGCAGCGGGGCGGGGGATTTCAGCTTTGCCCAGGGCGACCTGACCGCCAGCTACAAGCTCAAGGGCAAGGGTCTCGACACCTCAGGCGCGCGGATCGGTGAGTTGGCGCTCGACGGTCAGCTCCGCAGCCATGACCGGATGGCGACTTTCACTGCTGAGGGCATGCTGGGCGGCAAGCAGGTCAGTCTGGGCAAGGGGCTCGACGCCGCGCTGGCTTCGCTGGCCAGCTCGGGGCAGGGAACACTGGTTGAGCCAGTGGCCAAACAACTACGCAGCGCCCTGGCGCGTGAGGCACCGGGCAGCAGCTTGGCGGCAAGCTACCAGCTGCGCCAGAGTGGTCAGATCATCAGCATCAACCTGCCCGGCGCGCTGTGGCGTGGGGGCAGCGGGGCGCACCTGCTTTCGCTCTCGCGGGTTTCGGCTGTGCTGGGCGGCAAGGGCGGGCCGCGGCTGGCGGGCAACCTGGCCACTGCCGGCGCGGGTCTGCCACAGATCGAAGGCCGCTTTGAGCGGCGCGGCAGCGGCGGCGGCATGGCGCAGCTGCGGCTCGCCGAATACCGCGCCGGGAGCACCAGCGTGGCCTTGCCGCAGTTGCAGCTGGTCCAGTTGCCGGGCGGCACGGTGGGCTTTGCCGGGCGGGCGCTGGTCTCCGGCGATTTGCCGGGCGGGCGGGTCGATGGACTGGCACTGCCGATCGAGGGCAACTGGTCGCAAGGGGGCGGGCTGGCCGCGCTCAGGCGTTGCACCCCGGTCAGCTTCACCCGTTTCAAGGTCGCGAACCTGGCGCTGGCCGGGCAAAGCCTGACGTTGTGCCCGGGCCGCGAGGGCGCGATCCTGAAAAGCGATGGTCGCGGAACCCGGCTGTCGGCTGGCACTGCGGGTCTGGCCATGTCGGGGACACTGGGCACCACCGCGATCCGCCTGAAGAGCGGCGCGCTGGGCATGGCCTGGCCCGGGGCGCTGGCGGTGAAGAACATCGACGTCTCGCTGGGGCCAGTGGCAGAGCCGAATACGCTGAAGATCGCCCAGCTCAATGCCATGCTGGGCAAGGAAGTGGATGGAACTTTCGCCGGAACCGAGCTCAAGCTTAATGCCGTCCCGCTCGACGTCTATGATGCAGCGGGCAAGTGGCACTTCGCGGGCGGCGATCTGGCGATTTCCGGAGCCAGCCTGTGGGTCAAGGACCGCGAGCGTGACCAGCGGTTCTATCCCATGCAGGCCCGCGACGCCGCACTGCAGCTCCATTCGACCACTTTCACCGCGCAGGCGCTGCTGCGCGAGCCGACCAGCGACCGGGTGGTCACCGAGGCGCGGATCGAACACGATCTCGATACCATGCTCGGCCATGCCGACCTCCTGGTTCCCGGCATTGTCTTCGACGACAAGCTCCAGCCCGATAACCTGACCTACTTTACCAAGGGCGTGGTCGCGCTGGCCAAGGGTACGGTGACGGGCACGGGCCGGATCGACTGGGACCGCAAGGGCGTGACCAGCACCGGCCAGTTCAGCACCGAAAAGCTTGATCTGGCCGCGCTGTTCGGCCCGGTGAAGGGCTTGCGCGGGACGGTCCATTTCTCCGACCTCTTGGGGCTGGTGACCGCGCCCAACCAGCATCTGGCGGTCCAATCGACCAACCCCGGGATCGAGGTCAATGACGGGGATGTTTCGTTCCAGCTTGCGCCTGGCCGGATCCTGGAAGTCAACGGAGCCGAATGGCCCTTCATGGATGGCAGGCTGACCCTGCTGCCGACCCGCCTGGCGCTGGGTACCTCCAATGTTCGCCGCTTCACGATCCGGGTCGATGGGATCAACGCGGCGAAATTCGTCCAGCGGCTTGAATTGTCCAACATTTCCGCACGCGGGACCTTCGATGGCACCCTGCCGCTGATTTTCGACCAGGATGGTGGGCGGATCGAGGGCGGCCTGCTGGTCTCGCGCTCGCCCGGCGGCAATCTGTCTTATGTTGGCGAACTGACCTACAAGGACCTCTCGCCGATGGGCAATTTCGCCTTCCAGGCGCTGCGCAGTCTTGATTTCAGTCGGATGGAGATTGGGCTGGAGGGCAATATCGACGGCGATATCGTCACCCGGATGCGAATTGACGGGGTGCGCCAGGGGGCCCAGGCCAAGCGCAATTTCATCACCCGCCAGTTAGCCGGGCTGCCGATCCAGTTTAACATCAATATCCACGCGCCGTTCAACCGGCTCGTCAACTCGTTCCGCTCGCTCTACGATACCTCCTTTCTCAAGGATCCACGCGAGCTGGGTATAGTGGGCCGCGACGGGAAACCGCTCGCGCCGACCGCTCCGCCACCGCAGCCAAGACCGCCCGCCGCTAAGCCGCCTGTGCCCCCGGCGCAGAAAACCCCCGATATTCAGCAACCAGACAGCAGGACCAAGCCATGAAGAGCGATGAATTGACCTGGCGCGCCCGCGTTGCGAAACAACTGCCCATGCAGGGTAGGCAAACAGGGAAACGCAGGTCGCCAACCAGCCGGGTAACCGCGCTGGCGATGTTGCTGGGCGGCGCGGTGGCGCTTTCGGGCTGTGTTTCGGTCAAGGCACCGGACAAACCGATCGTGATCGAGCTCAACATCAACATCAAGCAGGAAGTCGTCTACCGGCTCGCGGCGGATGCCAACAAGTCGATCGAGGACCATCCTGAACTGTTTGGAAATTAGGAGTGTATTGCAATGACTGGCCTTATCGAACGCAAGCATAACTGGCGCTCGCTGGTGCTCGCGGGTGTCCTGCTGGGTCTTGCCGTGCCTGTGACGCAGGCTTCTGCTCAGGCCGCCAGCCCGGTGCTGGCCGCGGCCCGCGCCTCTGGCGAGGTGGGGGAGAAGACCGACGGCTATCTGGGCTATCCCTCGGCGCCCAGCGCCGAAGTCCGCCGTGCGGGCGATGAACTCAACATCAAGCGCCGCGCCTATTACGCGGAACGCGCCGTCGCGCAGCGCTCGACGGTGGAGGAATACGCCGTTACCATGGGCTGCCAGCTGATCGCCAAAGTCAAGCCGGGCGAGAAGTACCAGGCCCCCGATGGCTCGTGGCGCACCCGCGGGACGGAAGCGCCGCTGCGCAGCAATCTCTGCCCGGCCTGACGGGTCTCAAAGTCTTATCCCAGGGGCGTCGGCAGGGCATGCCGGCGCCCCTCTTGGATTGGTCCGGGGCCCGCAGTTGACTCGGCGCATCCCCTTCCCTAAGGGGACGGCGCCTCGTCGGCAGGGGTTACTTGCCGGCGATTAATCGACCATCCTCAACAGGGAATGTGTGACCTTCGTGGCGCAAGAACCGACCAATCCTGACGATCAGAAGCCCGGAGTGGATTCGGCACTTGAATCGCTTGATCGGCGGCTGGATCAGGCGCGCCGGGCCGAGGATGAACGGCTGGCGCGCGATCATGCGCCGATGGCCGACCAGGCACGCTCGGCCGGCATGCAGGTGGCCTCAACCATGCTCGGCTATCCGCTCGGCGGGATTGTGATCGGCTGGGGTCTGGACAGCCTGTTCGGAACCCGTCCGTGGATCATGATCGCGCTGATGTTCATGGCTTTTGCTGGCGCGTGTCTGCAGGTAGTGCGGTCGAACCAGGCCCGTCAAAGCCTGGCCGCCGACCAAAACAGGGATTCTTGAGAAGTGGCAGCTGAAGCCAAGATTGATCCGATGCAGCAGTTCCAGATCATGCCGATCGGCAGTGATCAACTGGTCGCGACCCCGTTCCAGTTCACCAATTCGGCGCTGTGGATGTTGATCGTCTTCGCGGCGATCCTGGTGTTCATGTGGGGCGGCAACCGTCGCCAGCTGGTCCCCGGACGCTGGCAGGTCGCGGTCGAAGGGATGACCGGTTTCCTCGACAACATTACCCGCACGAGCATCGGGCCTGAGGGGCGCAAGTACCTGCCGTGGGTGTTCACCGCCTTCGTCTTCATCCTGTTTTCCAACTGGATCGGCGCCATGCCGTTCGGGATCGTGCCCGGCTTGCATCCTTTCACTGTCACCAGCCAGTTCAGCGTGACCTTGTTCATGAGCCTGCTCAGCTTCGCAATCGTGCTCGGCGTCGGCTTCTGGAAGCACGGGCTGCACTTCTTCAGCCTGTTTGTGCCCCATGGCGCGCCGCTGCCGGTGAAATTCTTTGTCGCCCCGATCGAATTCATCAGCTTTATGGTGCGCCCGTTTTCGCTGGGTCTGCGGCCGTTCATCGCGATGTTCGCGGGCCACGTGCTGCTGGACGTGTTCGGCAACTTCGTGGTCCAGGGCCTCAACGCCGGCGGGCCGCTCGGATATGCAATTTCGATGCTGTGCTTCGTCGCGGTGATCGGGGTGAGCGCGCTCGAACTGCTGGTCGGGGCGATCCAGGCCTACGTTTTCGCACTGCTCACCGCGCTCTACATCAACGATGCGGTCAACCTGCACTGAGTTTTTCAATACCCAAGGTCTTTCAACATCTTATCGAACGGAGTTAAATCATGGATCTCGCATCTGCACAGGTTATCGGCGCCGGTCTCGCGGCAATCGGCGCGGGCGCTGCGGCGGCCGGCGTGGGCAACGTCTTCGGCAGCTTCCTTCAGGGCGCGCTGCGCAACCCGAGCGCCGCTGCTGGTCAGACCACCACGCTGTACATCGGCTTTGCCGCGGCCGAACTGCTCGGCCTGATGTCGTTCGCGACCGCGATGATCATCCTCTACGCGCGTTGATCGCGCTTGCGGTCGGGGCGCATGCGCTTCCGGCCGCCCGCGAACTTCTGAACAGAGAGTAGCAATGCCGCAAATCGCGCAACTTGGCCTGGTCTATCAATCGCAGTGGTTCTGGCTCGTGCTGGTGCTGGCCGCGATCTATTTCTTCGTGGGCAGGGGGATAGTCCCCAAGGTCGAAGCAACGGTCGACCAGCGCGACGCCTCGATCGCGGCCGATCTTGCCGCGGCGCAGGCCGCGCGGGCAAGCGCCGATGCGGCCGAGGAACAGCTTCGCGCCAAGGAAGCTGCGGCACGCGCCGATGCGCATGCCCTGGCCGGCCAGGCCAAAGCCGATGCGATCAAGGCTGGCGAGGCTCGCCTTGCCAAGGCCGATGCGGTCACGGCCAAGCAACTCGCCGAAGCCGAAGCGCGGATCGCCAAGAGCCGCCAGAAAGCGCTGGCGAGCATTGAAAGCGTAGCGGCCGAAGCAGCGCAGGATATCGTGGCACGGTTCACCGGTGCGGCGACCACCAGCGCCGAAGCGGCCAAGATGGTGAAGGCGGTAATGGCCAATGCTTGATCTCGCTGTGTTGGCCGTTGCTGCGGCCGAACATCATGAAGAAGCCACTGCATTCGGACTGGGTGCCGGCGGCTGGGTGGCTCTGGCGATGCTGGCGGTCTTCGCAATCATGCTCAAGGCGGGCGTCCCGAGGCTGGTTGCCGGGATGCTCGACAAGCAAATTGCCGAGATTCGCCAGCAGCTCGATTCCGCCAAGGCGCTGCGTGCCGAGGCCGAAGCACTGCGCGATCAGTATGCAAGCAAGCTCGAAAATGCCGAGTCGGACGCCGCCGCGCTTTTGGCCGGCGCGAAGGATGAGGCCAGATTGATTGTCGAGCGGGCAGAAGTGCAGACCACCGCGCTGATTGCTCGCCGCCAGAAGATGGCTGAAGACAAGATCGCCGCTGCCGAACGCGCTGCGGTGAACGAACTGCGCGCCAAGGCCGCTGAGGCCTCGTCCGAAGCCGCCCGCGCGCTGATTCAGTCCAAGCACACCGCCGCTGCGGACAGGCAGTTGGTCGATCAGGCAATTGCCGGGCTTTGAACCGAATTGACGAGCTGGAGAGGGGAAGGGCGGCTCACGGGCCGCCCTTTTCCGTTCAGGGTTCGAGCACGATCTTGCCTACCACCTCGCGCCGGGCCATCGCTTCATAGGCCTCGCGCCAGCGTTCCAGCGGCAGCACGCGGTCGATATGGGGGTGGAGTTTGCCCTCGGATGCCAGCGCCAGAATGGCATCGCGGATTGCCTTGCCGCGGTCGGGGAAGCGGCGGGCGTATTCGCCGGCACGGACACCGACCACCGAGAAGGCCTTGATCAGCGGGATGTTGGCCCGAATGTCGGCGATCCGCCCCCCGGCAAAGCCCACCACCAGCAGCTTGCCGCCGAAGGCGACGCAGCGGGTGCTTTCGTCAAAAATGTCGCCGCCGACCGGGTCATAGACCAGGTCGCACAAGGCACCGCCGGTGATCTCGGCCACCTGTTCACGGAACTTGCCTTGGGCGAGCAGCACCGCATCGGGCTGGCACGCGGCCCTGAGTGCTTCCAGCTTGGCCGCAGATCCGCTCGCCGCGATCACCTTGGCGCCCAGCGCCTTGGCGAGGTCGCAGGCCGCCAGGCCCACCCCGCCGCTGGCGCCGTGGACCAGTACCCATTGCCCGGCCTGCAGCCCGCCCAGCTCGACCAGCGCGGTCCAGGCCGTGCCATAGGCCGCACCGAATGCGGCGGCCTGGGGCAAGGACAGCGCCGGTGGGGCCTTGCGAACAGTGGCGGCATCGAGCGCGACGAATTCGGCGAAGCACCCGGTCTTCTGCCCGCCAAACACCAGCTCGCCCGGCTCGAACGCGCCGCCCGCATCGGCCTCAATCACCTCGCCGGCCAGTTCCAGCCCGGCCACGAAGGGCAGGTCAGGCTTCAGCTGGTAATCGCCCCGCGTCATCAGCAGGTCGGGGAAATTGAGCGAGGCGGCGCGGACCTGGACCAACACCTGCCCGGGCTGGCGTTGCGGCAACGGCACATCGGCCAGCTCGACCCCCGAAAAGTCGGGGGAGAGGGTATGGACTTGAAGCGCCTTCATTTTCTCAGAATGAATCCTTCGCCGCCCGCAGTGCTGCAAAGGTCGCCACGGCATCGCCGCCGCCCCAGCGCGCCTGCATGGCAGGATCATCAGCGCGCAGGAAGGGGTTGGTGGCCAATTCGCGGCTGAGCGTGGTCGGGACCGTGGGTTTGCCTGCCGCGCGCACTCTTCGGATGTGCTCGGCATAGTCGAGCAGCTTGGCATTGTCCGGATCGGCGTGGAGCGCGAAGCGCAGGTTGCTTTCGGTATATTCGTGGGCGCAGTAGAGCATGGTGGCGGGGGGCAGGGCCTTGATCCGGCACAGGCTCGCCCAGAACTGATCGGGCTGGCCCTCGAACATCCGCCCGCAGCCCAGCGCGAAAACCGCATCGCCGACGAAGGCCAGATGAGCGGCCGGAATGTGGTAGGCAATGTGCCCACCGGTGTGCCCAGAGACGTCGATCACCTGCACTTGCCAGTCACCCAGCTGTACC
>JANPMA010000290.1:0-7415 GCA_031422595.1 Novosphingobium sp. | reverse complement strand
CGTGTCACGGCGGTTGCAGCGACGGCATGGCGCGGCTAGGCGCGTTCCGGATGTTCCGAACCGCGCGGCCCCTGCTTCAATCGATCGGCTTTGCCGCCTTCTGCCTGGGTCTAGCCATGCCCGCCACGGCGGCTGAGGCTGGCGAGCTCGCGCCGCTGGAGATCGTCGTCACCGGCACCGGGCTTGCCCCGCCGCCCTCGACCCCGGCTTATGACACCACGGTGATCGATGCCGAGCGGCTGGCCTCCAGCGCCTCGGGCCGGATCGAGGACGCGCTGGGCGCGGTCGCCGGGTTTCAGCAGTTCCGCCGTAGCGACAGCCGCAGCGCCAATCCCTCGGCGCAGGGGGTCACGCTGCGCGCGCTGGGTGGCAATGCCACCAGCCGCAGCCTGCTACTGCTCGACGGGGTGCCGATGGCGGATCCGTTCTTTGGCTATGTGCCCCTGTCCGCAATTGCGCCTGAGCGGCTGGCCTCGGCGCGAGTGACGCGCGGTGGCGGTTCCGGTGCCTTCGGCAGCGGGGCAGTGGCCGGCACGATCGAACTCGACAGCGCCGGGCCCGGACAGCTGGGGCTGGTGTCGGGCGAAGTGCTGGCCGATGACCGGGGCGAGAGTTCCTTGTCGGGCACGCTCGCGCCGCGGCTGGGCCAGGGCTTTGCGGTGCTGAGCGCACGCTGGGATCGCGGCCAGGGGTTCTGGACCACGCCCGAGCGGCAGCGCGTCCCCGCCTCGGCGCGGGCCGCCTATGACGGCTGGTCGGTCTCGCTGCGCGCGGTCGCCCCGCTGGCCCCCGATCTGGAGCTGCAAGCACGCGGGCTGCTGTTTGGCGATGCCCGGACCTTGCGGTTCAAGGGCGCGGATTCGACCAGCAGCGGGCAGGACGCCAGCTTGCGGCTGGTCGGCAGGGGGGACTGGCAATTCGACGTGCTGGCTTACCTGCAAGCGCGCAACTTCTCCAACGTGGTGATCAGCGCGACCAGTTTCAGGAAGACGCTCGATCAGCGCGCCACCCCTTCGACCGGGTGGGGCGGCAAGGCCGAACTGCGCCCGCCGATTGGGGCAGATCATGTCCAGCGGATCGGGTTTGACTGGCGGGTTTCCGAAGGGACAATGTTCGAAGATGCCTATTCGGGTGTCACCGGGCTGGTCACCGCGCGGCGGCAGGCGGGCGGGCGCAATACCGATCTGGGTTTCTATGCCGAACACGACTGGACGCTGGGTGCGCTGACGCTGACCGGCGGGGTGCGGGCCGATCGCTGGTCGATCGCCAATGGCTATTTCCGAGAGGTCAATGCCGCCGGGGTTACGACCATCAACAATCAGTTCGGGCCCCGCGCGGGCTGGGCCTGGTCGGGGCGCGGCGGAGCGGTGGTCAGGGCGGGGGATGACCTCATGCTGCGCGGATCGGCCTATTCCGGCCTGCGCCAGCCGACGCTCAATGAGCTCTACCGGCCTTTCACGGTCTTCCCGGTGACCACGCGGGCCAATGCCGCGCTGGTCAACGAACGGCTGTTCGGGTTCGAGGGCGGGTTCGATTGGGCGCCCAGCGAAGCAATCCGCTTCTCGCTCACCGCGTTCGACAACAAAGTCCGCCATGCGGTCGCCAATGTCACGATCGGCACCAACCTGCGCGAACGCCGCAATGTGGGGGCGGTCCATGCCCGGGGGATCGAGGCCGGGATCGAGGCACGGCTTGGCCAAGTCAGCCTCAATGGCTCGCTCGCCTGGACTGACGCCAAGGTTGAGGCCAGCGGCGCGCTGGACGGCAAACGCCCCGCGCAAACCCCGCGGTTGGCTGCCAGCGCGACACTGGCCTGGGCGCCCCGGCCGGGCTGGCGAATGGCGCTGGCCGCCAAGCACACCGGATCGCAGTACGAGGACGATTTGCAGAGCGATCTGCTGCCCGCCGCGACCACACTCGATGCGTTTGTCCTGGTCCCGCTGGGCAAGCGGTTCAGCCTGGTGCTGCGGGCTGAAAACCTGACCGACGAGACGGTGGTCACGCGCAATCAGGCCGGCTCGATCGATCTGGGCGCGCCGCGCACGCTGTGGGCCGGATTGCGGATTTCCATCGGCGGCTAACTCGCCTAAGACGAGTGGCGAAACGAAACCGGAGAGAGACGATGGCCACCCAGCTTACCGCACACAGCCGCAACCTGGATTGCAGCGAGGAAGAATGGCAGGTCCGGCTGGAACTGGCCGCCTGTTACCGGGTGTTCGATCATCTGGGCTGGTCGGAATCGATCTACAACCACATCTCGGTCAAGGTTCCGGGTGAGGAAGGCACGTTCCTGATCAATCCGTTCGGGCTGCTTTACAGCGAAGTCACCGCCTCGAACCTGGTCAAGATCGATATCGACGGCAATACGCTCGATGGCAGCCCCTATCCGGTCAACAAGGCCGGGTTTACCCAGCATGGGCTGTTCCACCGCGAGCTGCCCTGGGCCCATGCGATCTGCCACACCCATACCACCGCGACGATGGCGGTGTGCAGCATGGAAGGCGGGCTGCAGCCGGTCAATTTCTATGCCTGCAATTTCATCGGGCGGCTGGCCTACCACGACTTTGAAGGCGTCACTGTGCGCGAAGAAGAAGGCGCGCGGCTGGTTGCCAACCTGGGCGACAAGCGGATCCTGATGCTCAAGAACCACGGCCCGGTGATCCTCGGCCGCTCGCTGCCCGAGATCTTCATCATGCACTGGTCGCTGCAGCGCGCCTGCGAGGTTCAGCTGGCAACCATGGCGGCGGGCAAGCCGCTGCTGGTGAGTGACGAGGTGATCGCGGTGCACCAGCGCGATCTGCACGAATCGATGGTCCCCGGAACCCAGCCCGGCCAGGCCGATTTCGACGCCTGGGTGCGCACAATCGACAAGGTTGATCGTTCGTGGCGCGACTGACCGTCAACGGCCGCGCCCTCGAATTCAAGCTCGATCCGCAGACCCCCTTGCTGTGGGGTCTGCGTGACGCGGCCAACCTCACAGGTACCAAGTATGGGTGCGGTGAGGGTGATTGTGGTGCCTGTATGGTGCTGGTGGATGGCGAGGCGTTGCGGAGTTGCCTGGTCACGCTCGCCGAGGTTGAGGGCCGCGAAGTTACCACGATCGAGGGCCTCTCGGCCGACCGCTCGCACCCGGTCCAGCAGGCCTTGGTGGCCGAACAGGCAATCCAGTGCGGGTTCTGCACCCCCGGCATCGCTATCGCTGCCGCAGCGCTTTTGGCCAGGAATTCAGACCCTTCGGCCGAAGACATCGCCGCCGCAGTGCCCAACCTGTGCCGCTGCGGGGTCTACCCGCGGCTGACCCGCGCGATCATGCGCGCCGGGCGGGTGATGCGGCGGCTCGAAACGATCAGCGCCGCCCCGGCGCCGGGGATCACCCCCGAAGATGCCGCCCGCGCGGTCCCGGCGATGAACGGGAACCAGCCTTGATCGAAAGCGAACTGAAGCTGCCGTGCGGCGCAACGCTTTCCAACCGGCTCGCCAAGGCGGCGATGACCGAGGGACTGGCCGATCCGCTGGGCAATCCCACGCCCGAGCTTGAGCGGCTCTACGGCATCTGGGGCAGGGGCGGATGCGCCCTGCTGCTGTCGGGCAATGTCCAGATCGATGCCGACCATCTGGAGCGGCCCGGCAATGTGATTGTCGACCGCCCTGGCGATCCGGCCTTGATCGATGCGATGCGCCGCTGGACCACAACGGCCAAAGCCGGCGGGGCGCAGTTCTGGGCGCAGGTCAGCCACGCCGGGCGCCAGACGATGAAAGTGGTCAACCCGCACCCCAAGGCACCCTCGGCGGTAACGGTCGATTTGCCCGGCGGCCAGTTCGGCGAGCCAGTGGCGCTGACCGGGGCAGAGATCGAAGACCTGATTGCGCGGTTCGGGCAGGCCGCGGCGATCTGCCAGGAGGGCGGTTTCGACGGGGTCCAGGTCCATGCCGCGCATGGCTATCTGATCTCGCAGTTCCTCTCGCCGCGGTCCAACCTGCGCAGCGATCAGTGGGGCGGCAGCCTGGAAAACCGCGCGCGGTTCCTGCTTGAGGCGGTGCGGGCGACGCGCAAGGCGGTGAAGCCGGGCTTCGCGGTAGCGGTCAAGCTCAACAGCGCCGACTTCCAGCGCGGCGGCTTTGCCTTCGAAGACAGCTTGCAGGTCGCGCAGTGGCTTGAGGCCGAAGGGGTTGACCTGATCGAGATTTCAGGCGGGACTTACGAGCAGCCCAAGCTGCTGGGGCTCGAAGGGATGGAGCCGGCCGAGCAGCAGAATGTGGCCGCATCAACCCTGGCGCGCGAGGCCTATTTCGTCGATTTTGCGCAAGCCATGAAGAGCAAGGTCAAGGTCCCGCTGATGGTCACCGGGGGCTTCCGTAGCCTTGCGGCAATGGAAGAGGCGCTGCGCCAGGGTGCGGGCGAAGTGATTGGTCTGGGCCGCCCGCTTTGCGCCCAGCCCGATGGCGGGGCGCGCCTGCTGGCCGGGGCTGAGCGCTTGCCCGAGCCTGAAAAGACCTTGGCGCTGATCCCCGGCTGGCTGGGTTTCCTGCGCAGCATCAAGCCGCTGCACGCGATCGACAGTTTCGCGGTGCAATACTGGTTCTATTGCCAGATCTATGCCATGGGCCGCACCGGCGCGACCGAGCTCGACAAGTCGGTCTTTGCCTCGCTGCTGGAGGTTGAGAAGACCCACAAGGCCTGGCTCAAGGCGCGGCGCGGTTAGAACTTCACCCGGGCGGTCAGCTTCACATTGATCGGCTCGCCGGTCGAAATGTTGTTGTCGGTGTGCGCGGCGGGGAAATAGTCGGTGTCGGGCACATTCTCGACATTGAGCTGGAGCGAGAGCTTGTCCGAGACATCATAGAACAGCGCCGCGTCGATCCGGGTGAAGGCCGGCAGGCGTACGCCATTGCTGATCGTCGCATATTGGCTGGACTGGTGCAGCACCCCCAGCCCCAAGCCCAGGCTGGGGGTGAAGTCATAGCGCGCCCAGGCGCTCAGCTGGTGTCGGGGCAACTGGGCCAGCTTGCGCCCGGCCGGGGCAGCAGTCGTGGTGGAAGTCACTTCGCCGTCCTGCAGGGCATAGCCGATCGAGACGTCGAGGTTCTTGGTGACCCGCCCGACCAGTGACAGCTCGATGCCCTTGGTCCGGCTGCTGCCGCTCAGCACCGCATTGCCCGAAAGCGGGTCGGTGGCCCGGGTGTTGCGGCGATCAAGCCGATAGCCCGCAGCGGTGAAGGCCAGGCCCGGCGTGATATCCCATTTGAAGCCCAGTTCGAGGTTTTCGAATTCCTCGGGCGCGAGCGCCTGGGTGGTGGCATCGAGTACGGTGAACTGGTCACCCGATTGCGGCAGGAAGCTCACCGCGTAGCTGCCATAGAACGACATGTTCGGCTTCGGCTTGAGAATAAGCCCAACCCGTGGTGACCACTTGCCATCCGTGCGCCTTGCAGTGGTCGGGGCAGGGACTGCGCGCAGATTGGTGGCCTCGATCTCGAATCGATCATAGCGCAACCCGCCGACGATCTTGACGTGCTCGCCAATGTCGATCTGGTCCTGCGCATAGACCGACCAAAAGTTGGCTTTGGAATTGCTTGCGCTGAACGGCGAAAAGGTGGTTGCGGGGACGGTGATCCGCTCTGCCAGGGCAACTGTGCCGGGCGGCGTAAGCGTTCCGGGGGCAAAGCTTGCGTTCGAACGATTGGCCCGTGTCGACTGGTCGCCCGTTTCGAAGCCGAGGAGCAGGGTGTGGCCAAGGCCGCCGGTCTTGCCTTTCCAGACCAGGTTGCCCTGGCCGATCAGGTTCTGCCGGTCGGTGCCGGAATTGTATGCGGAAAGCGTGACCGTGTTGGTCGCGCTGACCGCGCTTCCGGGAAAGACGTTCGAATAGAACTTGTTGTAGTCGGCGAACTGGACGGTCAGGTTGCCGCTGAGGCTGGCGCTGAATTGGTGGTCAAGCCGGGCATGGGCCAGCTGGGCGGTAACTTCGCTGGGATTGGTCCCAGGGCTGGAGAACGAGGTTTCGTCATAGCCGCGCAGCGGCAGCTTGTTTTGCGAAGGCACACCGCGATCGGTCAGTCGGCGATCTTCGGCATATTCGTAAGTCATGGTCAGCCGGGTATCGCTGCCCAGTCGGACGCCAAGGGTCGGGGTCACCCCGACAAAGTGCCCGCCGAAGTTCTGGCGGTGGTTGTCGAACTCTTCGTAGGTGGCATTGAGCCGCAGCCCCAGGTCATCGCCCAGCGGCACGCCCAGATCGACGGCGAGGTTCCAGGCGCCGAACGAATCGATGCCGCCCGAAGCCGAGCCGCGCAGCCGCACAAATTCCGGTGCCTTGGACACCCGGTTGATCGCCCCGCCGCCGCCGCCCCGGCCGAAGATCATCGCGTTGGCGCCTTTGAGCACTTCGACCCGCTCGACGTTGTAGAGCGGGCGATAATACTGGGCATCGTCGCGAATCCCGTCGACAAAGAAGTCGGCGCTGGAATTCTGGCCGCGCAGCGTCACCTGGTCGCGGTGGCCTTCGCCCTGGCCCAGCACCACTCCGGGAACGAAGCGCAGCGCCTCGCCCAGCGATTGGTGGCCCTGGTCGTCCAGTTGCTCGCGGCTGATCACGGTCACCGCCTGGGGGACATCGACCAGCGGGGTCTGGGTCTTGGTCGCGGTCGGGGTCTTTTCGATGTCGTAGCCGTCGGGGCGGCCATAGACGATGATCGCGGGGGCTTCGCCGGCGTCCTCGGCCAGCGCCGGGGCGGCCCAGACGAATGCACAGACGGCGGCGGACGCGGCAAGCGCGATGCGAGAAAGGTTGGTCATGAGGCCCTTATTGAGAATGAGTTGCAATAACAAGACTGCCGCTAATGCGAATCGTTCGCATTGACAAGGATCAAATTTGCCCGGCGGCGGATTTCTTTCTAGGAGCCGGGCAAACCGCGCAGGAGCAACCCATGAAGGCAATAATCTGGCACAACCCGGGCTGCGGCACCTCACGCAAGACCCTGGCGATCCTTCAGGAAGCGCCGGAAGTAGAGCTGACGGTGGTCGAATACCTGATTACTCCGCCCAGCGCGGAAAAGCTCGCCCAGCTATACCGCGATGCCGGGATCACTCCGCAGCAGGGCCTGCGTCTGCGCGGCACCGATGCCGAGGAGCGCGGCCTGCCCCAAGCCAGCGAGGCCGCTGTGCTTGCGGCGATGGTCGCCGAGCCGAAGCTGATCGAGCGGCCGCTGGTCGAAACCGAAAAGGGCGTGCGGTTGTGTCGACCGCAGGAGACAGTCTGCGAAATCCTCTAAAGCTAGTGCGGGCGCAGCAGTTCCTCATCACCGGCCATGTTTCTGATGCCGAGCACGATCACGGTGGCGCAGAGCAGCTCGATCGCAACGAACCCGACCCACGAACTGTGCCCGTAGAGCCAGATTCCGATCGCCGGCGCAAA
>JANPMA010000289.1:0-5057 GCA_031422595.1 Novosphingobium sp. | reverse complement strand
GCTGGTGCAGCTGCGCGACGAACACTTGCCCAAGCTGCTGCGCAGCTACATCGATGTGCCGGTCGAATTCCGCAAGGAAATCTTCAAGAAGACCGGGCGCTCGGCCAGCTTCGTGCTGGAAGAGGCCCTGGGCAAGATGCGCGCCCGGGTCGAGGCGCTGGCGCGCGATCTGGCGCAAAGCGAGCTTGATGCTTTCGCCAACAACGCCGATTTCGTTACGCGCCGTTACGGCAAGGTCGAAGATCCGTTCGGCTGAACCGCCTGAACCGTTTGACCGGGCCTGGCCAATTCTTGCTTGTTTACCAAATTGTAGCTTGCGGGTCCCCAGGTGATCTTGCAGGATGCGCCGCAACAACATCCGGCCTGGAGAGGAAATCATGGTAAGCTTGGCAAAGGGACAAAGCGTTTCGCTGGCGAAGAACAATGGCGATGCGCTGACCAGGGTGATCATGGGGCTGGGCTGGGACGTCAAGCAAAAGAAGGGGTTCTTTGGCGCGCTTCTGGGCGGTACCGACGAGATTGATCTCGACGCTTCGTGCCTGTCGTTCAACGCGCAGGGCCAGCCGCTTGAAGCGGTGTGGTTCGGCCAGCTGCGCAGCGAGGACGGCAGCATCGTCCACACCGGCGACAACCGCACCGGCGATGGTGATGGCGACGACGAACAGATCATCGTCGATCTGCCGCGCGTTCCGGCCGAAGTGCAGACCCTGGTCTTCACTGTCAATTCGTTCCAGGGCGATACATTCGACCGGATCGAGAATGCCTTCTGCCGGCTGGTCGATGCCACCACCGGGCAGGAAATGGCCCGCTATGACCTGACCGGCAGCGGTTCGCACACCGCGCAGATCATGGCCAAGCTGACCCGCAGCGGTTCGGGCTGGACCATGACCGCGGTCGGCGCGATCACTTCGGGCAAAACCTTCCACGACATGATGCCGGCGATCGTCCGCACGCTCTAGAATTCCAGGCCGAGGAGGATCCAATCCCGATGCAGACGCTGCAAACTGGGGGCAATACCCAGCTCGATGGTGCCGCAATCAGCGTGGCGATCGACTGGCCGCTGGCCGGAACGGCCGGGCTCGATGCCTCGGCCTATCTGCTTGGCGCGTCGGGCAAGGTCCGCTCCGATGCCGACATGGTGTTCTTCAACCAGCCCAACGGTGCCGGCGGCGCAGTCAAGGTCGCAGGAAACAGCAGCACCGATGTGCGCTTTGAAATCGACCTGGCTGCGATCCCCGACGATATCGACAAGGTGGTGTTCTGCGTCACTGTCGATAGCAGCGCCGGCGGATCGACCCTGGCGCGCCACGATGGCCTCAAGCTGACTGTCAGCCAGGGCGGCGCGGCGATCATCGACTATGCCCCGGCACTGGGCAGTGCGACCGAGGCCGCGCTGATGGTGGCCGAGATCTATCGCCGCGGCGGCTGGAAGATCCGCGCGGTCGGACAAGGCTTCAACGGCGGGCTGGGACCGCTGGCGCGCTCGTTCGGGATCGACGTGGCGGACGAACCCGCGCCGGCACCACCGCCGCCTCCGCCCCCGCCGCCTCCACCTCCACCTACGCCATCCACAGCCCCGATCAGCCTGTCGAAGATCTCGCTCGACAAGGGCCGGCCCTCGATCAGTCTCGAAAAGCGCGGCGCTTCGTTTGGCGAGATCCAGGTCAACCTCAACTGGAACCGCGGCAAGAAGGGCTTCTTCGGCGGCGGTAATGCCATAGACCTCGACCTGGGCTGCATGATCGAACTGGCCAGCGGCGACAAGACCGTGGTTCAGGCCCTGGGCCGCCGCTTCGGCGACTTCCACGACATGCCATTCGTCGCGCTATCGGGCGATGACCGAACCGGCGATGTTGCCGGGGGCGAGACGATGCGGATCAACGGCGGGCAATGGGCCGCTATCCGCCGGGTCGCGGTCTTTGCCTATATCTATGAAGGCGCGCCCAACTGGTCGTCGACCGACGGGGTGGTAACGATCACCGCGCCCGATCAGCCGCCAATCGAAGTGCGGATGACCGAAGGCCGCAACGATCGCGGCTTCTGCGGGATCGCGGTGCTGGAAAACGAAGGCGGGCAGCTCAAGATTTCCCGCCTGGTCGAATATTTCCGCGATCACAGCGAATACGACCAGCGGCTGGGCTTCGGCTTTCGCTGGAGCGCGGGCAGCAAGGATTGATTGGCATGCGAAGAATGCAGCCAATGGGGGGAACACGACCATGATGAAGTACTTCACGGGCAGTCTGCTGTTCACGGCGGTCTGCCTTGGGCTGGGAGCCTACTACGGCTATGCGATGGGCGGGGTCAGCGTGGCCCTGGCCACCTTGTGGATCTGTCTGGTGCTGGGTGTGCTGGAAGTTTCGCTGTCGTTCGACAATGCGGTGGTCAACGCCACGGTTCTCAAGGACATGGACCCGGTCTGGCAGCGGCGCTTCCTGACCTGGGGTATCGCGATCGCGGTGTTCGGGATGCGGATCGTCTTCCCGTTGCTGATCGTGGTGGTCGCGGCTTCGATTGGCCCGATTGAAGCGGTCAAGCTCGCGCTAGACGATCCCAAGCGATACGAAGAGATCATCAAGGGCTCTCACGCCGGGATCATGGGCTTTGGCGGGGCCTTCCTGCTGCTGGTCGGGCTCAAGTTCTTCTTCGATTCGGACAAGGAGCATGACTGGATCGGCGCAATCGAGCGTCCGCTCAAGAAATTCGCCGATCTTGAGGCGTTCGAAATCATCCTGACCATCGTGCTGCTCTACCTGATCTCCAATCAGGTCGCCGATGGCGCCGATGCGCGTACTTTCCTGGTCGCGGGACTGATGGGAATCGCAACGTTCTTCGCGGTCGAATGGGTTGGCAACGCGCTTGAAGCGCCCGAAGCAGCCGATGGCGTCCAGAAGGCCGGGCTGGGGGCGTTCCTCTATCTCGAAGTGCTCGACGCCTCGTTCAGTTTCGACGGGGTGATCGGGGCCTTTGCGCTTTCGAACAACCTGATCATCATTGCCCTGGGGCTGGGGATCGGGGCGATGTTCGTACGGTCGATGACGGTCATGCTGGTCGAAAAGGGCACACTGGCCCAATACCTCTACCTTGAACACGGCGCGTTCTGGGCGATTATTGCGCTGGCGCTGATCATGCTCAGCAGTGTCATTCCCGGCATGCATATCCCCGAAACGGTGACCGGGCTGATCGGTGCGACGCTGATCGGGCTGGCGTTCTATTCCTCGGTTCGCCACAACAAGACCGAAGCCGCGGGCGGCAAATAAGCGAAACGACAACCGGCCCGGATCAGCGATCCGGGCTTCGCATCGATGGAGAAAAACGATGAGTGTCAGTCTTTCCAAAGGCGGAAATGTCAGCCTTTCCAAAGAAGCCCCCGGGCTCTCGAACATCCTGATCGGGCTCGGCTGGGACGTGCGCTCGACCGATGGCGCGGCCTTCGATCTCGACGCCTCTTGCTTCCTGCTCAATGCAGAAGGCAAGGTTCGCTCGGACGCCGACTTCATTTTTTACAACAATCTCAAGTCGAGCGACGGCTCTGTCGAACACACCGGTGACAACCTGACCGGTGAGGGTGACGGCGACGACGAAGCGGTCAAGGTCAATCTCAGCCAGGTTCCCGCCGAGATTACAAAGATTGCTGTCGGGGTCACGATCCACGATGGCGAAGCCCGCCGCCAGAACTTCGGTTCGGTCAGCAACGCCTTCGTGCGGATCGTTGACAGCAGCAACGGTAATGAGATCACCCGCTATGACCTGACCGAAGACAGCTCGACCGAAACCGCAATGATCTTTGGCGAGGTCTATCGCCACGGCGAAGAATGGAAGTTCCGCGCGGTTGGACAAGGATTTGCCGGAGGGCTTGGCCCGATGGCGCGCAATTTCGGCGTGAACATCGGCTGATCGGCCGCGCGCCTGCAAGGAGGAATACAATGGCAGTTTCGCTTACCAAGGGCGGCAACGTCAGTCTGACCAAACAGGCCCCGGGCCTCAGCGCGATCCAAGTCGGGCTGGGCTGGGACACGCGGGTTACGGACGGCGCGGCTTTCGATCTCGACGCCTCGGCGTTCCTGCTGGGTGCGGGTGGGAAGGTCCGCAGCGATGCGGACTTCATCTTCTACAACCAGGCGCGCTCGGCCGACGGCTCGGTAGTCCACAAGGGCGACAACCTGACCGGCGAAGGCGAAGGCGATGACGAAGTTATTGCCGTTTCGCTGGGCCAGCTGCCCGCCGATGTCGAGCGGATTGCCTTTTCCGTGACGATCCACGAGGCCGACCAGCGCCGCCAGAACTTCGGCATGGTCCAGCGCGCCTTCATCCGCGTGGTCGATGAACGCGACGGGTCGGAGATCGCCCGCTACGACCTGTCGGAAGACGCCTCGGTCGAAACCGCGATGATCTTTGGCGAGCTGTACCGCGACCCCAATGAAGCCGGCGGCTTCAAGTTCAAGGCCCGCGGCGAAGGGTTCGCAGGCGGGCTTGGGGCCTTGGCCGGTTCGATGGGGGTCAGTCTCTGAACAGGTCCGGCCGATGACCCAGCTTGTCCCCGGACAGCGCATCAAGCTGTCGGGCAGCCAGTTGCGCTTCTCGCTCGAATGCGGGAACGCGGGATTGCTGGCCGCGCGCTTTTCGCTGGTGGTGCTGTTCCTGGCTGGCGAGCAGGCCAGCGCGGTTGAACCGGCCTATGCGCTGGGGCCGGGCAAGGATGCACACCCTTTCGTCAAGTTCGACGCCGGTTTCACCACCGATGTCGCGCTTGAGCAGCTGCCGCCCGAGGTCACCCGGGTTCAGGCCATAGCCTATGTCGCGGGCGGACCGGGCACCGGCGCGGCCTTCATGGACCTGGCCTGGATCGAGGCAAAGGGCGACACCCCTGCCGATCCGTTCCGCTTCCGGACCGATCTGGCCAATTGCGGCAATGCCACGCTGCATCTGGTCGATGTCTACCGCCACGATGGCGGCTGGCGGCTGATGGCCAATGGCCAGGGCTTCACCGGCGGGCTGGGGGTGATCGGCTCGCGGGTCGGCATACACCTCGACAGCAACCACGGCCTGCCCGACCCGCC
>JANPMA010000288.1:0-1991 GCA_031422595.1 Novosphingobium sp. | reverse complement strand
TCGCTGTTGCCGGGGCTGCTTTCGGCAGTGCGCCGCAACCTTGATCGCGGAGCCAGCACAGTCCGGCTGTTCGAGATCGGACTGCGCTACCTCGCGGAAAGCGAGCATCCCACATTGGTGCTGGTCTTGGCCGGCGACAAGGCCCCGCGCCAGTGGCAGAGCGGCAAGGCCCAAAGCTTCGACGCGTTCGATGCCAAGGCCATGTGCCTCGAACTGCTGCGCGAAGCCGGCGCGCCGGTCGATAGCCTGATGGTGATGGGTGAGGCCGGCAGCGCCTACCACCCCGGCCAGTCAGCCACGCTGCGGCTGGGGCCCAAGGTGCAACTGGCCAGCTTTGGCATGGTTCACCCGGCAGTGCTCAAGGCCTTCGACATCGATGTGCCGGTGGCCGTTGCGGGCATCCACCTCGACGCCATTCCGGCCAGGAAGGCCGCCGACTTCGCCCGCCCGCACTATGCCCCGCCCGCCCTGCAGTCGGTGACCCGTGACTTCGCCTTCCTGGTCGATAGCGCGCTCCCCGCCGGAGACCTGGTCCGCGCGGTCAGGGGCTGCGACAAGGCCAACGTGGTCGCCGTCCGTCTGTTCGACGACTTCCGCGGGGCAGGCGTGCCCGAAGGCCAGAAAAGCCTGGCGGTCGAAGTGACCCTGCAACCCGGCGAGAAGAGCTATGACGAAGCCGAACTCAAGGCCATCGCAGAGCGGGTGATTGGCGCGGCGGCGAAGCTGGGGGCGGTGCTGAGGGGGTAATTCCTCCGCCTCCCGCCCCGTCACCCTGAACTTGTTTCAGGGCCCATCGTCCCGCAAGCCCCCGCACTGCCGCGCGAACGCAACCATGCCGCGAGGTTTCTCTCGATTCCGCAATACGGGTAATCGGCGAAATGGACCCTGAAACAAGTTCAGGGTGACGGGGTTGGGTTACGAATGGCGCGTCACTAAATCGGGGACACAATACGAATTGAAATTTAATTCGTATTGTGTCCCCGATTTAGAGCCCCCGCGAAAAGGCCAGCACTTTCTCATACAAATCCGGCGCGGCTTCGCTGCGGGCCAGCATGACTGCGTGGGTCAGGCGGACGCGGCGGTCGGCGCTACCTTTGGAAATGCGCGAAAGCTGTTCCTGCACCTGCGCGCGGGTCACGCCGTCGCGGCCAAATGCGGCGGCGATCAGCAGCGAGGAAAGGTGGTGTTGCCCCGGATCGGAAGTGAGCCGCTGCTGGCGCTGATGATTGTACCACCACAGCGCGCCGATGAAGCCCAGGATCAGGACGCCATAGGTGCCCACGTCAGCCGCATTGCCCCCGGTGGAGCAGCTTGTGATCGGCCAAGACCAGCGCCATCATCGCTTCGACCACCGGCACGCCCCTGATCCCGACGCAGGGGTCATGGCGGCCCTTGGTGCGGATTTCGGCGGCCTGGCCCTGGCGGTCGATCGTCTCGACCGGGGTCAGGATCGAACTGGTCGGCTTAAACGCGACGCGGACCTTGACCGGCTGGCCGGTGCTGATCCCGCCCGCGATCCCGCCGGCGTGGTTGGCCAGAAAAAGGGGACTGTCCCCTTTTCCGGGGCGCATCGGATCGGCGTTGCCTTCGCCGCTGAGCCGCGCAGCGGCGAAACCGTCGCCGATTTCGATGCCCTTGACCGCGTTGATTCCCATGCATGCCGCGGCAAGGTCCGCATCGAGCTTGCCATAGATCGGCGCGCCCCAGCCCGCGGGCACCCCTTGCGCCACACATTCGACCACCGCGCCGATCGAGCTGCCGGCCAGCCGCGCCTCGTCTACCAGCTTTTCCCAGCGGGCGGCCGCGACCGGATCGGGGCAGAAGAACGGGTTCTGGCCGATTTCGTTGGCGTCGAAATTGGCCGGCTCGATGGCATCGCCGCCAATCTCGCTGACCCAGGCCAGCACCGCCACTTCCGGAATCACCAACCGCGCGACCGCGCCTGCCGCAACCCGCGCGGCGGTTTCGCGCGCGCTGCTGCGCCCGCCGCC
>JANPMA010000287.1:0-7898 GCA_031422595.1 Novosphingobium sp. | reverse complement strand
CTCGTCGAGCTTGCCCTGCTTGATCAGATCGAAAGCGACCAGCGCGGTCATCGCCTTGGTCATTGAGGCAGGCAGCATTCGCTTGTCCGCCGCGCGGGCGAACAGGATCTGGCCTGAGGAAATGTCGGCGAGCAAGGCGATCGGGGCGAGCCGCGCGTTCTCAACTTCAGCGGGAACCACCACTTCGGGCGGTACCTTGATGGCCTGCGAAGCCGCGCCGGTCATGACCAGCGCCGGTGCCAGCAGGAAACGCCAGTTGAACAAGCCCAAGCCCCTCGCCGCAGCGTGGGGGCTAGGTCTTAGTCCGCGCGCTGGATTCGGGCGTCGCTATAGCCTGCGGACTTGGCCTTCGCCAAGGCGGCCCTGGCATCGGCTTCGGAAGCGAAGGGCCCCATCCGCACGCGCCACAGCTTGCCAGCCAGGCTGGCCGATCCGCCGGTCTTGGCGGCCGCGGCCTTGGCATTGGCCTGGTTCGAGAATGCCCCGACCTGAACCACGAACTTGCCTTGCGCTACAGGTGCCCGGGCCGGTGCGATAGCAGGCGCGGGTAACGGAGCGGGCTTTGGTGCCGGAGCAGGTACCGGGACCGGCTTGGGCTTCTTGCCCTTGTCCGGTTTGGGTGCAGGCGCGGGAGTCGGAGCCGGAGCGGGTGCCGCGTCGGGCGCAGGGCGGGTCACGCCTTCCTGGCTATCGAGCTTGCGGTAGAGCACCACCAACAGCGATTTGGGTGTATCCATTCGCGCCGGAGCAGGCTGGCCGGTGCGCAGCAGCGCGCGTTCGGGCTCGATCGGGTTGACCCGGCGCACGCGCACCGCGGGCTGGGCCAGGCCGATCACGCCCAATTGCGCGGCCGCGCCGGGCGAAAGCTCGATTGAGGCCTTGCTCTGCATCGGGCCGCGGCGTTCGACCCGGACCAGAATGGTTCGGCCGGTATCGAGTGCGGTCACTTCGACATAGCTGGGCAGCGGCAGGGTATGGTGCGCGGCGGTGATGCCACTGCCGACATCGCCGCCCACTGCGGCACGCCCGACCGTGTCGAAATTCATGGTATCGACCGGGGTGTAAGTGACCCCGCCGACCGCATAGGCCGGGCCGACCACCACCGGATAGTCCCCCGCCGGACCCGCGGCCGATTGAACCGGAGTGCCTTCGGCGCGCGCACCCCCGCCCCCGCAAGCGGCAAGCAGGGTCAGCGCCGCAAGCGGCAGAGCATGATCAACGCGAAATCTCATCTGCAAGCAACCCCACGGACAGTGCGTAGTAGTTCGAGCAGTTATAATGCAGGATAACCCGATAATTCCCGGTTAACAGGAATGAACCATTGCCCGGCCCGTCGGGCTCGAACAGGGTGGCCATGGTCTGATCGGCAATCGCGGCTTGCGGAACCAGCCCCAGTGCTTTCCATTCGGCCACGGTCTTCCACTGCGAATGGCGCGCGTGAACATTGCTGCAGCTGGGCGCCAGCAGCTTTTCGCCCAGCACCGTGCGGTCAAACGCGGCCGGCACAGTCACCCGCACCCCCCACGGCTCGCCCCGTCGCCAGCCGGCATCGCGGAAGTAGTTGCCGATCGAGGCCAGGGTATCGGCGCGATTGTTCCAGATATCGGCAAACCCATCGCCATCGCCGTCCTTGGCCAGGCGCAGGTAAATTGAAGGCAGGAACTGCGGGTTGCCAAAGGCCCCGGCCCAGCTGCCTACCATCTTGCTGCGCGGCACCCCGCGATCGGCCATCTTCATCAGCGCGATATACTCACCCTCGAACAGCGAGCGGCGGCGGCCTTCATAGGCCAGTGTGGCGAGCGAGCGGGCCAGATCAAAATCGCCCTTGACCCGGCCATAGAAGGTCTCATGCCCCCAGATCGCCATCAGGATCCTGGACGGAACCCCGTATTCGGCCTCGATTGCCGGGGTGATTGCCGCGCTGGCGGCCAGCATGTCGCGCCCGCCATTGATCCGCGCGGCATCGACGTGGTCGCGGTAATAGGGCCAGAACGCCGGCGGCGATCCGGGACGCGATCCGGGTTGGGCGCGGTCAAGCGAGACGACCTTGGGATTGTAGGTCAGCCCCGCGGTCATGACCTCGATGCTGCGCTGGCTGACCCCCTGGGCGCGGGCCTTGGCCCGGACCAGCTCCAGATAGCCATCAAACCCGGACGCTGGATCCGGCACTGCCGCAACAGGCTGAACCACCGGCCTGGAAACCGGCGGCGGGGGCGGCAGCAGCAGGTTATCCTGCAAGCGGACGCTACCGCTCGAAGCCGAAGCCAGCGCAATCGCCACGCCCAGGAAAACAGGAAATCGGAATCGCCGCAGAACAATCATCCCACCCTTGTCGCACAGCCGCAGCGATTCGGGAATTGCCGCTTGCCCCAAAACCGGCTAGCGGCCCCAGCGATAGGACAGGTGGCCGAGTGGTTTAAGGCAGCGGTCTTGAAAACCGCCGTGGGTGCAAGCTCACCGTGGGTTCGAATCCCACCCTGTCCGCCAGTTCATTTTGCCTTGCAAACGAAGTCGCGGGCGAAAGCGCCGTTGCTTTCTGGAACGATAGCCGCCCATTTGGCCACTTTGCGCTGATCGAGCACCTCGACAGTCCCGTCCGTTTTCGTGATCCGCATCCTGACGGTCCGACTGCGGTTGAAGCGGCAATTGATCTGGGTCTGCGAGATCACCTGCTTCCAGCCGAAGCGTTGATTGGTAAATTCCGCCCGCTCGATGAATTCGATCACATCGCCCTGGCGGCGCAGTGAACTGGCATCGACAAGGAACTCGACCGAGAAATTGCCATTGGCGGCGTTGGAAATGGGGCGCCAGTCCGACTCCTGCGCAAGAGCGGGCACCGCGAGAGCCAGCAGCCCGGCCAACAGACTGAGTCGCGCCGCCCCCATCCGCATGTTCCTATTGACCCTGCCCGGGCGCAAACCTTGCCGCCAGCTTCTGCAGGCCATAAACCGCCCC
This sequence comes from Novosphingobium sp., assembly GCA_031422595.1. Taxonomy (GTDB): domain Bacteria; phylum Pseudomonadota; class Alphaproteobacteria; order Sphingomonadales; family Sphingomonadaceae; genus Novosphingobium. The sequence goes on along the minus strand of JANPMA010000287.1, from coordinate 4,943 downwards.
GGCAAAGAACAACCCGCCCAGCACGGTCGATTTGACCAGCTCCAGCCAATCAACCTGCAACTGGATCAAGGGCGCAGCGGCCAGGGTCAGGAACAGCATGGTCGCGGTGTTGACCGCGATCGGCACGGTCTTTGTTACGTCGAGATAGAGCGAGACTATCAGCACCCCGAGCGCGCCCGCGAGCCCTGCCCCGCCATAGGCAGCGGGTCCGTACCACAGCAGCCAGGCAATCCCGATCCCGACCAGCGAACCCAGCATTGCGGGAACCAGCCGGTTGAATTGCATCTGCTCGTTGTTGGCCCAGTACCACAGGAACATGAAAGCCCCGACCAGCGTGGTGTCGCTCATCCCCAAGGCCCCGATCGAGATCGCGATCCAGGCGACGATCAGCACCACAATGATGACGGTAATGGCGATCGCGGCCAATGGACCCGGCGTGGCGGCAGTTTCGGGTGCGGTGTTCTCACTCATGGCTCTCTCCCCCTTGGTTGCGAGGAATAGAGCCTAATCGCGCGGTTAAGACCAGCCCTTAGACTGCTGCCATCAAATCGCGGATCGACTCCCCTCCCCACTGGGGAGGGGCTATTGAGAACGAGATTCGTCCGATGTTATCCCTACCGCCCCAGCCCCAGGAAGCCGAAGCTCTCGGCATCGAACTTGAGCTTGATGGTGGCGAACAGCCCCTGGTCGGTGTTGCGCGCGGCCGAGAAGTCTGGGTCGCGGAAGCCGGCAACGTTGTAGCCGATCAGCAGCAGCACGTCCTTGGTCGGCGAAATCCCGATCTGCGGGCCGTAGGAGAACTGCGCGGTCTTGTCCTGGACGTTGTAGCGGACATTGCCGATCGCGCCGATCTCGAAGTGCTCACCGATGCCATAGCGCAGGTCGAGCCCGCCCAGCAGTGTGGTGGTGGACAGGTCATAGCCTTCGAAGCGGTCGAAATTGTGCCGCGCGCCCAGGAAGAAGCCCAGATTATGACGCTGGACATATTGGCCGTCCTGCTTGCCGCGCGGGGTCCAGTCGCCCGACAGGCTGGCGAGCAGGCGGTCAGAGCGGGCATCGCCGTTGATGGTGAAGATCGAGCGGCCGGCGGCCCCGGCTTCGCCCTCGACGGCGCCGTGGACCACGTCGGAACGGAACTGGACCTTGCTAAGGAAGGCAAAGTCCGAATTGGCCGGGCGGTGCGCCAGGGCAATCGCGCCGTCGAACACTTCGCTGGTCGCGCCGGTGCTGGCATTGGCCTTGGTCCAGGTTGCCCCTGTGCCCAGCATCGAGCCATTGCCGAGTTGGCGGATCGCGCCGAAAGTCGCGCCCTTGCGGGTTCCCAGTTCGCCGTCGCGCCATTCGCCGCGCAGTGTGGCGCTCCACAGGCCCGAGCGCCAGCTTCCGCCCAGCGTCATCGCGGTGAAGTCTTCGGCCAGCGCGCCGGTCTCGCCAATCGAGCCGCCGCTTGAGGCGGGATGCGCGGGATTGACCAGGTCATTGAGATTGAAGCCCGAGAGCGTGCGGTTCGAATCGAGCGTGGCGTCGAGCGTCAGGTTCTTGGTCACCGGGATGGATTGCGACAGGCCGAACGCGGCGAAGCTGCGCTTGCCCAGTTCGCTGATTTCCTGCTGGCCGAGCATGCCGGTAACCCGCGCTCCGCTCCACGGAGCCACTTCGACCCCGATTCGGCCGGTGCGGGCGTCGATGGTTTCGCCGATAGCGATCTCGTAGGTGCCAACCAGCTTGACCGCCTGGCTGACCGCATAACGCGCGGTGAAGCGGTGGCGTTCGGGCAGATCGACCGACTCGCTCTTGCCAATTGCAAAGCTGGTCGCGGCGCTGATCTCGAGCTTGTTGTCGAGGAACCGGCGCGAGACCGAGGCTTCGATCACGTCGCTATTGGCCTGGCTGCCGTCTTGCAACCTGTCGTTGAAATGCGCGAAACCGATCCGCGCGTCGCCCTTGGCATTGCGCCAGTTGAGTCCGGTCTGCACCGCGACCCGGCGGGTGCCGTCGGTCAGGCTGTCATCGACCCAGCCGCTGGTCACTACCGACAGATCAGGGGTGATCCGCACGCGGGCATCGACACCCAGCTTGCGGCGGCCGAGCTCGGCCCCGGCGCTCTGGCCCAGCCCGAATTCGCGCTGCGCCTGACGGGCATAGGCGAGCAAGTCGATCCGGCCCGAGTGGTGTTCCACTTCGACCAACCAGGCATCGGCCTGCGCGCCCTGGTTGTGGCTGCGGGCATATTCAGCGCGCAGCTCGGTCTTCTGGCCAAGGCGGGCCTTGAGGTCGATCGCCATCAGCGTGGTGCGGGTGGCATTGTTGGCGCTGGTATCGGTGATCACGCTGCCCCCGAGGCGCAGCGCGCCGTTCGCCACGGTCAGGTCGGCGCGGACGCCGCCGTTCCATTCGCCGCCCTTGGCGGTGGCGGGATCGAGTTCGTAGTCGACCACGATGAATTGCGGGTTGAGCTCGGCATCGCGGCTCAGCACGGGTTCCTTGAAAGTGATCGTGCCGCTCAGCAGGTCAATCGTGTAGTCAACATAACGGGTCAGGCTGCGGCGCTCGACGATCACTTCGCTGCGGAAGCGGTCGCGCACTTCGATTGTCACCACTTCGCTGCCCGCAATCAGCGCGCGGCTGGAGAGGCGGTAGGGGCCCGAGATGCCCCCGCCCTGGATCTCGTCGCGGCGGTGCGTGGTGGCGAGCTTGGCGGCGAAGCCCTGGGCGTGGAAGCCGCCGGCATTGACTTCGGCCTTCAGGCCCGTCGCGCTGCGCTGGTAGCGGGCGAGCTGGGTCTGGTCGAAACCGGCCTCGAAATCACCGTAGTAGGCATAACCCTTGCTGCTTTCGAGCTTGAGGTAGAATTTGTCGCGGCTGGCGGCATCGCTGCGGCGGTCGGAACCGTCGGCGAAGACCGTGTAATAGGCGCGCGGATCGATCGTGCCCGAAAGCTGGTGATCGTCCTTCTGCTTCGCGCTGTCATAGCTGGCGGTCAGCAGCAGGCCTTTGACCAGTGGACCCTTGGCATAGAAAGCCACTCGGGCATGTTCGCCAAGGTCGCTGTCGAAAGCGCCGGTGCGCTCCATGCCTTTGCCGACTGTGCCGCGTGCGCCCTTGCCCACGGTACCCTCAGCCAGCCCCACCACGGTCCATGGCTGATCACCAGGGACCACCCAGGCGTCAAGTTCCTGGCGGCGGCGCTGCTGGCCGTCGCTGAAGTTGAATTCCATGTGCAGCTTGCCGCTGGCCATGGTCGGGGCAAGCTCGACATAGGCAATGCCATCATCGCCCTTGACCATCCAGCGCGGGGCCTGACGGCCAAGGCCCGAAAGCTGGCGCTGCTGGAGCGCGTCGATCGCTGCGGCGCTTTCATAGGGCGAGGACAGGCTGAATTCGCCGGTGAGGCCGGCATGAACCGGCCGGCCGCCGTGATCGAGGATCCTGAGCGCCAGCACCGGACGGGACGAACCGTCGGCGATCAGCTTGCTCTTGGTCGGCAGCAGTTCGACCCGTGCCGGGGTGGCGGAATAGAAGACGTCGCGCGAGAGGCGGGCCAGTTCCTTGCCCTTGTCGTCGCGGACAACCGCGGCAAGGCGGGTCACTTCCCCGGTCAGCGGGATCCCGCGCCACAGGCTGACTGCATAGGTTCCGCCCGGAGCCGCCCGTGCGCCATCGAAGCTCAGCGGTTCGACCGGCTTGCCGCCGACCGTCAGCTCGACCTTCTGGCCTGCACGGTGGCGGATCGCGACACGGATCGCCGGAGCGCGCGGGTTGTGGTCCACTGCGGGGAACAGAAATTCGGTCGGGCCATCGCCCTTGGCCATCCAGTCGACGTCAGCACCCGCAGCGCTGCGCTCGGCAGCTTCGCTGGCCAGCTGATCGGCGGACTTGGCCCCAGGCTTGCCCTCGGTAGCCTCATATCCAAGTTTTACACTGTTATTTTCGTGTTTTACCTGCGTGCCTTCAGGCAGTTTCGCGGAAAAATCGGCAACCACCAGGCTGCCGCCCTGCCCGATCACGAAGCGCGAGCTGGCGCTACCAGCGCTGCGGGTCGAACGGGTGCAATCGGTGAAAACACCGCCCTTGGGCAGCGTTTGCCACTGCGCCTGGACAACATGCGTGCCTGGCACCACGCCATCGAAGTGATAGCGGCCATCGGCGTCGGTAATTGCGAACGTGCCGTCTTCCATCACCACACGAACGCCCGGAATTCCTTGATGTTCGCCCTCGACCGCGCAGCCGCCGTCGGTAATCCGGCCAATAATGGTCACGCGTGCGGCCAGTTCGTTGCGATCGATCCGGATCACCGCCCCGGCGGTGGTTGAAAGCCCGCGGCTGTCGGTCGCGACAACGCGGTTTTCGGCCTGTCCGGCCGGGGCATCGGCGCGCACGGTCATCGCATAGGTAATCGTGCGGCTGTCGAGCGAGGCGATGTCGCCCAGTTGCAGGGTCAGGCTGCGCCCGTCGGGTGAGACCTGCACCGCGCCCGGAGCGGCGACCCCATCGATCCGCACCGAATCCGGCCGCAGCCGCAGCCACGGCGACGGTGTATCGACCAGCGTCACGCCGCGCTTGGGCCCCAGCGGATCCTGATTGCGGACCGTGACGGTATAGAACACCGCATCGCCCGGCTGCGCGACCGGCCGCGAGGCGACCTTGCTCAGTGAAACCGCCATCGGCGGGTGATCGAGCGGAATATCAACCCGGACCGGCGCTGGGCCATCCAGCGTCAGCGTGCCGCCGAACGAGGCCGGCAGGATTATCATCGGCAGCCCATCAGGGCGGCGCAGCGTCGAAAGTTGGGCCGGTGTGGCGAGTGAGGGCGCGGTATAGGGCGCTGGCGGCTCGATCACGATCCGGTACCGGCCAAGCGCGGCCAGCGGGAAACGGTACTCGCCCGGAGCCATGACATAGGTGTTACCCGCACCGTCGATCACGTTCTGGCCCGAATAGAC
>JANPMA010000286.1:0-5321 GCA_031422595.1 Novosphingobium sp. | reverse complement strand
CGGACGCGGAACATCGCGTTGGGCAGCAGTTCAACCACTTGCCCGCGCATTTCGAGTAGTTCTTCTTTCGCCATCCGCGTCTAGTTTCCGTTGTTGAATATCAGCATTGCGGCGCCCCATAGCCGTGCGGCAGCAAAAAGGGAAGCCTATGGCCGTTCGTCGATCCCGATCGACAGTCTGACAATTTGTTACAAGTGTTTGGTCGAAAGCGCAGCTAAGGCCGCTCAGTTCATCGTGCGGCTAGCGCGGCGGTAGTAACTGGAATTCAAGTAATCATGAAGCGCCGCGCGATCAGCCTGCCTTTGATGCTGTACGCGCTTCCCGCGCTGGCCCAGCAAGCGCCCGCGCCGCAGGAGCAGAAGGACCAGCCGTCCGCCAAAGACGACATCGTCGTTGTGGCCGAGCGCCTGCGCGGCCGGGTCGATACGCCGCTATCGCCGGTCGCGACGTTTGACGAGGCCGAAATCCAGGCGATGGGGGTGGGATCGGTCAGCGAGCTGCTCAGCCGGGTCAGCCCGCAAACCGGATCGGGCCGCGGGCGCGGCGAAGGCGGGATGCCGATAGTCCTGGTCAACGGCCAACGGATCACCAACTTCCGCGAAATGCGTAATTATCCGCCGGAATCGATCAAGAAGGTTGAGATCCTGCCCGAGGAAGTCGCGCTCAAATTCGGCTTTCCGCCCGATACCCGGGTGGTCAACCTGATCCTCAAGGACAAGTTCCGCTCGATCGCGGTCGAAGGCGGCTATTCGCTGCCCACGCTGGGCGGGTTCTCGAACTGGTCGCTCGAATCGACCCTGACCCGGATCGGCGGCCCCTCGCGGCTCAGCCTGACCGCTTCGACCAGCGATACCAGTCCGCTGTTCGAGGCTGAACGCGGCGTAATCCAGCAGGTTCCGCCAGCCCCCGGTGCGCCCGATCCGGCTGAATTCCGCACGCTGATCGCGGATTCGCGCAGTGTTGGCGCCAACCTGGCCTGGACTCGCGGTCTCGGCAAAGGCGGCATGGCCGGGCAGATAACCTTGAGCGGGGCGGCCAACCGAGCCGACAGTCGCCGCTTGCAGGGGCTGGATTCGGTGCTGCTGGCGGGCGGAACGATCGAGCCGATCGAACAGCGCAACCGGACCACAACGCTGCAGGGCGGGGCAGGGCTCAACAAGTCGCTGGGCAATTGGCAACTGAGCGCGACGATCGACGCCACCCACGGTGAGAACCGCACCCTGACCGATCGCCGCGGCGATCCCAGTGGGGCGACCGACCGGGCGCAGAGCACCACCAACCGGATCGAGAACCTGGTCACCCTGATCGGCCGCCCGCTGCGGTTGCCGGCCGGGCAGGTCAGCGCGACCATCAAAGCCGGCTACACCTGGGTCGGGCTGGACAGCAGCAACGATATCAACCCGCTCGGCCCGGTTTCGCTCAAACGCGGACGATTGCTCGGCGGGATCAACCTGGGCCTGCCGCTGACCAGCAGGCGCGAGGGCTTTCTGGGCGAAATCGGCGATGTGACGCTCAACCTCAGCGCCGATTGGACCCATCTGTCGGATTTTGGCGCGGTCAACAGCTGGAGCACCGGGCTGACCTGGGCCCCGACCGGCAAGCTGAGCCTGCAAGCCAGCTACATTTCCAACCAGTCGGCCCCGGCGATCAGCCAGCTTGGCAATCCGTTGACCCAGATCTTCAATGTCGCGGTCTATGATTTCACCCGCGGCGAAACCGCGCTGGTGACGCTGACCAGCGGCGGCAACCCGCTGCTTCGCAAGGAAAGCCAGCGCGATCTCAAGCTGGGGGTCAACTGGCAGCTGCCGTTTCTGAGCAATTCAAACGTCGTGGCCGAATACTTCCGCAACCGTTCGAGCGACGTCACCGCATCGTTCCCACTGCTCACGCCTGAGATCGAGGCCGCCTTTCCCGGCCGGGTAACCCGCGGTGTCGGCGGCCAGCTGATCGCGATCGACCAGCGCCCGGTCACCTTCTTCCGCCAGGAAAGCGCGCGGCTGCGCTGGGGCGTCAACCTGTCGCAAGGGTTTGGCAAGGCGCCGCCCGCTGGCGGGATGATGGGCGCGATGTTCGGCGGGCGCGGCGGCGGGACCGGCCAGCGACCGCCCGGCGGGCCTCCTCCCGGCAGTCAGCCACAACGCGCTGGCGGCGGTGGCCGCGGCGGCGGGATGATGGCGATGATGGGTGGTGGCGGCCAGCCAGGGCGCTGGAGCCTGGGGTTGTTCCACACCGCCGAGCTTGAAAGCCGGGTGCTGGTCACGCCGGGCGGGCCAGTGCTGGACTTGCTCGACGGCGACGCTCTGAGCGGCGGAGGCACGCCGCGCCACAGTGTCGAATTCAACGGCGGCGTGTTCTACAAGGGGATGGGCAGCTTCGTTTCCGGAACCTGGAAAGCACCGACCACTTTGGCCGCATCGGGCCTGCCGGGCACCAGCGATCTGCGCTTTGGCAGCACCGCCAATATTAACCTGTTCCTGTTCGTCGATTTGGGGATGCAACCCAAGCTGGTCGAAAAAGCCAAGTTCCTCAAAGGCTCGCGGCTTTCGCTGCGGATCGAGAACCTGCTGGGTTCGCGCCAGCGGGTGACCGACGAAACCGGAACGGTACCGCTGTCCTACCAGCCAGACTACCTCGATCCCCGCGGGCGGGTGATCGGGCTCAATTTCCGCAAGATGTTTTGACACCCCAGCGGTGGCAACAAGGGCCGGATCTCGCTATGGCGGCGACAGCCGGTGATTGTGCCGGTGCCCAAGCCGGACTGCCTGATGCCATGAGCGATAGCCTGCCAGACCAATTCAGATCGGCGATGCGCCGTCTTGCCGCGTCGGTCGCGGTGGTGGTGGTGCGGGGCGACGACGGTCCGGTCGGCATGGCTGCGACTTCGGTCACTTCACTGACGATTGATCCGCCTGCGCTGCTGGTCTGCGTCAACCGCGCCACCAGCATTCATGCTTCGCTTAATCCTGGCGCTCCGCTGTCGGTCAACTTGCTGTCCAAACACCAGAATGACGTTTCGGCGGCCTTCGGCGGCGGTCTGCCGCATGACCAGCGCTTTGCGATCGGCAGTTGGCAAATGGGATCGCAGGGCCTGCCGGAACTGGCCGAAGCCCAAGCAAATCTGGCCTGCGTGGTCGATACCATGCTGGCCTATGCGACCCATTCAATCGTCATCGCCCGCGTTGTCGAGGCGCGAATCAGCGGGAAAGTTGCCCCGCTGATCTACCAGGACGGCGGCTACCTGTAACAACGCCGCCCCCTTGCAGGAGCGGCGTAATTTTGGTCCAGCCAATCAGCCTGAGTGGAACTGGGCGAGCACCAGGTGCAGCGTCAGCGCCATCAGGCACAGGCTGGAGAGGGCAAACAGCAGGAAGCGCGGCATGACCTTGTTGACCGTGGCCTGGTAGATCGAATGGACGATCCTGATCACGACATAGGCCCAGGCGATCTTGGCGTTGAGCCCATCGCCCTGGCCGGTAATCGCCAGCGCCAGCGCCACCGCATAGAACACCGTCGGCGCTTCATGCAGATGGTTGTAATTGTGCGCCTTCCATTGGATTTCGCGCGGGATCAGCCCTTCGAGCATGGCCCCGGTCCAGCCGGCATCGGCGCCCGGCTCGGTCGGCTTGGGCAGCTTGTTGATCGCGGGAATGCGGGTGGCGTACATCCAGATCCACATGATCATGGTCCAGCCGGCCAGGACGGCCAGCGGTTGCAGGATTTCAGCTTGAATCATTGGTAATCTCCCCCTTTTAAGCCAGAACGGTCAGTTCAAACGCGTGGATCGCCAGCAGCAGCAGGCAGATCGTGGACAGAATGAACAGCGTGAAGCGCACCGAGACCTTGTTGACGGTGGCCTGCCAGATCGAATGGACGATCCGCAGCGCGACATAGCCCCAGGCAATCGCCACATCGCCGGCATTGGGACCCATCATTGCCAGGATCACCACCACTGCATAGAACAGCGTCGGCTGCTCCATCAGGTGGGTATAGTTGTGCGATTTCCAGTTGATGCTGTCAGGCAGCACGCCTTCCAGATCCTGTCCGCGCCCGCCCGGTTTGGCGGCGCCGAGTCCGCCGGGCTGCTTGAACAGCGGCGGCAAACGGGTGGCGGCAAGCCACACCAGCATGATTAACGACCACGCCACCAGCGCAGCGGCTGGCGCAAGCATTTTGGCTTCCATTGGTTCTCCCCCCTTCGATTGCGATCCGAAGTGCGGGGAAGTTGGTCCCGCAAAAACCGATTGTCAAATGCAACCATTCCTCCCCGGAACGGGGAGGGGGACCGCCGCGAAGCGGGGGGTAGGGGTACGTGCGAGTGATCCTGACGTCGAGGGCAGGGTTTATGGAGGGCAGTTGTGACGCGAGCTCGTGATCACTCGCACGTACCCCTCCACCATCCTGCGGCCCTCGCGCGTCACGCGCCGCACTCGGCTCCCCCTCCCCGTTCCGGGGAGGATTACTCGCTCAGCACCTTGGCAAAGGCATCGGCATCGGTGTTCCCGCCCGATAGCACCACCGCGGTGCGGCCATCGACTGGCACCTTGCCTGCCAGCACCGCCGCCAGCGCTGCCGCGCCGCCGGGTTCGACCACCAGATGCAGGTTTGAAAAGGCCCAGCGCTGTGCCGTTCGCACTTCGGCGGCGGTGACGGCATAGCCCCGCGCAACGCGCGCTTTCAGCACAGCGAAGTTGATCGGCCAGGTCGCCGGGGTTTGCAGCGCGTCGCACTGGGTGGGGAACTTCATATCCGGAACCGGAACGATCTCGCCCTTTTCCAGACTCAGCCGCACATCATCCCAGCCTTCGGGTTCAACTGGCACGATCTCGGCATCCGGGCAGGCCAGCGCCAGCCCGGCGGTCAGCCCGCCGCCGCCGCAGGGGCAGACGATCCGCGTCGGGCCGTCCAGACCGCGCTCGGCCAATTGCGCCACGATTTCGATTCCCGTGGAGCCCTGGCCCTCGATCACCCAGGGATCGCCATAGGCGTGGACCAGCGTCGCGCCGCTCTGATCAATCAGCTTCTGTGCCACGAGGTCGCGGTTCTCTCCGCCGGGCCGGTCATAGAGCACCACATTGGCGCCATAGCCGCGCGTGGCCTCGATCTTGGTCTTGGGCGCATCAATCGGCATGACGATGGTTGCGGCAATGCCCAGCCGCCTGGCCGCCCAGGCCACGCCTTGCGCATGGTTGCCGCTGGAAACGCCGACCACGCCGCGGGCGCGCTCCGCCTCGGTGAGGTCGGTCAAGCGGTGCCAGGCACCGCGAATCTTGAACGCGCCGACCGGTTGCAGGCTCTCGGCCTTGAACCAGACTGGCGTGCCG
>JANPMA010000285.1:0-6014 GCA_031422595.1 Novosphingobium sp. | reverse complement strand
CTTGCCTTCCTGGCGCCAGTAATTGCATTCGATCCCTTCGCGCTCGCCCAACTTGCGCCAGGTTGCGCGGGCATCGTCGATGGTCGATGCACCGAACAGCAGGAAGACCCGCTCGAACGCCTCGGCTCCTTCGCGCCATTGTCCGTCGGCCAAGGCCAGATAGGTCGCACCGTTGGCCGGACTAAGGCTGTCCGCCAGCAGGATCGGCTGGCGCGCGTCGTGCGGGTCGCCGGCCGGGGCATGGGCAAGGAACTGCTCCTTCACCGCCCACAGCGCGGTGCTGATCCGCGCCAGCTGGTCGACATCGCCCGAAACCACCAGCACCCGCGCGCCGCTGCCAAGCATCTTGGCGGCGAGCGCGGGCAGCGCCTCCTCCAGCGAGGAGTGGCTGAGCTGGTAGAAATCAACCCTCAAGCCCAATCACCCCTCAAGGTTGTCCCGCACGAACCGGTCGAGCACGCGTACGCCGTAACCGGTCGCGCCCTTGTCCCAGGTCGCGCCAGGCTTTGAATCCCAGACCATCCCGGCAATGTCGAGGTGCGCCCAAGGCGTGCCCTTGTTGACATAACGCTGGATGAACTGCGCGGCGGTGATCGAGCCGCCCTCACGCGGGCCGACGTTCTTCATGTCGGCGATCGGCGAGTCGATCAGCTTGTCATAGGCCGGGCCCACCGGCATGCGCCACAGCTTGTCGCCCGACATGGTGCCCGCGGCCAGCAGCTTGTCAGCCAGGGCATCGTCGTTGCAGAAGATCCCACCATGCTCGTGGCCGAGCGAGATGATGATCGCGCCGGTCAGCGTGGCCAGATCGATCACCGCGGCGGGCGAATATTCCTTTTGCACCCAGGTGATCGCGTCGCACAGCACCAGGCGGCCTTCGGCGTCGGTGTTGATCACTTCGACCGTCTGGCCCGACATCGAGGTCACCACGTCGCCTGGACGCTGGGCATTGCCATCGGGCATGTTCTCGACCAGTCCGCAGACCGCGACCACATTGGCCTTGGCCCCCCGCCGGGCGATCGCCAGCATGGCCCCGGCAACGGCCCCGGCTCCGCCCATGTCCCACTTCATGTCTTCCATGCCGGCCGGCGGTTTCAGGCTGATCCCGCCGGTATCGAAAGTAACGCCCTTACCGACGAAGGCTGTGCGCTTGGCGCCCTTTTCGCCGCCGTTCCATTCCATCACCAGCAGCCGCGGTGGACGGACCGAACCCTGGGCAACGCCCAGCAGCGCGCCCATGCCCAGCTTCGCCATTTCCGCTTCGTCCAGCACGCGAACCTTGATCCCTGCCGCTTCCACGTGAGGGCGGACGCGTTCGACGAAGGTTTCGGGGTAGATGATGTTGGCCGGTTCGGTCACCAGTTCGCGGGTCAGCTCGACCCCGTCGGCCAGCGCGGCTTCCACTTCCCAGGCAGCCTCGGTGCCGTCAGGCGCGCCCGCTACACGGATCGTGGCAAGCGAGGCCTTTTGCTCGGCCGGCAGCTTGGTCCGGTAGACATCGTGGCGCCAGCCGCGCAGCCGCGCGCCCAGGATCACCGCGGCAGCCTCCGCCGCGCTCAGGCCGGCATCCGACAGATCGATCGTCACCGCGCTCTCACCCGAGGCAATGTACTTGGCGGAGATCGCCGCCCCGGCACGCTCAAGCGAAGCGATGCGATCTTTTGCGCCCTTCTCGCCGGCCCCGGCCAGGGCAACCCGGACAACCGCGCCCTCGCGGCTGACGAAGCCCTCAAACAGCTGCGCGGCCTTGCCGGCAAAGCGGCTGGCCTTGGCCCCTTCGGCCAGGACCGGGTCGAGCGTGGCAGAGAGGCTGTCCTGATTGACTATATAGGCCACCGGGCTGGTCGTGACGGGCAGCGGGGCAGGTACAAATTCGACTTTCATGGCTACTCCCAGGGGAATTCAAGTGCTGCGGGGCAAGCTGTTGCCCCCCCGCGATGGCATGGATTGCAGTTAGGCGCGGGCGGTGCGATAGGCAAGTCATGGTCCTTCGCTCGCGGCGCTTCTTGCCGCACTCTCTGCTGCCCGCTCTTCGCCGCCGTTCGTCGGGCGCGCTTGTCGCGCTTGGCCTGATCGTGCTGCCGGCCAGCGCCTATGCGCAGGAGGCTCCACCCGCCGACGAGGCTGCCTCCCCGCTCGAAGTCAAGGAAGGCGACAGGATCGGTTTCGAAGCCGATGGCGCCAGCTATGACGACAAGACCGACCAAGTCACCGTCCAAGGCAACGTGGTGTTGCGCCGGGGCGAGCAATCGGTCCGCGCCGACAAGATCACCTGGGACCGCAAGAGCGGCGAGATCGTGGCCGAAGGCAACATCCGCTTCGTCGATGCCGACGGCAACCAGCTGTTCACCGACCGGCTCGAGCTGACCGACGAACTCAAGGCCGGGGCGATGCAGAACATGCTCTATGTCCTGCGCGAAGGCGGACGCCTGGCCGCGCTGAGCGGTGAGCGCGGCGAGAACGGCCAGGTGATCCTGCACAATGCCGCCTATTCGGCCTGCGCGGTGGAAGACAGCCAGGGCTGCCCGCGGCGGCCCAGCTGGCGGCTGACCGCCAAGCGGGTGGCGTTCGATCCCGACCGCAAGACCGTGCGCTTCTATGGTGCACGGATCGAGTTGTTCGGCCTCTCGCTGCTGCCGATTCCGACGATTACGCTCGCCACCGATGGCCGCCCGATTTCGGGCCTGCTGATCCCCGACGTTCAGCTCTCGGCCTCGAACGGGGTGCAGCTATCGGACACCTGGTACCAGCGGCTGGGCAACAACCGCGATCTTTCGGTAACCGGCTATATCTTCACCAAGGCGCTGCCGATGGTTTCGGCGCAGTACCGCCAGCTGACCGGCGCGGGCGCCTTTCAGATCACCGGCTATGCCACCCGCAGCTCGCGCATTCCGATCGGCGGCAATCCGGCGGCCAGCCAGAAGGACTTCCGTGGCTATCTCTATGCCAATGGCCGGTTCCAGTTCACCCCCAGCTGGAGCCTGACTTTCTCCTCGCGGCTGGCTTCCGACCGCACGTTCCTGCGCCGCTACGATATCAGCCGCGACGACCGGCTGCGCTCGACCGTCGATCTCGAACGGATCGCACCTGACAGCTACCTCTCGATCGCCGGCTGGGCGACCCAGACCTTGCGGGTTGGCGACGCCCAGGGGCAGGTGCCGATCGCGATCCCGGTGATCGACTATCGCCGCCGCCTGACCGATCCCTGGCTGGGCGGGCGGGTGCAACTGCAGGCCAATTCGATGGCGATCACCCGCAGCAGCGGGCAGGACACCCAGCGCGCCTTCGCCAGCGCGCAGTGGGACCTGCGCCGGGTCACCCCGATGGGCCAGGAACTGACGCTGACCGCGCTGACCCGCGGCGATATCTATCACTCGGACGAGAACGCACTGACCCCGACGGTGTTCTATCGCGGCGATCCGGGCTGGCAGGCCCGCGGCATGGCCAGCGCCGCGATCGATGCCAAGTGGCCGCTGGTTGGCAGTTTCATGGGCGGAACCCAGGTGCTGACCCCGCGCTTCCAGATCGTCGCGAGCCCGACGTTGCGCAACCTGGCGGTCCCCAACGAGGATGCCCGGGCGATCGACCTGGAGGATTCGAACCTCTTCGCGCTCAACCGCTTTCCCGGTTACGACCGGATTGAGGACGGGGTGCGCTTCACCTGGGGTTTCGACTGGCAGTTCGAGCGCCCGGGCTGGCGGATTTCGACCACCATCGGCCAATCCTATCGCCTGACCGACCGCCCGACCCTGCTGCCCGATGGCACCGGGCTATCGACCCGCACCTCGGATATCGTTGGGCGGACCGAGGTGCGCTTTCGCGACTTTGTCAAATTCACCCACCGCTTCCGGCTCGACAAGGACGATTTCGCGATCCGCCGCAACGAATTCGACGCCGCAATCGGGTCCCGCAAGACCTATCTGGAACTGGGCTACCTGCGCCTCAACCGCGACGTTTCGAGCGGGATCGAAGACCTCAAGGACCGCGAGGAAGCACGGGTGGCCGGGCGGATCGGGTTTGCCCGCTATTGGTCGATCTTCGGATCGGGAGTTTTCGACCTGACCGGGGTCAGCGACGATCCCAGCCTGATCGGCGTCGATGGCTTTCAGCCGATCCGCACCCGGTTGGGCGTGGCCTATCAGGACGACTGCCTGGAAATCGATCTGACCTGGCGGCGCGACTATGTGGCAACCGGCGACGCGCGCCGGGGCAACACCTTCCAGATCCACATTGCGCTCAGAAATCTGGGCTTCCGGTGACAAGCGAGCCTGGGCGATTGGCAGGTGCGGGCAAACACGCTATCCGCGCTCGCTCAGGCAAGGTTAAGCCGCGTGGCGGCATTGGCCCGGCAACTTCGGCGCGATTTCTCGCGCGGTAAATGGGATTTGTAGCACGGTGACTTCCAGCTTGCGTTTTCGCACCCTTTCGCGACTTGCCCTGATCGCCCTTGCGCTGTGCGTCGTGGCCCCGGCCGGACCGCTCATGGCCCAGGATGGCGGTTCGGCCGGCGGGCTCAGCCTGCCGGAAAACCCGCAGATCTTCGGCAAGCAGGACCCGAACAACCGCAAGGCGATGGTGGTCGTCAATGGCGAGGTGATTACCGGCACCGATATCGACCATCGCGTTGCGCTGGTCGTCGCGGCCAGCGGCGGCAAAATCACCCCTGAAGAACTTGATCGCGTGCGCCTGCAAGTGCTGCGCAACCTGGTCGACGAGACGCTGCAGATCCAGGAAGCCAAATCGCAGGACATCCCGGTCGACGAAGCCGAAGTCGAAGCCAGCTATGATCGGGTCGCTCGCCAGAACTTCGGCCAGGACCCCAAAGCGCTTGACGCCTACCTGATCAAGATCGGTTCGTCGGGGAATTCGCTCAAGCGCCAGATTCGCGGCGAAATGTCGTGGCAGCGGCTGCTGCGCCGCAACGTTACCCCATTCGTCAACGTTTCCGAAGACGAAGTGCGCGAAACGATCAAGCGTCAGGAAGCCGCCAAGGGCACCGACGAATACCGGGTCGGCGAAATCTTCCTTTCGGCCAACAGCGAGAACCGCGAGGCGGTGCTGCAGAACGCCACGAAGATCGTCGAACAACTCAAGAAGGGCGGCAATTTCGTCGCCTATGCTCGCCAGTTTTCCGAAGCATCGACTGCAGTGGTCGGCGGCGATCTGGGCTGGATCAAGTTGGGCGTGCTGCCGCAGGAGATCGACCAGGCAATTGCTACGCTCGAACCTGGCCAACTGGTTGGCCCGATCGAAGTGCGCGGCGGTTTCTCGATCGTGCTGCTGATCGACAAGCGCAAGGTGCTGACCGCCGACCCGCGCGATGCGGTCCTCAGCCTCAAGCAGGTCTTGGTCAAGTTCCCCGCAGGGACGACCGAAATCCAAGCACGCGAGCGAGCAAATGCCTTTGCCCAAGCAACCAAGGGCATTCGCGGCTGCGGCACGGTCGAACCGATCGCCCAGCAGTTTGGTGCCGAGGTGGTGGCGAGCGATCAGGTCAAGGCACGCGACCTGCCACCCGCGCTGCAAAACATGGTCCTCGCGCTCAATCTCGGAGAAGCGACCCAGCCATTCGGCTCGATCGCGGATGGGGTCAGCGTACTGGTGCTGTGCGGGCGCGACGATCCGCAGGTGGCGGGTGGGCCGACCTTTGAAGCAGTTGAAGACCAGCTGCTTGAAGAGCGCACCCAGAAGCGCGCGCAGACCTACCTGCGCGACCTGCGCCGCGATGCGGTGATCGACTACGGCAACTGAAGAGCCTGTCCTGATGAGGTGGAAGCACCGGCACGGAGCCGATTTTGGCTCAGCGCGAGGCGCGAGGAGGGAGCCATGCCATCGCATAGTGACCGACGAGCAACGCTGCGATGGGCCAAAATCGGCCCGCCCTGCGGGTCGGGGGGGGGGTGGCGGCGGGGGGGGGGGGGGGGCGGTGGGGGATGACCTACCCCGCCCCCGACAGCACCCCCAAACCCACCCACGACAAGAGGACATAAACGTGGAAGAAAAACAAAAGCACA
>JANPMA010000284.1:0-7328 GCA_031422595.1 Novosphingobium sp. | reverse complement strand
TTCCTCTATTTCCGCCAGTCGGTGGTGCGTTTTATCGAACTGGTCACGGGCCAGAACCTGTGGGACCCGACGATCCGCTTTCTGACCGAGCTACCCAGCCGCAGCGACCCGGTGGAGATTGCCGTAATCTCGGTTATGGCGCTGGTGTTCAGCTTCCTCGCCACGCTCTACCCGGCGTTCAAGGCGGCATCGACCGATCCGGTGCAGGTGCTGCGCTATGAGTGAGCCGGTGATCAAGCTGAGCGGCCTGACCCGCAGCTTCGAGCAAGGCGGAGTGCGGATCGACGTGCTGCGCGGGGTCGATCTGGCGATTGCCCCGGGCGAACTCGTCGCGCTGTTGGGCCCGTCGGGTTCGGGCAAGTCGACGCTGCTCCAGGCCGTCGGGCTGCTAGAGGGCGGGTTTGGCGGCTCAATTTCCATCGCCGGGGTGGACGCCACCGGCCTGAACTCCGATCAACGAACCGAAGTGCGCCGCAGCTTTGTCGGCTTCGTCTATCAGTTCCACCATCTGCTGCCCGATTTCAACGCGCTTGAAAATGTCGTTCTGCCGCAGCTGGTTGCGGGCAAGAGCCAGGCCGAAGCGGAAGCGCGCGCGGGCGAATTGCTTGAAGCGCTGGGCCTTGGCGAACGGCTCGATCACCGGCCCAGCCAGCTTTCGGGCGGTGAGCAACAGCGCGTTGCCGTGGCCCGGGCGCTGGCCAACAAGCCGGTGCTGGTGCTGGCCGACGAGCCGACCGGCAACCTTGACGAAAAGACCGCCGACCGGGTGCTCGAACAGTTCCTTGAACTGGTCCGCGGCACCGGCAGCGCAGCGCTGGTCGCAACCCACAACGAGCGGCTGGCGGCCAAGATGGACCGGGTTGTGCGCTTGCATGAAGGAGTTCTCAGATGACAACGATCGCCGATTTCACCGCCCAACTGCCCGGCGGCAAGCAGGTCCAGCTGGCCGACAAGCTGGGCAAGGTCTTGCTGGTGGTCAACACCGCCAGCAAATGCGGCTTCACCCCGCAGTACGATGGGCTGGAAGCGCTGCACAAGAAATATGGCGAGCAGGGCTTTGAAGTGCTGGCTTTCCCTTGCAACCAGTTCGGCGGGCAGGAACCGGGCAGTGCCGATCAGATCGAGGAATTCTGCAAGGTCAATTTCGGGCTCAGCTTTCCGCTGCTGGCCAAGGTCGAAGTCAACGGCGCGAACGAGCCGCCGCTCTATTCCTGGCTCAAGAGCGAGGCCCCGGGGCTGATGGGAACCCGGTCGATCAAGTGGAACTTCACCAAGTTTCTGGTCGGTCGCGACGGCAAAGTAGTGCGCCGCTATGCGCCGAGCGACAAGCCCGAGAGCATCGCCAAGGATATCGAGAAGCTGCTGTAATCAAACCCCTCCCCTGAAGGGGAGGGGCTTTGGACCTACTTCGCCAGCCCCGCCAGCGTGCCCTGATCAATTCCCGCCACGGCTGATTTCAGCTCGTCGATCGAGCCAGCCTCGCCTTCGGCACTGACGAAAAAGCGGCCGGCGACCTGCTGCGCAAACTCGCCGCGGTTGCTCTTGCGGTTCCACTTTTCGATCCGGATCTGCCCGCCCTCGGTAGAGGTGCGGTCATAGCCGTCGGCATCCTCGTGGCTCTGCTCGACGCCCATCGCCCCGGCCATGCCGGCCAACGCGCCAAGCCCTGCGGAATCGATCACCGACAGCTTGATTGACTTGTCGCCCGAAGTGTAGGTCGCCGAAACGCCCTTGCCCATCGCGCCCATCGCCCCGGTATCGAGCGAGGTGCGGGTATAGGCCCCCAGCGCGGCGGGCAGCAGCGCCTGCAGCTTGGCGGTATCGATTGGGGTGACGTTGCCGTTGGCGGCAGCTTCCATTTGCTTGCCGGCCTGTTCAAGGCTAGCGTTATCGATCTTGCCCATTCCGGGGATGTTGACCTCGACCGAGTCGCCCGAAGCGGCACCCAGGCTTGGCCCCATGCCCATCGCACCGGTTACCTTGCTGGTGATCGCGCCGGCGATCAACGATATCATGATCGCCGCGATGACCGTGACCACGGTAAAGACCGGTGCCTTGTCCTCGGGCACTTTCATCAGCGGGGTGGAACCTTTGTAAAGCAGGTAGATGCCATAGAGCCCGGCAATGATCACCAGCGCGGCGAGCGCGGGAAGAATGCCCAGAATTCCCGCGACCCAGCCCGGGGTCATCGCCGCGGCTACCAGTTTGAAAGCCTGAGTGCGGTTCGCCTCACCGCCGAAATTGGGCGCCAGGTATTCGGCCACCAGCGAGACCACCACCAGCGATACCAGGCTCATCACAAAGCTGGTCAGCGCTGTGGTCAACCCGGTCATCAGGCTGGGGTGATAGGTCACCAGGAACAGGCTGACCCCGAACAACTGCCCGCCGATGAAGCCGGCTATTGGCCCGATCGCCGCCAACGGGAGCGCGTAGCGGGTAACAATGTCGCTTGGTGTGGTCTGCTCGCTGGCCAGAACCGGCCAGGTTTCGGTGGGCCTGAGAATGATCGCCTTGGCGCGATCGACGAGACCTCCGATTTGAGGTGTCTTACCTAAGTCCATTTTCCTTCCCCTCGTACAGATGGAATGCGCGGAAACGACCCTTTTGCTGTAGATACATGGAACCACAGTTCGCGGCTCTTGCCTAGTCTCACTGCGGCGCTGGGGATGAGGCAGTGGATAAGGCCGCAGGGGTTTTGCGAATCTGGCCCGCTGTGCCTACCTAACGGCCATGTCCCACACCGGTTTCGTCCCCTTGCGCGTGATGTCCAGCTATTCGATGCTCGAAGGGGCGATCGATCCCAAAGCGGTGGTCAAACTGGCCCGCGAGCGCGCCTTTCCCGCGATCGCGATTGCCGACCGCAACGGGCTTTACGCGATGCCGGCCTTTGCCGGCGCGGCGCGCGATGCCGGGATCCAGCCGATCATAGGTTGCTTGCTGGGAGTGCGGCGTTCGGATAGCGGGCCGATCGACTGGCTGGCGCTCTATGCCCAGAACGAGGCGGGCTGGCAGAACCTGTGCCACCTGGTTTCCGCCGCGCATCTCGATCGCCCACCCGAGCTCGATCCGCACGTCACGCTGGAACAGCTTGAAGGCCATACCGATGGCTTGCTGTGTCTGACCGCCGCAGGCGAGGGCGCGCTGGTGCGGCTGCTGGCCGAAGCGCGGATCGATGCGGCCGAGGCCTATTGCGCTCTGCTGGAGCACCTGTTTCCCGCCCGGCTCTACATCGAAGTCGCGCGGCGCGGCGAGCCGGGAGAAGACGCGGCCGAGGATGCGCTGCTCGATCTGGCCTATGCGCGGGGCGTCCCGCTGGTCGCGACCAACCCCGCGTCCTACGGTGACCCCGGCTTTTACGGCGCGCACGATGCCATGCTGTGCATCGCCAATTCGACCCATGTCGATGCGCCCGACCGGCCGCGTTCAAGCCCGCAGTGGTGGGTCAAGAGCGCGCCGATGATGGCCGAACTGTTCGCTGACTTGCCCGAGGCACTGGCCAACACCGTGGTGGTGGCCCAGCGCTGCGCCTTCGCCCCGCCCAAGCGCAAGCCGCTGCTGCCCAGCCTGGCCGGCGATGCCTCGGGCGAAGCACAGATGCTGATCGACGATTCCCGCGCCGGGCTTGAAGCGCGGCTCGCACCCTATGGCGAAATGGCCGAGGAAGAGCGCCAGACCTATTTTGACCGCCTCGATTTCGAACTGGGCGTGATCAACAAGATGGGCTTTGCCGGCTACTTTCTGATCGTGGCCGACTTCATCAAATGGGCCAAGGACAACGATATTCCGGTCGGGCCGGGGCGCGGCTCGGGTGCCGGTTCGGTCGTCGCCTGGTCGCTGACCATCACCGACCTCGATCCGATCCGGCTGGGGCTGCTGTTCGAACGCTTCCTCAATCCCGAGCGCGTGTCGATGCCGGACTTCGATATCGACTTCTGCGAAACCCGCCGGGGTGAAGTGATCCGCTATGTCCAGGCCAAGTACGGCCACGATCACGTTGCCCAGATCATCACCTTCGGCAAGCTCAAGGCTCGCGCGGTGCTGCGCGATACCGGGCGGATCCTGCAAATGAGCTATGGCCAGGTCGACCGGCTGACCAAGATGGTCCCCAACCATCCGACCGACCCCTGGACCCTGCCGCGTGCGCTCAACGGCGTGGCCGAGCTCAAGCGCGAATACGACAACGATGATGAGGTCCACCGGCTGATCGACCTTGCGATCCAGCTCGAAGGGCTCAATCGCAACTCTTCGACCCATGCCGCCGGGGTGGTGATCGGCGACCGTCCGCTGGCGCAACTGGTCCCGCTTTACCGCGATCCGCGATCGGACATGCCGGTCACCCAGTTCGACATGAAATATGTCGAGGATACCGGGCTGATCAAGTTCGACTTCCTGGGCCTCAAGACGCTGTCGGTGCTCAATAAGGCATTGCAGCTGCTCAGCAAGCGCGAGATCGAGATCAACCTCGACGCGCTGCCGTGGGATGACACGGAGGTCTATGACCTCTTGCAATCGGGCGACACGGTGGGCGTGTTCCAGCTCGAATCCGAGGGGATGCGGCGCACGCTCAATGCCGTGAAGCCGACCGGTTTCGGGGATATCATCGCGCTGGTCTCGCTCTACCGCCCGGGCCCGATGGACAACATCCCGCTGTTCGGTCGCCGCAAGAACGGCGCCGAGGCGATCGTATATCCGCATCCCAAGCTCGAAGCGATCCTGTCCGAAACCTACGGGGTCTTCGTCTATCAGGAACAGGTGATGCAGGCCGCGCAGATCCTGGCCGGATACTCGCTGGGTGACGCCGACCTCTTGCGCCGGGCGATGGGCAAGAAGGACCAGAAGGAAATGGATCAGCAGCGCGCCCGGTTCATTTCGGGCTGCGCCGAGCTCTCCGGGATCGGCGAAGCCAAGGCGGGCGAACTGTTCGACTTGATCGACAAGTTCGCCGGTTATGGCTTCAACAAGAGCCACGCCGCCGCCTATGCCCTGCTGGCCTACCAGACCGCCTGGCTCAAGACCCATTACCCGCACGAATTCTATGCTGCTTCGATGTGTTTCGACATGCACCAGTCGGAAAAGCTGGCGGTCTATGTTGATGACATGCGGCGCGCGGGTATCGAGCTTGAAGGGCCGGATATCAACAAGAGCGAGGCCGAATTCACGGTCGAGCGCACCGAAGCGGGCTATGCGGTGCGCTATGCGCTCGCGGGCATTCGCAACGTCGGCGAAAAGGCCATGGACGCGCTTCATGCCGAGCGTGAGGCGAACGGGCCATTCGCCAGCCTTGAAGACCTGTTCCGCCGCGTGCCGCCGGGCTCGATGAACCGCCGCCAGCTCGAAGGGCTGGCCGGGTCGGGTGCCTTCGACGCGATCGAGCCGAACCGCGCCATGGTGCTGGCCAATGCCGACATGCTGCTCGCCGTGGCCGAAGAGGCCGAGCGGAGCCGATCGAGCGGGCAGGCTGCGCTGTTCGGCGGTGACGACCATGCCGCCCCGGCGCTGCGGCTGGCCGAGGTTGAGCCGTGGTCCAAGACCGAGCAGATGGCCAGGGAGCGCGACACTTTCGGGTTCTACTTCGCTGCCCACCCGGTCGAGCAATGGCGCGCGGTGGCCGTGGCCAACGGCGCGCGGACCTTTGCCGCGCTGATGGAAAGCGGCGTTGCGGGGGGCGGCCGGGCGCAGGCGATGATGGCGGCGATGGTCGAAAGCGTGAATCGCGGCAAGACCCGGCGTGGGGGCACCTTCGTGCGCGCTGATTTCTCCGACCCTTCGGGCCAGTTCTCCGCCGCCTGTTTTGAGGAAAGCCTGGTCGATCCGATGCTCCAGTGGGCCAAAGATGGCACTTGCCTGTTACTCACGGTGGAGCTCGACGCACCCAGCCCCGACGAGCCGCCACGGGTAACGATACGCGGCGCCCGCCCGCTCAGCGAGGTCAAGGTCGCCAGTTCGATGCAGCTCAAGCTCGATGTGCTGCGCCCCGAAGCGTTCGGCGCGCTGTCGCTGCTGCTCCAGCCGGGCGAGCCGGGGCGCGGCGAAGTGCTGGCGCGCTTGCGCACCGGACAGGGTCACGATCCACTGGTGCGGCTGGGCAGCGATTTTCATCTCGACGGCGAACTCGCGGAACGCTTGGCAAGTGTCGATGGGCTTGCCAATATATCGCTGAGCGCGCGGCGCGGGGGTGCGAATCTGCGGCTTGTCGCGTAAGGCGGCTTCGCTACGCTCGCAATGACGAGCCAAGGGGATGGAGAGGATTGAATGCTGGGAGCCATGCAGGACTGGGACCTTCGGGTCACCCACCTGATCGATCACGCCGCGCGCGAGCACGGGGCACGCGAAATCGTCACCCATTGGGCCGATGGCAGCGAGACGCGGACCAACTGGGCGGAGATTCGCCATGACGCGCTGAAGATGACCCAGGCGCTGCGCAAGTTGGGCGTGCAGCCGGGTGACCGCGTGGCGACCCTGGCGATGAACCATTCGCGCCATCTGGTGTCATGGTACGGCGCGGTCGGCGTCGGCGGGGTGCTCCACACGATCAATCCACGGCTGTTCGACGATCAGCTGGAATATATTGCCAACCATGCCGAAGATCAGGTTCTGCTTTACGATGCGGCATTCCAGCCGATCATTGATCGGATGAAGAGCAAGTGGACCACGATCCGCCACTACATCTGTTTTGACAATGGCGAGTTCGAAGACTGGATCGGGGCCGAGGATGGCCAAACCGAATGGGCCAAGGGCGACGAGCGCGATCCCTGCATGCTGTGCTACACCAGCGGCACCACCGGCAATCCCAAGGGCGTGATCTATGAGCACCGCTCGACCATGCTCCACGCGATTTCCGGCGTGCAGCCGCACTCGTTCGATTTCGATGCCCGGTCGGTGATGCTCCCAGTTGTGCCGATGTTCCACGCCGCCAGCTGGGGCTTGCCGTGGGGCGGAGCGGCCTGCGGGGTGAAGTTCGTCTATTCGGCGGTCAACGATCCCAAAGTGCTGCACGAACTGATGATCCGCGAAGGGGTGACCCATTCGGCCGGCGTACCGACGGTGTGGCTGGCGATGTTCCAGCACCTTGACGCCACCGGGGCGGACCTGGGTAAGCTCAAGCAGGCGATCATCGGCGGTTCGGCGGCGCCGCGCTTCATGGTCGAACGGCTGATGAAGGCCGGGATCCGCGTCGCCCACGCCTGGGGGATGACTGAAACCAGCCCGATCGGCACGGTTGGCGCGCCAACCCACAACTGGGACGAGCTCAGCTTCGATGAGCAGGTCGACAACGTCTGCAAACAGGGTCGGCCGCTGTTCGGGGTGGAAATCCGGGTGGTCAGCCT
>JANPMA010000283.1:0-11485 GCA_031422595.1 Novosphingobium sp. | reverse complement strand
CAGACCCGGATGCGCGCGCTCGAAGAAGGCTTGCCGGTGCTGCGATCGACCACCAACGGAATCAGTGCGGTGATCGCCGCCGATGGCCGGGTGGTGCATTCGGTGCCCTTGTATGCTGCCGGGGTCCTGCTGGGCCGAATTCCTCCCGCTGCGCCGCCGACGCTGTTCGCGCGCTATGGCAATGCGCTGTCACTAATCTGGGCGGCTCTGCTGCTGGCCCTGTCACTGGTTGCGCTGCGGCGAGAGCGGCGTTAGAGCAGGTGACATAAAGCTTCCTTTATATGGAATTTCCAATGCGCAGCGACTACCTGTTCACTTCCGAGAGCGTTTCCGAAGGCCATCCCGACAAGGTTTCGGACCAGATCTCCGATTCGATCGTCGATTTGTTCCTATCGAAGGACCCCGAAGCGCGGATCGCCTGCGAAACGCTGACCACCACTCAACTGGTGGTGCTGGCCGGCGAAATCCGCTGCAAGGGCGTGTTCGAGGATGGCGAATGGGCCCCCGGCGCGCAGGAAGAGATCGAGGCTGCGGTGCGCAAGACCGTCCGCGAGATCGGTTATGAGCAGGACGGATTCCACTGGGAGAGGTTTGAATTCATCAACCGCCTCCACGGCCAGTCCGCACACATCGCCCAAGGGGTGGACGCCAGCGATAACAAGGACGAAGGCGCGGGCGACCAGGGGATCATGTTCGGTTACGCCACCGACGAAACCCCCGACCTGATGCCGGCGACGCTCTATTACAGCCACAAGATCCTCGAACGCATGGCCGCCGACCGCCATTCGGGCGCAGCGCCGTTCCTTGAACCTGACGCCAAGAGCCAGGTCACGCTGCGCTATGAAGGCAGCCTACCGGTTGCGGCGACCGCAGTGGTGGTCTCAACCCAGCACGCCCCCGGCTATGACGAGGGCGACAACGAGGCCGAGCTTCACGCCTATGTGAAGCGGATCGTGGCCGAAGTGATCCCGCCGGTCCTGCTGCGCGAGACCAAGTATTACATCAACCCCACCGGCAGCTTCGAAATCGGCGGGCCCGATGGCGACGCCGGGCTCACGGGGCGCAAGATCATTGTCGATACCTATGGCGGCGCGGCCCCGCACGGCGGCGGCGCGTTCAGCGGCAAGGACCCGACCAAGGTCGACCGCTCGGCCGCCTATATCACCCGCTATCTCGCCAAGAACGTGGTCGCGGCGGGTCTGGCGACGCGCTGCACGATCCAGATCGCCTATGCCATCGGCGTGTCCGAACCGCTCTCGCTCTATGTCGATACCCACGGCACCAGCACGATTCCCGAAGACAAGATCGAAGCGGCGATCCTGGGAATGCCTGGGCTTGGCGGGCTGACCCCGCGCGCGATTCGCACCCATTTGGGGCTGAACAAGCCGATCTACCGCGCGACTGCGGCCTATGGTCACTTTGGCCGCAAGGCCGAGGGCGATCTGTTCCCGTGGGAGCGGCTTGATTTGGTTGAGGACTTGAAGGCGGCGCTGGGCTGACAGCCATGCAAACCCGCCGTTCGGTTCGCGTTTTGCGGCTGTCGTGGCCGGTCGAGCAGGCGACCCTGACCGCGCTTCAGGCAGGCGACGCCGAAGCGCTGGACCGTGATCCTTCATTCGCCAGGCTGCTCAGCGCACTGCGCGCTGATAACCCGCTGGGCGATTTCGGGCTCTACCAGGCGGTTGCCGAAGTTTCGCCCTGCTGGGAACTGTTCCAGCCGCAAAGCGGTGCCAGCCCGACGCTGGGAGCAGCGGGTCAGCCGCAGGTTTCAACCAACCTGATGGTGACGATCCACGTCGATGCCACCACTCCGGATGCCGAGTTCGAGGCTGTACTCGACTGGCTGGTGGCACTTCACCCTTGGGAAGTCCCGGTGATTGAGATCAGCCTGGCCGAGCTTGCCTTGCGCAAAGGCTAGCCGATCCGGTAATCAGCCGTCACAATCCCGGCTGCAGCCAGTTCGGCTTCATGCGCTTCCTCGCGCCAGTGCTCGGCCAGAGCCTGTTCTTCCCAGTCGAGCATCGCCGGGTGGGCCAGCACATGGTCGACCCAGGCCTGCCCTTTGCCGACGTCCAGGCCGTAAGTACGAATGCGGAAGGCGACCGGCGCGTAGAAGGCATCGGCGGCCGAGAACTCTGCCCCCGCCAGCCATGGCCCGCCGAAGCGCGAAAGACCGGTCTCAAAGATCTCGCGAACCCGCGCCACATTGCGTTTCAGTCCCTCGCTCATCGGCTTGGGGGTGACGCGCACGCCGACATTCATCGTGCAATCATTGCGCAAATGCCCGAACCCGCCGTGCATTTCGCAAACCGCGCCCTGGGCGAAGATCCGCGCTTCCTGATCGGTCGGCCAGACGCCCGGGTGGCGTTCGGCCAGATAGAGCGCAATCCCCAGCGAATCCGGGATCATTCGCGTCCCGTCGAGTAGCAAGGGCACCTGCCCCGTGGGCGAGAACTTGCGGAAGTCCTCATAATTGTCGGGCTTGGCGAAGGGTTCAAAGCGCTCCTGGAAGGGAATGCCCAGCGCCTTCATCAGCAGCCAGGGGCGCAAGCTCCAGCTGGAATAGTTCCGGTTGGCGGTGATCAGAGTGTAGGTCATGCCGCGATTGGTAGCGCGGCGATGTCGGTTTCAGCAAGTGCTGCAGGCGCTAGCTGATCCGGCCAGTCAACCAGCCGCTCGCACCCCGCATCAAGGAACAACGCCGGCAGCTTGACCAGCATCAGGACCTTGTGGATGCACCAGTCTGCAGCGCGTTCGTTCCACTTCGCGGTCACCCGGCCCTGCGCTTCGAGCCAGCGTTGATAGGGCAGGAAGTGGTCGGGTTCGTCGCGGTGGACGATCTCGAAGATCTTGCGCATCACCGGATCGGCCCGGATCGTGCGGTTCTTCAGCAACACTTCGACCTGCCGGTAGCCGCGCTGCTCGGTCAGCATGATCACCCGGCATAGCTGCTCGAACTGGTCTGCGCTGGCCACTATGGCACCGGTATCAAGCTCTTCGATCGTGCAGCGGAACACCCATTGGATGAATCGGTCGATATGCCCGACCCCGCGATCGACCTTGAGCGGCATGCGTCCCTGTCGTTCGAACCAGCGTTTGAACATCAGGTAGTGCTTGCGCTCATCGGCGCGGTGCTTGGTTACCTCGGCAATGAATTCGGTCTCGTCGGGGCAGCGCACACGAACCGCTTCCAGCACCCGATCAAGCGAGGTGTAACCGCGAAATTCGTTGTAGATGTAGACCGAGGCCAGGACATCGAGATAGCGGCGGCCAAAGGCCTTGGTGGGCATTCGTGTTACTCCAGCATCGCGGTCAGCCCCAAAACCGCCTCGGCGAATTCCTCGCGAAAGTCCTGTACCACGACCTTGGCGCTGCGGACCTGTTCGATCAGCCCTACGCCCTGGCCGACAAAATAGGAAACCAGATCGCGCGCCTCTTGGTTCCCGTTGATCACGGCTTTTTCGATTCGCTGGAAACTGGGCTCCGAGACCATTCCCATCAGCGGCATCGGCAAAGCGCCAGGGCCATCGGCGGCATCCCAGGCCTCGTGCCAGGCGGTCCGCAATTGCCGCGCGGGCTTGCCGGTGCGGCTTCTGGACCGGACCGTATCGCGGCTGCGCGCGGCAACCATTTTGTCGCGGAAGGCCTCGCTGGTCTCCGCCTCTGGGGTGGCCAGCCAGACCGAGCCGGTCCAGGCCCCTTGCGCCCCCGCCGCCATCATCCCGGCCATCTGCCCTCCGGTCATGATCCCGCCTGCTGCGAGCACCGGGATGTCGAAGCCCGCGCCCTTTAGCGCGCGGACCACTTCGGGGATCAGCACCAGCGTGGACACTTCGCCGCAGTGGCCGCCAGCCTCGGTTCCCTGGGCGACAACAATGTCCACCCCGGCCGCGGCCTGGCGCAGCGCGTGTTCTTTGGCCCCGACCAGGGCCGCTACCGGCACGCCGCGCTTCTTGCCCTCCTCGATCATCCGCGGCGGGGCAATCCCCAGCGCATTGGCGATCAGCTTGATCGGGTGGCGGAACGCGACCTCCATCTGGGCATAGCCGTTCTCGGGCGTGATCCCGGCGCGGCCTTCGTAGCGGACCACTTCGTCGGGTGAGACCGCCACACCGTACTGGCCCAGCAGGTCGGCAGTGAACTTGCGGTGCTCGGGCGAAATTGCTGCGGCGCGTTGCTCGTTGCTGGATAAGTCGGCCACCCTGGGATCGATCGTTTCGGGGACCAGCACGTCGACGCCGTAAGGCGCGCCGTCGATATGCGCGTCGATCCAGGCCAGCTCTTCCTCCAGCTGTTCAGGCGTGAAGCGGGTTGCCCCCAACACCCCGAATCCGCCGGCCTTGCTGACCGCCACCACAACGTCGCGGCAGTGGCTGAAGGCGAACAGCGGGAACTCGCAGCCGGTCAGGCGGCAGACGGTATTGTCCATTCGTGATTGTCCTCTCGATACCCGTTCGTTCGCAGCGTCCTTGCGGCTTGCCTTGCGGTCAAGTGCTAAACGGGGGTCAAAGCTCCATCAGGTCGCGTCCGACCACGATCTCACCGGCAAAATGCGGGCGAACCGCGGCCAGCCAGTCCATA
Source organism: Novosphingobium sp. (assembly GCA_031422595.1). GTDB lineage: Bacteria > Pseudomonadota > Alphaproteobacteria > Sphingomonadales > Sphingomonadaceae > Novosphingobium. The sequence continues at coordinate 6,904 of JANPMA010000283.1, read as the reverse complement.
TCGGAGACAAAGGGATAGCCGCCCGGGACGAAATGGCTGAGCACCAGCTTCCTGACCCCGGCGGCGCTGGCGATCCGCCCGACCTGTTCGCAGGTGGTGTGGCTGGCCAAGAGGTGCTGCTTGAGGCGCGGGGCATTGGGTTCGGACGCGATGAGCTTTTCCATTGCCGGCAGGTACATGACTTCATGGACCAGGATGTCCGCGCCTCTGGCCAGCTCGACCAGCGCCTCGGAGGGAGCCGTATCGCCCGAAAAGACGATCGAGCGATCCGGGCAGTCGAACCGGTAGGCAAAGGCATGGCGGAACGGCGGGTGCACCACCTGGGCGGCAGTGACGCGGACCCGGTCGTCGGCATAGACCGGTCCGGGCTTGCTGTGTTCGAACGCACGGACCAGTTTTTGCGGATCGACCCGGCCCTCGTCGGCCATGCGAATCCCGATATCGGTGCGGTTGGCAGCCAGGGCGTGGCGCAGGATGGTCTTGAGCGGCGGTGGGCCGTGAAACTCGACCGGGTGAGCCAGGTTGTTCGACCAGGCCAGCACCAGCACCGCGCCCAGATCGATATTGTGATCGCTGTGATGATGGGTGACGAAGATCCCGGCCAATGCATCGAGCCGAAGTCCAGCCAGCACCATTTGCCGCGCCGCGCCGTTGCCCGCGTCGATCAGATAGACCCGGTCGCCCACCACGACCGCATTGGCTGAGGCCGCGCGGTTGGGCTTGGGGGTTGGCCCGCCGGCGGTCCCCAGCAGGACCAGCCGTGAAGTCAGCTGCCGGGGCGAACTGCCTTGCGCGTACACCCGGCCAGCCAGGGGCAAAGCGGCCAGGCCTGCCAGGGCCATGCGCCGGTCAATCGCGGGCAAGGTGGTATCGCATGTCGTCCATCCAGCTACGCTCCTATGCACCGAGCCTAGCGCCATGGCGGTTGCTGGCAAGCCTTGCCGACGAACTTGGCCGGGCCTAGGCATTGGCAATGGACCAAACCCCGACCCGCTACAGTGCGGCGGCCATCGTATTGCACTGGGCCCTGGCGCTGTTGCTTGCGTTCCAGCTTGGGCTGGGCTGGCGGCTTGGGGCTTTGCCCGAGGGCGTTGCCCAGTTCACTGCTTTCCAGCTCCACAAGTCGGTCGGGATTCTGATCCTGCTGCTCTCGCTGGCAAGGCTTGCGGTGCGACTGATCAAGCCGCGTCCAGCCGTGGCCGAGGATAAGCCGGCGGCGATGGTGCTGGCCAGGCTGGTGCATGCGCTGCTCTATGGGGCGATGATCGGCGGGCCATTGGCTGGCTGGGTGCTGGTCTCGACCGGCAAAGTGCGCTTGCAAACCATGCTGTTCGGTCAGGTGCCCTGGCCCGACCTGCCGCTGGGGCAGAGCTGGCATGGTCCGGCCGATGGCCTTCATGCCGCCTTGGCCTGGCTGCTGGCCGGACTGATCGTGCTGCATGTGGCCGGGGCGCTGCGCCACCACTGGCTGCGCCGCGACTATCTGGGGCGGATGCTTCCGGGTCCGGCCTGGGCTGCGGGAATCGCGCTGGCGGGCCTTGCCGCAGCCGTTGCGGCCAGCACGTTCTGGACCTTCGCAGGTCCCGCACCAACCGCGTCCGTTGCAGTATTGGCCGAGCCAGCTCCATCCCGGGAGCCAAGCCCGAGTGGCAGCGCGTCGCCCGATCCTTCGCCAAGCCCCAGCGATACGGCCAGCCCGGCGCCGGAAGCGGCGGGCAAATGGGTGTTGCAAAGCGGTGGCCGCCTTACTTTCCAGGCCGCCTATTCGGGCGCGCCGGTCGATGGCTCGTTCGGCAAGTGGGACGCCGATATCCTCTTCAGTCCCGACGACCTCGCCCATTCGCGGATCAGGGTCACGGTCGATCTGGCCTCGGTCGAGACCGCCGACAGCTCGCGTGACGAGATGCTGCGCAGCGACAGCTTCTTTGCTGCCGCCGCCCATCCGCGCGCCACCTTCACCGCGACCCGCTTCACCGCCAAGGGCGCGGGGCGCTATGTCGCCAACGGCACGCTCTCGCTCCACGGCCAGCAGCGCCCGCTGGCGCTGAACTTCGAGCTCAGGATCGACGGCGAGGTGGCCAATGCGTCTGGCTCGGCCCGGCTTGGCCGGCTGGCCTATGGGGTCGGCTCGGGCGAATGGGCCACCACCGACCCGATCGCCGACGGTGTGTCGATCGCCTTCCGGCTCAAGGCCCGCCGCGCGCGGTAAGCTATGCCCGGGGCAGCGTAATCGGCCCGCCCAGTTCGATCGCCTTGATATAGCCCGGGCGCGCCATGAGCGCGGCCAGATAACGCGACAGGTTGGGGCGTGAGGCTACCTGACCCAGCGTCTGGGCATGCTCGAGCAGGTATTCAAGGTTGATGTCGGCCCCGGTGAAAGTGTCACCGCACAGGTATGCCTTGCCTTCCAGCTGGCTCTCGATCCAGTCGAGCTGCTTCTTAATTTCGGCGTCCATGAATCCCATCGCCATGTCTGGCATGCCCCAGCGCGGGCCGAGCAGCCGCATCAGGATCGGCATGCCCAGCGTGCCTTCGGCAAAGTGCAGCCATTCGAGGTACTCGGCGCGGCCACTTTCGGGGGGTAGCAGCTTGCCGCCGCCGTGCCGGTCAACGATGTATTCGATGATCGCCGAGCTTTCGACCATGACCCGGCCATCGACCTCTACCGCCGGAGCCTTGCCCAGCGGGTGGACCTCGTAAAGCGAGGGCGGCGAGCGGAAATCGGCGCCGCGGACATGCTGGACCAGCTCGTAGGGCAGGCCCAGCTCCTCCATCAGCCAGATGATCCGGGTCGAGCGCGAAATCTGCAAGTGGTGGACACGGATCGTCATCTGGCTGGTCTCCCTAGGTTACGTAATGCGCGGTCGTCCTGGCCTTCACGTCCTCGGCTGTCACGCCCGGGGCCAGTTCGACCAGCTTGAACGGGCTCTTGTGGTCGGCGCGGTGGAATACTGCAAGGTCGGTGATCACCATGTCGACCACGTTGCGCCCGGTCAGCGGCAGGGTGCAGGAGGGCACGAATTTCGGGCTGCCGTCCTTGGCGCAGTGTTCCATTACCACGATGATCTTCTTGACCCCGGCGACCAGATCCATCGCCCCACCCATGCCCTTGATCATCTTGCCCGGCACCATCCAGTTGGCGATGTCGCCGTTCTCGGCCACTTCCATCGCGCCCAGGACGGTCAGGTCGATCTTGCCGCCGCGGATCATCGCAAAGCTGGCGGCGCTATCGAAATAGGCCGAATGCGGCAGTTCGCTGATGGTCTGCTTGCCGGCGTTGATCAGGTCGGCGTCGATCTCCTCCTCGGTCGGGAACGGGCCGATGCCGAGCATGCCGTTCTCGCTTTGCAAGGTCACGGTCATGCCTGCGGGCACATGATTGGCGACCAGCGTCGGGATGCCGATCCCCAGGTTCACGTAGTAACCGTCCTGCAGTTCCTGCGCGGCGCGCGCGGCCATCTGGTCGCGGCTCCAGCCCTTGGTCAGGCCATCGTGCTTGGTCATGCGGATTTCCTCTTGAGTGACAGCTCTGGCCAAGCCCGCCAGGTGCCGATCGCAAAGCAGGCACCCATCACAAGGCAAATGGCCGACGACCAGATGCGGAATGCCATCGACTGTTCGGGCGCCCATACGCCGGGAACAAAGACCAGAAGGCCACGCGCCAGCAGGACTACAGCAACGGCGGTCAAGGCGGTCCGCATCAGCGGAAGGCGACGGATGACGCCGATCGCGGCACAGGCATAGAGTGCCCAACCGGCCAAGATCGCCGCGATACCCAGCGTCATGATTGCCGGCGTGGACGAACCTCGCTCCGCGGCCCGGGCCATGCCCTCGCCTGCGCCGAAGAACCGGTACCAGTCAGGCCCGCCAAAGATGACCGCGATGTGCAGCAAGCTGGCAGCAATGCTCATCCAGGCAGCAGCCACAAGCCAGGGCCGGGCCTGCATCAGCCCAGATCCGTGGTGCGAGTGGTGCGGAATTCGATCTTCTTGTCATAGGGGCTGCCGTTGAACAGCCGCTGCACATAGACGCCGGGCAAGTGGATCGCGTCGGGATCGAGCTGGCCGGGTTCGACAATCTCTTCCACCTCGACCACGCAGACACGCCCGCACTGTGCGGCGGGCACGTTGAAATTGCGCGCGGTCTTGCGGAACACGACGTTGCCGGTGGTGTCGGCCTTCCAGGCCTTGACCAGCGCCAGATCGGCAACAATGCCTGCTTCGAGGATGTATTCCTCGCCGCCGAACTCTTTCACTTCCTTGCCCTCGGCGACCAGCGTGCCAACCCCGGTCTTGGTATAGAAGCCCGGGATTCCGGCACCGCCGGCGCGCATCCGCTCGGCCAGCGTGCCCTGCGGGCAGAATTCCACTTCGAGTTCGCCCGACAGGTACTGGCGCTCGAACTCCTTGTTCTCACCGACATAGCTGGAGATCATCTTCTTCACCTGCCGCGTGCGCAGCAGCTTGCCGATTCCCTCGCCATCGATCCCGGCGTTGTTGGAGACGAAAGTCAGGTCCTTCACGCCCGAATCGCGGATGGCGTCGAGCAGCCGGTCGGGGATACCGCACAGGCCAAAGCCTCCGCTGGCGATCAGCATGCCGTCACGCAGCACGCCGTCGAGCGCTGCTGCGGCATTGGGGTAAATCTTCTGGGCCATGGATGCTCCCGCAAAACGAATCAGGCGACGCTAAGGGGGCGCCGCGCCCTGTGCAATTGCAAGAATTGCCCTCACGCTTGCGGCAAATGCAACACCTTATCCAAGATCGAGCCCGACCAGCGCCGAAAGCTCGGCCAGGGCTTGCTCGCCGCTCACCACCTTGATCGCGGCCATGCCCAGCTGGGCGGCGGGCTTGCAGTTGATGCCGAGGTCGTCGAGGTAGATGCACCGCGCGGGTTCCAGTTCCAGTTTCTCGCACATCATCGTGTAGATCCTGGGATCTGGCTTGCGCACCCCGGCTTTGCTGCTTTCGATCACATGTTCGAACCGGGCGAAGACCTGTTCGTAGGCGTCGTGCGCATCGCCGCTGCGGGCCATGCCGGCGCCGTGGCCGGCGGGGACATTGTTGGTGATGCAGGCCAGTCGGTAGCCAGCATCGGCCAACTGGCCCAGCGCTGTGACCATCTCGGCACGGATCGCGCCCGAGAGCACCGCCAGCACCGCGCGTCCCTCGAGCGGATGGCCCAGCGCCTCGGCCTCAGCCTCGAACAGCAGGTCGAAGTGCCGCGCGTCGATCTCGGCGCGTTCGAACCGGGCCCAGGCATTGTCGTGCGGGTTGGCGGCGTTGACCGAGCGGATGAAATCGGTGGGCAGTCCGCGTTCTTCCTCCAGCCGGTTGAAGGCCTCGAACGGCGAGGAGGTGATCACCCCGCCGAAATCGAAAATCACCGCTTCAAAGCGCCGTTCGCCCACGCTGCCCTCCCGCTATCCTGCGGCATGGGCAGTGGCGCATCGCGCCGCGCCGCGCAAGCGGGTGGATTGATGCAAATCATGGTATGGTGCGCGGCAGAGGTGCAGGATTTCCTCGGAAAGGGAGAAATGCCATGCGATCGATTCTGGTTCAGACAGGCCGCGATGCCGAAAACGGGGTCCGGCTCGACAGCGCGATGGAAGTGGCCCGCGCCCGCGGTGGACATGTCACCTTGCTGATCGACTCCCCGATTGACAGCTTTGTCACGGTCGATCCCTATGGCGGCAGCTATGTGGCGCGTGAGGCGCTCGAAGCCGCAGTGGCGGCGGACGATGCCCTGGCGCAGCTGTTCGAAGGACGGCTGGCGAACGAGGACGTGCCGTTCGACGTGGCCAAATACGAAACCGCGCCGATCGAGGCAATGATAGCGGCCGGCAAGTTGGCCGACCTGATCGTAGTTTCGCGGGATTGCGGCTATGCCGGGGACCTGGCGGTCGAAGCGCGCTGCCCGGTGCTGGTGGTTCCGGCTGGCCGCCCGCTGCGGTTGCCGCTGGGCTGTGCCTGCATTGCCTGGGATGGCGGCGAGCAGGCGGCGGTGGCGCTGCGCGGCGCAGTGCCGCTGCTCGAAGGTTGCGCCAAGGTCCACGTGGTCACCGTGCTCGACGAAGCGCCGAGCGGCTTCCCGCCAACCGATGCGCTGCGCTATCTCGCGCGGCACGGGATCAAGGCCGAGCTGGCCGAAGTGCAGAAGGACACTTCGACTGAGGAAACGCTGGCCAAGGAAGCGGCGCGGCTGGGCGCGCAAGTGCTGGTGATGGGCGCCTATGGCCACAGCCGGGTGCGCGAGTTCCTGTTCGGCGGGGTGACGCGCTACTTCCTCGAGGACGCGGAGGCCCCGGCGCTGCTGCTGGCGCACTGAGCGGGCGGGGTTCGGTTCTGACGGGAGATCTGGCCATGTTGCGGCGCAGCGAAGACGATCACTCGAGGAACCTCTTCGGCCCCGCAATTCGCGGCAAGACCGATCGATTTGTCCTTAAATTCCGGAGACCTTGAGCGAAAGTGAACGGCACTTGCAAATTACGCAACGGTCCATGATCTTTTCGCACTTGCACAATAGGTGGCAAAAAGCCATTTAGACCCTGCCTTTCAGGCATCCTCTCCCAAAAACTTCCAAGGCCCGGACGGCAACGTCCGGGTCTTTTTTTCAGGTTTCGGGCTCAGGTCTGGGGTAGGGCCGCTTTCGCCAGCACTGCCGAGAGGTTCGCGTTGCGGGCTTCGAGCTTGACCAGGCTGAGCTCCAGCTCGCGGACCCGGATCGCCTGCAGGTCGAGACCCACCTGCTGCGTCGCCCAGGTCAAGTTGTCGATCTCGTCGGGCCGGTAATCCTCGCCGGTGGGCTTTGGGCCGAGCAGGACGAAGCCTGCCAGCGCGGCCTGGTGCATCATCGGCAGGGCCAGCGCGGCTTCAATCGAAGAGCCAAGTTCGGCAGGCACCAC
>JANPMA010000282.1:0-4990 GCA_031422595.1 Novosphingobium sp. | reverse complement strand
GCGGCGCGGAAATCGGGTTCGACCGAGCTGAGCGGGGGCGCGGAATAGGCCCCGGCGCGGATCCCGTCGAAGCCGACCAGGCCGACCTGGCCGGGCACCGCAAGACCGCGGGCGTGGAGCTCGTCGAGTGCGCCCAGCGCGATCGGATCGCAGACCGCGAACAGCGCGTCGAAAGGGGTTCCCGCCTCGATCAGTGCCTGGACCGCGCGGCGACCCTGCTCCTCGCGGGGCAAGCCCTTTTCGATTGGTTCGAGCACCGGTTCGAGCCCGGCTGTGCGCATTTCCTCGGCATAGCCTTCATAGCGTTCGAGGAACTGGCGCTGGGGCGAGGTTTCGGAGCCGAGGCAGACGATCTGGCGATAGCCCTGATCGATCAGGTGGCGGGTGGCGAGGCGGCCGCCGCCGTGGTTGTCAGACCGGATCCACTCGACATCGTCGAACGGCGCGCCCCAGCAGACCCAGTGGATGCCTTCGCGGCCCAGGCCGCGGAAATAGTCCCAGGCCGAATAGTTCTCGGTCGTGCCGATCACCGCCAGGCCATCGGCCTTGCGCTGTTCCTGGTAGCGGCCGTTGAAATTGTCGGGGCCGTCCTGGAACGAGACCAGGGTTTCGTAACCGCGCAGCGAGGCCGCACCGCAGAGCGAGGCGAGCAGGGCGGAGTGGAACGGGTTGAGGTCCTTGCGGTCCTCGCCGGGACGGCAGACCACCACCACCGCCAGCGTGCCGGTGCGGCCGGTGCGCAGCCGCGCGGCGTTCTCGTCAACGTAGTAGTTGAGCTTGCGCGCCGCCTCGGCAACGCGCAGCCGGGTTGCCTCGCTGACCACCGGATCGCCCGCCAGCGCGCGGCTGACGGTCGACTGGCTGACCCCTGCTTCGGCCGCGACATCGAATGATGTCACGCGGAACGGACGGGGTTTGGTCTTGTCCGGCGTCTCTCCCATCGGACGTCCCTACATCGCCGAGATGCCGCCGTCGAGTTTGAGTTCGGCCCCGGTCATGAAGCGGCTCTCGTCGCTGGCGAGGTAGAGCACGCCATTGGCGATATCGTCGGGCTGGCCGACACGTTTGAGCGGGATCTGGCGGGCCAGCTTGTCCATGATCACTTCCTTGCTCTTGCCGGTGCTGGCGACCATGCCGTCAAGGATCGGAGTGTCGATAAAGGTCGGGTGGACCGAGTTGGAGCGGATGTCCCAGCCCATCTTGGCGCAGTACAGCGCGACCGATTTGCTGAGCATCCACACCGCCGCCTTGCTGGCGTTGTAGCCGGGCATGGTGTCGGAAGCGATCAGACCGGCGATCGAGGAGATGTTGATGATCGAGCCGGGCTGGCTCTCCCTCATCAGGGGCAGCGCCTTCTGGCAGCCGAGGAAGACCGATTCGACGTTGATCGCAAAGCCGCGCTGCCAGTCGGCCAGGGTGCAGGTCTCGATATTGCCGCGCACCCCGACCCCGGCGTTGTTGACCAGCACCGAGAGGCCGCCCATCAGCTCAGCCGCAGCCTCGACCGTGGCAATCCACTGGTCTTCCTGGGTCACGTCGAGCGCGACCGAAAAGGCGGTTCCGGCGCCCAGCTTGGCGTTGATCGCTTCGGCCTGGGCGGCAGCGCCCGCCGCGTTGATATCGGCCAGCAGCACCTGTGCGCCGTGGCGCGCCAGCATCATCGCCTGCGCCGCGCCCAGTCCCTGTGCCGCGCCGGTGATAAGCGCCTTCTTGCCCTGAACCCGTCCGCTCATTTCGTTCCTCCCAATATCCCCGGAGCCAGCAGCATCAGCACGCGAACGTCAATCCCCAATCCGCGTGCCCGCGCCATTTCGACGAATTGCGGCAGGTGTGAAAGGGCCACGCGATGAACGGTGATGTCCTCGCCAGCGGTGCCGCCGCCCGGGCCGACCTTGCTGAGGCCGTGGGCGCGGACCAGCGTGAAGCTTTCGCTGACCATGCCGGGCGAGGAGTAGAATTCGCCCAGGCTCTCGATCCGTGTTGCTTTGTAGCCGGTCTCTTCCTCCAGCTCGCGCGCGGCGGCGGCCAGTGGGTCTTCGCCCTCGGCGCCCTCAGCATCGCCGATCAGGCCAGCGGGCATCTCGAGGCAGCGTTTCTGGAGCGGCACGCGGTATTGTTCGACCAGGATCACGTGATCCTCCTCGTCCACCGCCAGGATCACTGCGGCGCGGATGCCGCGGGCGCGGGTGACATATTCCCACTTGCCGCGGGTCCGCGCGGTGATGAATTTACCCGCCCAGCGGATCTCTTCGGGTTCGTCGGTCATGGGTTTGGCGCCTAGCAAGCCCCTCCCCTTCAGGGGAGGGGTTGGGGTGGGGGTTGTCCACCGTAATCGAAGGAAACAGGCCCCACCCCTACCCCCTCCCCTGAAGGGGAGGGGGACTCAAACCTCGATCAGGCGGTCGGGCAATTCGTTTGTATCGTTCTCGGCCCGCGGGAAGTGCTCGGCCAGTACCGCGCCGACCTGTTCGACCGCGCCGCACAGCCCTTCGGCGGCCTTGCCGGAACGGATCCCGCCGAGCAGCGTGGCCATCGCCTCACCCCAGACTTCGGGCGCGACCATGCTGGCGATCGCATCGTCGGCGACGATCTCGGCGCGGTGTTCGGCCAGGCTCAGGTAGATCAACACCCCGGTTCGCCCGTGGGTGCGGCGTTCGGCGCCGATCTTGAAACTGGTTACCGCCCGTGCCCTGACGCGGCGATGCTTGAGCGGCCCCGGCACCAGCAGCAACCGCAGCGGCTGCCACAGCTGCAGCAGGTAGGCCCCGGCAAATTTGAGCGTCGCCACCACCAGGGCCAGGCCCAGCACCCGGCCGGGTTGCCAGTCGCTTTGCCAGGTGCCCAGCACCCGGTCGATCACCGGCAGGTAGCCCGGCCAGAACCAGCCGAGCCAGGCCAGCGCGAGGAAGCTGGCGAAGGCCGACCACCACAGCGCGACGTCGTGATAGCTGTCGCTACGCTCGGCCATGATCGTCACGATCTCGCCCGCGGTGCTCTCTTCGGCCTTGGCGACCGCGGCGCTTACCGCGCTGCGCTCGGCTTCGGTCAGGGAAAATTGCTGTGCCATTGCGCCTGCTTTCTACCAGCTGCCCGATGCGCCGCCGCCGCCGGACGAGCCGCCGCCGCCGCTCCAGCCGCCCCCGCCGCCGCCGCTGCTCCAACCGCCGCCACCGCTGCTGCTGCCACCACGGGCCATGCCTTCGAGCACGCTCCACAGGATCACCTGGCCCAGTCCGCTGGAGTGATGGCGGCGCCCGCCACCAAAGCGGCGCAGCATCGGCACGACGAAGAACAGGAAGACGATGAACAGCCAGAACACCGTTCCGGGATCGATCCCACCCTTCTTGGTGCGCGGTTGGGCATCGGCCTTGGCCGCCGCTTGCTGCGCTTCGGCGGCGGGCAGGCTCATCTGCGTGATCAGCGCATCGGTCCCGGCTTCGATCCCGCCGGGCATGTCGCCGTCCTTGAACCTGGGGACGATCACCTGGTTGATCACCAGGAACGAGATCCCGTCGGTGACGGTGCCCTCCATCCCATAGCCGACTTCGATCCTGAGCTTGCGATCGGAGGGGGCGACCAGCAGCATCACGGCGTCGTTGCGCGCCTTGTCGCCCAGCTGCCAGGCGCGGAACAGGCGGTTGGCGTAGTCCGAGATCTCGTAGCCTTCGAGGCTGGCGACGGTCACAACCTGGAGCTGGCGCTGCGACTGAGCCTTCAGCGCGACGATCTTCTGCGCGATCCGCGCTTCCTGATCATCGAGTAGGACATTGGCCTGATCGACCACCGGGCCGGTCAGCTCCGGAAACGATTGCGCCTGCGCCCAGCCTGGCACCAGCAGCGCGAACAGCAGCAGCAGCGCGCCCGCCACATGGGCAAGCGCGCCGGTCTGCCGGGGGAAGGGGCGGGGCCCCATGGCTGGATCCTCCGCCTAGATCTTGCCTTCGAGGCTGGGCGCCACTTCGGCACCCGGAGTTGCCGCTTCATAGGGAACCATCGGCTTGGAGCCGTAGATCACCTTAGCGCCGACCACGCTGGGGAATGTGCGGATTTCGGTGTTATACTGGCGGACCGCCTCGTTGTAGTCGCGGATCGCCACGCGGATGCGGTTTTCCTGGCCCTCAAGCTGGCTCTGCAGCATCTGGTAGTTGGTGATGCTCTTGAGCTCAGGGTAAGCCTCGACATTGGCGAGCAGCCGCCCGAACCCGGCGAGCGAGCCCGACAGCTGGTTCTGCGCTTCCTGGAACGCCTTGACCTTGGCCGGGTCGGTCAGGTCATTGGCGGAGAGTTGGATGCTGGTCGCTTTGGCGCGGGCCTCGACCACCCCGGTCAGAATGCCCTTTTCCTGCTCGGCCGCACCTTTGGCCACGGCGGCCAGGTTGGGGACCAGGTTGGCGCGTTCCTGGAAGGCGGCCTGGACGTCGGCCCACTTGGCCTTGGCCTGTTCCTCGGCAGTGGGGATCGAGTTGATCCCGCAGCCCGAAACCGCGACTGCGGCCGTGGCTACGATCATTGCGCGCGAAAACTGGGTTGGAAACGAAGCGGACATGGGCTCTCATTCCTCTGTAGGGGCCGAACCGGAACGGCCGACGCTCGCTGGAATGTAGCGTAGCTGCGCGCGGGTTCAAGGATCGCAGTGAAATTTGCCTTCTTTCGTGCCGGCTTGGCAGGCGCGGCGTTTGGTGGCAAACTCCTATTGCTGAGATTTTTCAAAGGGGAGCGCAGCCATGTTGAGTGAATTCAAAGCCTTTATCGCACGCGGCAACGTGCTGGAACTGGCAGTCGGTGTGATCATCGGCGCGGGCTTCGGCAAGATCGTTTCGTCCTTGACTGACGATGTGCTGATGCCGCTGATCGGCGCGATTGTGGGCGATACCGACTTTTCGAACAAGTACATGGTGCTCAGTGGCAATGTCGCTGACGGCACGCCATTGGCCGCCGCCAAGGAAGCCGGCGCGAACGTGCTGGCCTGGGGCAGCTTCATGACTGCGGT
>JANPMA010000281.1:0-5622 GCA_031422595.1 Novosphingobium sp. | reverse complement strand
TGCCAATTGCAAAATGATCTGACGCGGTCGGGATGCCTGCGCAACTCGATGTGATGTTGCAGCCTGTTGCGGGTGCAGGCACAGTATTGGCGCCACGCGATCGTATCGCGCGAGATCGGCCATGCCGCCAGGGGATAACGGCGCTTCCACCGCACCCTCACGAATCACCGCCTGGTCCGCGAGGCCCATGCCATAGGCAGAAAGCACACCGGCGAAGGGATGGATGAACACGGTTTCCATGCCGAGTTCATCGGCGACCAGACAGGCATGCTGTCCGCCTGCTCCGCCAAAACAGGAAAGCGCATGGCTGGTAACATCGTGCCCGCGCGCGACCGAGATCTGGCGGATCGCGTGGGCCATGTTGGCCACTGCGATCCGCACGAATCCTTCGGCCAGTTCCTCAGCTGTGATTGCCTGCCCGGTTTCGGCGGTCACTTCGGCGGACAGAGCGGCGAACTTTTCGCGCACCACTTCCGGATCGATCGGCTGGTCCCCGCTGGGTCCGAAGACTTGCGGGAACTGATCGGGCACCAGTTTGCCCAGCATGACATTGCAATCGGTCACGGTCAGCGGGCCGCCACGGCGGTAACAAGCTGGCCCCGGCACGGCCCCGGCGCTTTCGGGGCCGACCACCAGCCGCCCGGCATCGAACCGGCAGATCGATCCGCCGCCCGCCGCAACGGTGTGGATCCGCAGCATCGGCGTGCGGATCCGCACCCCCGCCACGCGGGTCTCGCTGTCGCGCTCGAAATGTCCGGCATAGTGGCTGACATCGGTGGAGGTCCCACCCATGTCGAAGCCGATGACCTTGCCGGCGCCCGACATTTCGGCAGTGCGGGCCATGCCGACGATCCCGCCGGCCGGTCCCGAAAGGATCGCGTCCTTGCCGTGAAAGCGCGATCCTTCGATCAGCCCGCCCGAGCTCTGCATGAACAAGGGCCGCGCCGAGCCGCCCAGCTGGGCAGAGAACTGATCGACATAGCGGCGCAGAACCGGAGAGAGGTAGGCATCGACCAGCGTGGTATCGCCGCGCGCCACCAGCTTGATCAGCGGGGCCAGTTCGTGGCTGACCGAAACCTGCGCGAACCCGGCCTCGCGCGCCAGCTCGGCCAGCCGCGCCTCGTGCGCCGGGTATTTCCAGCCGTGCATCAGCACGATCGCGACAGAACAAAGCCCGGCGGCGCGCGCTTCGGCCAGGCCCGTGCGCGCGGCTGCCTCGTCAAGCTCTAGCAGCACTGTGCCATCGGCCATGACCCGTTCGGCAATCTCCAGCACGCGGGCGTGCGGCGGCTGGGGCAAGACGATCTTGCGCACGAACAGTTCGGGGCGTTCCTGGGTGCCGATGGTCAGGGCATCGGCAAACCCTTGGGTGATTGCCAGCAGGGCCGGTTCACCCTTGCGCTCAAGCAAGGCATTGGTCGCAACCGTGGTGCCCATCCGCACCTCGCACGGCGGAAGCGCGCCCTGGCTTGCCCCGGTCAGCTGGCGGATTGCTGCAATCGCGGCATCTTCACTGCGGCTCGGGTTTTCGGACAGCAGCTTTGCGGTGCGCAAGGCGCCATCGGGCGTGCGCGCGACGACATCGGTGAAGGTGCCGCCCCGATCGATCCAGAACTGCCAGGAGCCGCTCATGAAAGCGGGGCCATATCAATTGGCGTCGGCCGGCGTGACCACGATCACCACACGGCGATTCTGCGTCCGGCCCTCTTCGGTTTCATTGCTGGCGATCGGCTGCGTCTCGCCCTTGCCCGCGGGCCGAACATTGGCCTCGGGCATACCGCCGCGAACAAACTCCGCCTTGACCGACGCCGCGCGGCGTTCGGAAAGCTGCTGGTTGTACTCGTCCGAGCCGGTCGAATCGGTGTGGCCTTCAACGCCCGCGCCGTGGATGTCGACGCTTCCCAGCACCCTGGCCAGCTTGCCGATGCGCTCAACGGCTTCGGGCGAAAGGTCGCTCTTGTTGACTTCGAACAGCACCCGGTCGCTAAGCCCCAGTTCGTAATTGTCGCCCGCCGGTTTGAATTCTTCCTGGGTCAGCACGGCGACCTGCTTGGCTGAAAAGGCCAGCTTTTTCGGCACGGTCTGGCAAGCGGCCAGCGCGGCAATTACAGACAGCGCCAAAAACCTACGCATCGTCTTGGGTTCCCTCAGGGCCGGCTTGGTGCCGATTCTGCTTGTCGCGGTACATCGCAGCGTCAGCGCGGGAAAGCAATTGTTCGGCGTCTGTCCCATCTTCCGGGAAAACCGCAACACCCACGCTGAGCGAGGCGGTGGCCAGCTGGCCATTGGGCAAGCGGAACGGCTCTTGCATCGCCGCGCGGATCCGCTCGACCATGCCATCGACATGGGCGCGGTTGAATAATGGGGCGAGCACTACCGAGAATTCATCACCGCCCAGCCGGAAGACGGCATCGATATGGCGGATCGCGCCGCGCAGCCGTTCACCCACCGCGATCAGCGCGGCATCGCCCGAACTATGGCCGAAGAGGTCGTTGACTTGCTTGAAGCGGTCGACATCAAGATAGAGCAGCGCGAACGCAGTGCTGCTGCGCTGGCTTTCGGCGACTGCTTCGGCCAGTTTCTGGTCGAACAGCGCGCGATTGCCCAGCCCGGTCAGCCCGTCGTGGGGGGCTCGGCGCTGAAGCTCGGCATTTTCCGAAGTGAACCCGGCCTGGCAGCCCTGCAATTCAGCCAGAAGCGCGTTGAAATCCTGCCCGAAGCGGTCAATCTCGGCGATGCCAGAGGCCGGTACGCGTTTTTCGAAAGCACGTTCCTGGCGGACCGCGTGGGCTACCTCGGCAACGTGGTCGAGCGGGGCGATCACTTCATTCTGGAGCCGCCGGGCGAGAATCCGGGTCGCCAGCACCGTCAGCCCCATGCAGGTCAGCGCGATCACCGTGGCTGCCAGCAGATAGCGCAGAATCCCGCCCGAATTGCCATAGACCTTGACCCGCGCAATCGCCGTATTGCCCTGGGTTACATCGGCCCGGGCCGGCTCGGGCCAGATCAGCGCATTGGCAGTGCTGACCACCCTGCCGCGCAGGTCTGCATGCGGACGGTCCCAGCGCGCGAGCGTCTTGCCGGCCGGATCGCAGACTTCCAGCCGGTCGATCCCCCTTGCTGCGCCGACCGAAGTCATCCCATCCATGATCGCTTGCCGGTCCTGGAACACCACCGCCGGCTCGACCGTATAGGCCACCGTCCGTGCCATCAGCTCAAGATTGCGCTGGGCGTAGGCGCGGATCACCAACACACCGCTGAGCATCAAGCTGGCTGAGGCCAGCACCACCGTGAACAGGATCAGCCGCAAATGTGCGCGGGCCAGCAGGTCGCGCAAGGTCGGCAACTTGTTGGCAGGTTTGGGTGCCATGATCAGCTCCCCCCCTTGGCCACACGCAGCACACGCGGATCGATCCTCAGGCCAGAACGCGAGACAGCGTCGATGTTGAGCCGGAAACTGAGCGCATTGGGTTGGTAAGCAAGAGCAAACATCGCCTCACTGCTATTGCCGGGATCGGCCTCGGCAATCGTCAGGACACCGCGCCCGCGCACTGCGGCGGTCAACTGGCGCTGGGCCGGTATGGCAAGCTGCCCCAGATAGAGCACATCGCAGCCCCCCAGCGCCGAGACGCTGGCCGCGACGTTGCGGCGCTGAACCTGGCGTCCGTCAGCCATGCGCCAGCCGCCCAGCTGCGCGGCGTGCCGGGCCGAACCTGCCACGCACAGCACCAACGGATCGCGGCGCTCGTTCCAGCGAGCATATTCCATGATCGCCTTGACCGTCCGCGCGGCGGCCCCGCCATAGGGATCGCCCGCCGGCGTGCTGCCCAGCGGCATGTCCGCCGCCGCCTGCAGCGGGGCGGAGCTGAAAACCGCCAAGGCGGTGGCAAGGCGAAGATAGCCGGGCATTGGGTTGCAACTGGAACACTAGCGCATGCGAACCTTTCCTGAAACAAACAAGCGGGTTAAGGCGCCTGTGTTTTTTAGCAGGTTGTCTCACGATTGGTTTCGTCTGCAACCGGTGCTAGGGCGCGTGGCATGTCTTCTCCCCTCGATCGTACCGACCTGCGCCTCGCCTACCGGATGGAAGAGGAAGCCTGCATTGCCGAGCGATTGAAGCAGGCCGCGCCTGCCAGCCAGGCCCACCCCCAGGCCCGCCAGTTCGCTGCCAGGCTGGTTGAAGGCGCGCGCGCGCACAAGGCCAGCGGGCTCGATGCGTTCCTGCAGGCTTTCGGTCTCGGCACCGACGAGGGCATCGCGCTGATGTGCCTGGCCGAAGCCTTGCTGCGCGTGCCCGATGCGGCCACTGCCGATGCGCTGATCCATGACAAGCTGGCCGGGGTCGACTGGGGTGAGCATCTGGGCGAAAGCTCAAGCACGTTCGTCAATGCCGCGACTTTCTCGCTGATGCTGACCGGCCAGGTGCTGCACCAGCGCCGCGATGAGGCGGCGGGCTTGGCCGCCTCGCTCAAGCGCGCGGTCGGCCGGCTGGGCGAACCGGTGATCCGCACCGCGACCCTGCAGGCGATGAAGATCCTCGGCGGGCAATTCGTCTTCGGCCGCACGATCAGCGAAGCACTGGACCGCGCCGCGCCTGAGCGCAAGCAGGGCCTGACCCACAGCTTCGACATGCTGGGCGAAGCGGCGATGACCTTTGCCGATGCCGACAAGTACCTGCACAGCTATCACGGCGCGCTCGATGCGATCGCGGCGGAAGCTGGCGCCGGGATCGTCCGTTCGCCCGGAATCTCGGTCAAGCTTTCGGCGCTCTATCCGCGTTACGATTTCCTCCATGCCGATGCCGCGCGGGCAGCGCTGGTGCCGATGCTGAAAGCCCTGGCGCTCAAGGCCCGCGATGCCGACGTGCACTTCACGATCGACGCCGAAGAAGCCGAGCGGCTGGAACTGTCGATGGATATCATCGAGGATCTGGCGCGCGACCCGGAGCTGTTCACGGGCGGCTGGCAGGGCTTTGGCCTGGCGCTGCAGGCCTATTCGAAACGCGCGGTACCACTGGTCGAATGGGTCACCGCACTGGCCCGCAAGTATCACCGGCGGATCATGGTCCGGCTGGTCAAGGGTGCTTACTGGGACAGCGAAATCAAGTTGAGCCAGGTCGGCGGGCACGTGGACTATCCGGTCTTCACCCGCAAGCTGGCCACCGACGTGTCATACCTCGCCTGCGCGGCCAAACTGCTGGCCGCGCCCGATGCGATCTATCCGGCCTTCGCCACCCACAACGCCTACACGATCGGTGCGATCAAGGCGCTGGCAGGCAGCACCGAGTTCGAATTCCAGCGGCTCCACGGCATGGGCGAGGATGTCTATGCCGAGCTGGCCCGGATCGAGGGCGATACCCGCACCCCGGTGCGGATCTACGCGCCGGTTGGCGGGCACAAGGAGCTGCTCGCCTATCTGGTGCGGCGCCTGCTGGAGAACGGGGCCAACAGCAGCTTCGTCAACCGTATGGCCGATGCCGAAGTGCCGGTCGCCGAGCTGGTGACCGATCCGGCGGCGGACCTGGCCGCGCTCAGCCCGCGCCGCAACCCGGCGATCCCGCTGCCGCGCGATATCTTTCCGGGGCGGGCCAATTCCAAAGGCGTCGATCTGGCCGATCCGCTG
>JANPMA010000280.1:0-10914 GCA_031422595.1 Novosphingobium sp. | reverse complement strand
GAGCTGGCCGCGAAACTGCCGGTCAGCGCCCAGACCCGCGAAGACTTGCGCCATCTGCCGATCGTGGCGATCGATCCCGCCGATGCCCGCGATCACGATGACGCGATCTGGGCCGAACCGGACGGTGAAGGCGGCTTCCGCGCGCTGGTGGCAATCGCCGATGTCAGCTTCTACGTGCGTCCGGGCAGTGAAATTGACCGTGAGGCGAGGAAGCGCGGCAATTCGGTCTACTTCCCCGACCGGGTGGTGCCGATGCTGCCCGAAGTGCTTTCGGCCGATGTCTGCTCGCTCAAAGCCGGTGAGCCCCGCGCGGCCATGGCCTGTCACCTCGAAATCAGCGCACAAGGCAAAGTGACGTCATGGCGTTTCACCCGGGCAATTGTGCAAATTCATGAGGTTATCGCCTATGAAGAGGCGCAGCGGCGGATCGATTCCGGGGAGAGGGAGGCGCATCTGGCCAACCTCTGGGCCTGTTGGAAGGCGCTGGAAGCGGCCCGCAATGAGCGCGATCCGCTTGCGCTCGATCTGCCCGAACGCCGCGTTGTGCTGGGCGATGATGGCAAGATCCAGGAAATTGCGCTGCGCGAACGGCTCGATGCGCACCGGGTGGTCGAAGATTTCATGATTTCCGCCAATGTCGCGGCGGCCAAGGCGCTTGAGGCCAAGGTGGCCCCGGTGGTCTACCGCCTGCATGAGCCGCCCAGCCGGGAAAAACTGGTCGCCCTGAAGGACTACCTCGCCACGTTCGACAAGAAGCTCTCACTGGGCCAGGTGGTTACCCCTGGGTTATTCAACCGGATGCTCAAGGATGTGGCAGATGAGTCTGAAAAGGCTCTGATAATGGAAGCTGTGCTTCGCAGCCAGACCCAGGCCTACTATGGCCCGCGCAATATGGGCCATTTCGGCCTGTCCTTGGCCAGCTATGCCCATTTCACCTCGCCGATCCGGCGTTATTCGGACCTCCTGGTCCACCGCGCGCGGGTCGATGCTTACGGGCTTGAACAGCCCAAGCCCAAGGCCGATCTGCCCGCTACCTCGGGCTTGGCCGACCGCGACAAAGCCGAACTCAGCCGCGTTTCCGAAGCGATCAGCGATGCCGAGCGCCGGGCCATGTCGGCCGAGCGCGAGACGATCGACCGCTATGTCGCAGCCTGGCTGGCCGCGCGGGTGGGCGAAGTATTCGACTGCCGGGTGACCGGAGTGCAGCGTTTCGGCCTGTTTGCCACGATCGTCGGCCTGGGCGGTGATGGGCTGGCCCCGGTCTCGGTCCTGGGCGACGAACGCTTTTTCTATGACGAGAAGGCGCAGATCCTCGAAGGCGAGCAGAGCGGTACCCGCTTTGCCCTGGGCGATCGGCTCAAACTGCGTCTGGCCGAGGCCAACCCGCTAACCGGCGCGCTCAAATTCGAGCCCGAGGACAGTTCAGGCGGGAGGTTCGAACCGCGGGGCAAGCCGCTGCCACTCAAGAAGTCAGGCAAGCATTTTGCCGGTCAACGCGGGCGCCCCGGCAATATCCGACATCAGGGCAAGCGGAAGTAACGGCTGTGGATTGCGGGGGCTTCGCCAGCGCTAGCTCAGCCGCTCAAGTCCTGCTTCATCCAGCCCACCGGGGATTACGTAAACCGGACAGGGCAGTTGCCCTGCGGTTGCGACGAAGTGCGAGACGAGCGGGCCGGGCCCGCCATTGCTCGCCGCGCCGAGCACCAGGGCCGATACTTCGGGATGCTCGTTCAGGTAATCACGCACCACGGCAACCCCTTCGCCCTGCTTGACCGCGATCACCGGGGCTTTGCCACCATCGCCCAGCAAAGAGCCGGCCGCCGAAGTCACCAGCGCCTCGGCACGCGAGCGGGCTTCTTCCTCAATGGTGGCCTGAATTCCGCCGAATGCTACGAATTGCTGGCGGGGCACCAGAGCCAGCAGGTGGACCTGACCGCCAGTGCGCAGCGCGCGGCTTGAGGCAAAGCGCAGCGCGGTAGCGGCTTCCTCGGTTTCGTCCATGATCACCAGGTAAACGCGCATTGCCGCTTTCCCCCCGTGCCGTGATATCGGATACAAACCTATTCAGCGCAAGCATCTTGCCGAGGCCCGCGATTTTGGCCAGAGATGGTGCGTCAGCTTGCCTTGTAACAGGGACCAGTCGCCAATCATGCCGATCGCCATCAAAATGCCCGCGCTTTCGCCAACCATGGAGGAAGGTATTCTGGCCAAATGGCTGGTCAAAGTGGGCGACAAGGTCTCCTCGGGCGACATCATGGCCGAGATCGAGACCGACAAGGCAACGATGGAATTCGAAGCCGTCGATGAAGGCGTGATCACCGCGATCGAAGTGGCCGAAGGCACCGAAGGCGTGAAGGTCGGCACGGTTATCGCCATGCTGACCGGCGAGGATGAAGAGGCCAGCGCCGCTCCGATGCCGAAGGTCGAGGCAACTGCAGCACCCGTCGTCCCCGCGAATGCGGGGACCGCTGGCGATGATACCGCCAAGCCAGTGCCCGAAACCCAGCGGTCCCCGGTCAAGCCGGGGATGACGGGCGATCGGATCATCGCTTCGCCCTTGGCCAAGCGGATCGCGGCTGATCGCGGGATCGATCTGGGTGCGGTGCAGGGCAGCGGCCCGGGCGGGCGGATCGTCAAAGCCGATGTCGAAGCCGCCCAGCCCGGCGCGGCCTCGGCTCCTGCCGCCTCTGCCGCAGCCGCTCCTGCTGCGGCGGTGCCCGATTTCGGCATTCCATACGAAGCCGAAAAGCTGGGCAATGTCCGCAAGGTCATCGCGCGCCGCCTGACCGAGGCCAAGCAGACCATTCCGCACATCTACCTGACGGTCGATGTTCGGCTCGATGCGCTGCTCAAGCTGCGCGGTGAACTTAACAAGGCGCTTGAGCCTGATGGCGTAAAGCTCTCAGTCAACGATCTTTTGATCAAGGCCTTGGCCAAGGCACTGATCCGCGTGCCCAAGTGCAACGTCAGCTTCGCCGGGGACGAGCTGCGCAAGTACAGCCGCGCCGATGTGTCGGTCGCGGTGGCTGCGCCTTCGGGCCTGATCACTCCGATCATCTTTGACGCGGCCGTCAAGGGGGTCGCCCAGATCTCGACCGAGATGAAGGCGCTGGCCGACAAGGCCAAGGCCGGCAAGCTTCAGCCGCACGAGTTCCAGGGCGGCACCGCCAGCCTTTCCAACCTCGGCATGTTCGGGATCAAGCAGTTCGATGCGGTAATCAACCCGCCGCAGGGCATGATCATGGCGGTCGGCGCGGGCGAGGCACGGCCCTATGTGGTCGATGGCGCGCTTTCGGTCGCCAGCGTGATGTCCGCCACCGGCAGCTTCGATCACCGCGCGATCGACGGGGCCGACGGCGCGCAGCTGATGCAGGCGTTCAAGGATCTGATCGAAAGCCCCATGGGCCTGCTTGCATGACAACTTCTCCTGCCATTCAAACGTGGCGTAACTGTCACACATCTCGCGAAATTGTCTGTTTCGACGAAAATGCCATTCGCCCGGGTTGTCAGGCCAACCTGACATGATACATGGTCTCTGGCGCCACATGGGTGACGCATTGGGAGGAAGATTTATGCGGAAGATACTCTTTGCTGCACTTGTCTTGGGTGCATCGCCGGCCCTTGCCGATGATGGCGAAGGCGCCAAGATCGGTGGCGTTCGGCTTGAAGTCCATGCCGGGATCGAGCGCCCGAACCTCAGCGACAACCAGGGCGGGACAACTTATGTCGCCTCGCTCGGCTCCGGCTTCGTCTATGGCGCCGAGATAGGCTATGACGTCAAGGTCTCAGATACTGTCACGGTCGGGCCCTACGTCAGCTTCGATGCTGGCGGTGCCAACAAGTGCGAGACCTATACCGACCCGGGCATCAACGGAACGGTTTGCTTCAAATCGAAATCTGACCTGTCGGTCGGGCTGCGCGGCGCCATACGGGCCGGCAGCAAGGCCGAAATCTATCTCGGGCTGGGCTACGATGTGTTCGATACCGACTTCTCGATTGTCGAGCGCAACTCGGTGACCAATGCAATCGTGTTCAACTATGCCAACGCCGAAAACCGCAAGGGTATCGGGGTTAGCTTCGGCGGAAACTACGATCTTTCCAAGAATCTGTACGTCGGACTTGGCATGCGGGTTTCGGAACTGGGTGACTTTGAAGGCTCCGGTTTCAAGCTCCAGCGCTTCCAGGGGCATGCGACCCTAGGAGTCCGTTTCTAATCAGGCCGCGCCTCCGTGAAAGTCCGCCTTTCACGGAGGCCCACCGGCCGCAAAGGAGCGCCATGAGCGAATACGATGTGATCATCCTTGGATCTGGCCCCGGCGGATATGTCGCGGCGATCCGGTGTGCGCAATTGGGGCTCAAGGCGGCAATCGTCGAGCGCGAGAACCTGGGCGGGATCTGCCTTAACTGGGGTTGCATCCCGACCAAGGCGCTGCTGCGTTCAGCCGAAGTGCTGCACCAGATGAAGCACGCGGCCGATTACGGGCTGGCGGCGGACAATATCCGCGCCGACCTCGATGCTGTGGTCAAGCGCAGCCGCGGGGTGGCGAAGCAGCTCAACCAGGGCGTCACGCACCTGATGAAGAAGAACAAGATCACGGTTTACATGGGCACCGGGACGCTCAAGGGCGGGGGGAAGCTCGAAGTTACGGGTGATAAGGGCACCGAAACACTCACCGCCAAACACATCATTGTCGCCACTGGTGCGCGGGCGCGCGATCTGCCGTTTGCTCCGGCCGATGGCAAGCGGGTCTGGACCTATCGCCACGCGATGACCCCTGCCGAGCTGCCCGGCAAGCTGCTGGTGATCGGATCGGGTGCGATCGGGATTGAATTCGCCAGTTTTTACAACGATATGGGCGCTGAAGTTATCGTCGTTGAGATGATGGACCGGATCGTTCCGGTCGAAGATGCCGATGTTTCGGCGTTTCTCGAAAAGGCGCTCAAGAAGCAGGGCATGACGATCATGACCGGGGCAGGGGTTGAGGCGCTGGCGGTCGGCGAGAAGGGCGTCAGAGCCAAAATCAAAGCCATGGATGGCAAGGTTGCCGAGAGTGAATTCAGCCACGTGATCGTGGCGGTTGGCATAGTTCCAAACACTGAGAATATCGGCCTTGAAGCTCTTGGTATCACAGCGGAACGTGGGATCATCGAGATCGACGGACTGGGCCGCACCAATGTGCCGGGCGTCTGGGCGATCGGTGACGTCACGCCCGGTCCCTGGCTGGCGCACAAGGCCAGCCACGAGGGCGTGATCGCGGCCGAGGCGATTGCTCAGGCGCTGGGCAACAAGGAGGTCCACCCACACGCGATGGACAAGGCCAACATCCCCGGCTGCACCTATTGCCACCCGCAAGTCGCCTCGGTCGGACTGACCGAAGCCAGGGCCAAAGAGGCCGGTTACACGATCAAGGTCGGCACGTTCCCGTTCATCGGCAACGGCAAGGCAATCGCGCTGGGCGAGGCGGAAGGCTTCATCAAGACCGTGTTCGATACCAAGACCGGCGAGCTTCTGGGCGCGCACATGATCGGCGCCGAAGTGACCGAGCTGATCCAGGGCTATGTCGTGGGCAAGACACTGGAAACCACCGAGGCCGAACTGATGGCCACGGTCTTCCCGCACCCGACGCTATCGGAAATGATGCATGAGAGCGTGCTGGCCGCTTACGGGCGGGCGCTCCACATCTGATTTATCCGCCTACCGCAAGGCCTTGATTGGCCTGGCGGACCAGGTGATCGAATACCGCGACATGCAGCGGGGCGGCGAATTCGCAGCCGACCTGGTTGCCGCGGTGCCAGCAGATCCGCGCTGACAGCAGCTGCATGCCCGGAATCCGGATGCTCAGCGGCTTGTCCAGGCTTGGCTGCGACAATCCGGTTATCAGAAAACCACTCGGTGAAAGGTCATCCAGATGCACCATCTGCCAGGGGCGGGAGCTCTGGCGGACTTCGCAGACAATCACCAGTTGCGCGCGTGGCTTGACGCGGCTGCAATCGGTACCCTCGGGGGGGGTGGAGAAATTCTGGTGGTGATTCATCGTGCCACGTCTCTAGCGTGCCTGATGTTGCCAAATCGTTAGCCACGGGATCAGCAGCATCGAACTGCTTGATTGGCATAGCCGATAGCCTCGCTACGCTTGGGGCAAATTCGTTGAAAAGCATTGGCTTAATTGTCCATTTACCATTCGGGCTTAGGGAAAACCCCGATGGGGTCGAAAACCAATCCGCAATGGGTACTAGCAGCCCTGGCGCACCGCTTCATCGCGGTGCTGCTGGCAATGCTGGCGCTCGCCGGCTGGGCGGCGCCGGCACAGGCGCAGACGGTAACCCGCTACACCAACAATACCGCCAGCGCCGCCAATGCGATCAGTGATACGGCGGCGCCGTGTAGCAACCCATTCAAGCGGACTTTCTCGGTAGCGACCAGCTACCTGATCAGTGATGTCAACATTGGCGTGCTGACGGCACACACTTCCCACCAGGATCTTGTGATTACGCTGGTTTCACCAAGCGGCACGCGGGTCGCGGTGATGAACGCGACCGGCGGATCAGCAGACAATGTCAACGTCCTGTTCGACGATTCGGCGGCAAATCCGATTGCGAACTATACCTTCAACGATACCATCACCACGGTTCCGCCATACAACAACACCTATCGCCCCAGCAGCGCGCTGACGGCTTTCAATGGTCAGCAGGCAAACGGCACTTGGACGCTGGAAATTTGTGATGCGACCACGAAGAATTCGGGCACGTTCTACCAGGCTGATCTCTACCTGACATCGACCCTGACAAACTATGCTGACCTCTCGCTGGCGCAGAGCGTCAGTTCGACCAGCCCCAATGACCGCTCCACCATCACCTACACGTTAACTGTGGCCAACGCATCTTCCTCGCCGCAAAGCGCGACCGGCGTGGTGGTTCGCGATCTTCTGCCCAGCGGGGTGCAATTCGTCAGTGCGAGCGGCTCCGGAACCTACAACTCGTCAACCGGCGATTGGTCGGTCGGCACCTTGGCACCCGGTGCCAACGCGAGCCTGACCATCACGGCAACGGTAGCGGCGGGCAACGGGGTCAGTGTAGCGAATACCGCGGAGATAACCGCATCCTCGGTGACCGACCCCGATTCCACTCCCAACAATGGGATCACCAGCGAAGACGATTACGCCAGCACAACGTTCACAGTGGTTGTCAGCCGCACCGCCGGAACCGCGCCTCTACTGACCTGCCCGGCAGGATCGGCACAGTTCGATTGGGACGTTCAGGCCTGGACGGCGGGCAACACGACGGGCTCCTACACTGTCACAGGGATCGGCTCGGTCGCTTTCGCGATCAGCAACACCAGCGGAGTTTTTCTCAACAATGCGACCTATGGTGGGCAATCCCCGGCCAAACAAACCACCGTTTCCGGCGGCCTCGCAGTCGCGCAGAACTCGCTCGAGCAGCTGGTCAACCTGACCAGCCAGAGCGCAACGGTCGATACCACGATCACGCTGGGATCGGCCGTACCGGCCGCGCAGTTCACGATCTTCGACGTCGATTTCAACAACAACCAGTTTGCCGACAAGGTGACCGTGACCGGCTATCTCGGAAGCACGCCGGTCACCCCGACCCTGACCAACGGGATCTCCAACTGGGTGAGCGGGAACACCGCCTATGGCGATGCGCTCTCGTCCGATACGCAGGCGAACGGCAATGTCGTGGTCACGTTCAGCAGCGCGATCGACAAGATCGTGATCAACTATGGCAACCATTCCTATGCCCCGACCGATCCCGGCCAGCAGGGCATCGCGCTGCACGACATCACCTTCTGCAAGCCGGTAACCAGCATCAGTGTGACCAAGGTCAGCTCGGTACTGAGCGATCCGGTCAACGGTACCACCAATCCCAAGGCAATTCCCGGGGCGGTGATGGAGTACTGCATCCTGATCTCGAATAGCGGGACGACCACACTGACCAGCATTGTTGCCAGCGACACGCTGCCTTCAAACTTCACTTACGCCACCGGAACCATGACCAGCGGAAGCAATTGCGCCGCGGCCACGACCGCCGAGGATGACAACAATACAGATGCCGATGAGAGCGATCCCTATGGCGGCGCAATCAGCGGAACCGCGCTTAGCGGCAGCGCAAGTTCGCTCAACGCCTCGACGGCTTTCGCACTCAAATTCCGCGGAACCGTTAACTGATCCAGGTGGAATTCCGACCGGATCCAAAAGACCCTGGAATTGATGAGTTTGTAGTCTAAAATACTTAGATACAGTAATTTATAGCCTTATATTGACAAACAAGCTGAGTTAACCCCATTGCCTCAGGCTTTCCGCGCTCCTTTCCCCAATCGGTAAGCAAGTTCCTACTGAAATATCAGCGGAAAATCCGGCCGCGTTTTCCGGTTTGTTAACCGTATGCGGGTACTACGCTCGCATGAAGAACCATCTTGCCATGCGTGCCGTCTACGGCACATTCGTCATCACCGCCCTGGGTGCCGCACTCGCGCCGGGCCTGGCCCATGCCACCGGTGTGACCGCGGGAACGCTGATCCAGAACACCGCCACGGCGACCTACACTTCGGGCACCGCCACTGGCTCGGTCACGTCGAACACGGTTACCGTCCGGGTCGACGAAGTACTCGATCTGGCCGTAACCGGGCTGACCACAACGCCCGCCCTGGCCGGGGCCAGCAACGTGGTGCTGGAATATTCGATTACCAATACCGGCAACGGCCCCGAAGCGTTCAACCTGACGGTCAACACTGCCGTAGCCGGCAACCAGTTCGATGCCGTGCTGCAATCGGTGGTGGTCGATAGCAACGGAAATGGCGTCTACGATCCGGGCGTCGACCAGGTCCTGACTTCGGGTCAACCGACCCCGTCGATCGCCGCGGACGGTTCGCTGCGGGTGTTCGTTATCGTCAGCCTGCCGGGGACGGTGAGCGATGGCCAGACCAGTCAGGTCCAGCTCAGCGCTGCTGCGGTGACCGGTTCGGGCACTCCGGGCACCGTATTCGCGGGACAAGGCAATGGCGGCGGCGATGCCGTGGTCGGCGCTTCAACCGCCAGCCAGAGCGCCAACGATGCCCTGACTGCTGCGCTGGCCACTGTCGGGCTGACCAAGTCTGCCACGATCGCCGATCCGTTCGGTGGCACCCAGCCGGTTCCAGGTGCGGTGGTGACCTATAGCTTGGTCGCCACGGTCAACGGCAGCGGGCAAGCCACCAACCTGCGTGTTACCGACGTCATTCCGGTTGGCACCACCTATCAGACCGGGACGCTGAAACTCGATACCGCCGCCTTGAGCGACGCCAACGATGCCGATGCCGGGCAGGCTTCGGCCGCCGGGATCGATGTGAACCTGGGCACCGTTGCCGGCGGAACTACCAAAACCGTCACTTTCGACGTCAAGATCAATTGAGGAGACCTGCGATGAACAAGTTCGTTATCGCCGCTGTTTCGGGACTGCTTGCCAGCCTGGCTGCGCCCGCCGTGTCGGCCCAGGCTGCGCAACCGATCGAGATGAAAGGTGACGTGAAGGTTGACAAGCTAGTTGTTGAAAACGGCAAAGAAAAGCACGTTTTTATCGATCCCAAGGTGGTCGTGCCCGGCGACAAACTGGTCTTTTCGACCGCCTATCGCAACACCGGCAGTGAAGCGGTCAAGGATTTCGTGGTGACCAACCCGATCCCGGCCGGAGTCGCGCTGGCGCCGCTCGGTGCCGACAAGCTCGAGGTTTCGGTCGATGGCGGCAAGAGCTGGGGCAAGCTTGCCTCGCTCAAGGTTGCCGACGCAGCCGGTCCGCGCACGGCGCAGGCCGGCGATGTCACGCATGTTCGCTGGGTCCTGCCGGTGGTCGCACCCGGGGCCAGCGGCAAGCTCACCTACAACGCTTTGGTCCGCTGACAAGCGGCACAACCGCCAGGACACGCGGGCGGGCTTTCACGCGGGTCGCAAGGGTAACAGATGAGGACCAGACAATGAGAAAGTATGGCAGACTGCTAGGGACGGTCGGTGCTGCTGCGCTGGCCGTCGTTGGCGCAAGTCCGGCCTTTGCTGCGGGAACCGCAGCAGGCTCGACGATCACCAACACGGTGACTGTGAACTACCAGGTCGGCGGCGTTTCGCAGACCGCAACGGGTGGTTCGGATACCTTCACGGTCGACCGCAAGGTCAACCTGACGGTGGCCGAAGTCGGTACAACCACAACTCAGGTTTCGCCCGGCCAGGCCGCGGCGGTGACCACCTTCACGGTGACCAACACTTCGAACGCAACGCTCGACTTCGCGCTGGCCGCCGCTCAACAGACCGGCGGCGCTGGCGCGCATTCGAACACCGATACCTTCGATGCCACCAATGTGAAGATCTATGTCGATACCAACGGCAACGGCTCGTACGACGCCGGGACTGACCTTGAGGTTGCCTATCTGGACGAACTGGCGGCCGATGCCAGCAAGACGGTCTTCGTGGTTGCCAATATCCCGCTGAGCCTGGCCTCCAACGACGTGGCGGCAGTGACGCTGTCGGCCACCGGCCGTGAAGGCGGAACTGCCAGCAGCCAGGGTGCAGCACTGACCGAAACCTCCGGGGCCAATACCGCAGGCATGGATACGGTCTTCGCCGACGCGGCGGGCGCGACCGACGGATCGCGCGATGCGGCCTATTCGGCCAAGGATGACTGGACTGTTCTGGCTGCGGCGCTGACCGTCAGCAAGCTCAGCTCGGTGATCTCGGATCCGGTCAACGGCACCACCAATCCCAAGGCAATTCCGGGTGCGACGATCGAATATTGCATCGTCGTGGCCAATGCCGCGGGCAGTGCCACCGCCAGCTCCGTGGCCATCTCTGACCCGCTTCCGAGCACGGTCACTTACGATTCGGGCTACGGCATCTTCCTCAACGGTTCGGTCACCTCGGGTGCCTGTAACGC
>JANPMA010000279.1:0-3565 GCA_031422595.1 Novosphingobium sp. | reverse complement strand
TCGCCCAGCCCGCGCTGTTCGAGACCCGCTACGGCGGCCTTTTGTTCCTGCTCAACGCCTTCTCCGCGCTGGGACTCTACCCCGATTTCACTCGCCCGCTCGATCCCCGGCTTGAGCCTTCGCCGTGCTGGCTGTTGGGGCGGATCGGGCACCACTGGTTCGGTCCCCGCTTTGTCCGTGATCCGCTAGCCAAGTGGCTGGCCGCTCGCGCACTGCCTGGGGCACTGCCGAACGCGTGGCGGATCGATCCAGAGTGGGAACCCACCGCGCTGCACCCGCTGCGCTTCCGCCACCACGGCCAGGCCTGCGCATGGGACCGGCGCGGGTTCCTGGCTATGGCCACGCCGCTGCGCCCGCGCGAGCGCAGCCTGCCCGCACCCCCGCGCAAGCTGACACGCGCGTTGCGCCGCCTGCCGCTTGAAACCGAGCCCTGGCTCGCCGGCTTCCTTTCCTACCTCGACTGGCGGCTGGCCGCGGCCGATCTGCGCCCCGCCGACCTCTGCCTTCCGGCCCAGCTCCACTGGCAGTATGACTGCGCCAGCCTGCGCCTGCCGCTGGCCGAGCTTCCCATCGCCCTGCGCCTGGCCGGGCTTGACCGCGATCCCGGCTGGCTTCCAGCCGAAGGGTGCAATTTCAGGTTTGAATTCGCATGACAGCAAAAGCCGCCGAACAGTTCCGCCTCGAAGTGCTGGCGGGCACCGCGCGCCTGCTGGGAGCGCTGCCGCAGGGGCAACGCGATGCGCTGGTTGCGGCGCTGCCCGGGCTGGCGCTCTACGAAGCCGAAGCGGCCCGGCGCTGGCCCTCGCTGGCCTTGCGCGAACTGGAACTGGCTGGCCTTGCGCTGACCCATCCGCACTGGCCGCTGCAACGCCTCGACCTGCTGGGGATCGGCCCTCTGGCGCGGCTGGTCCCGTTGCTGCTGCTGATGGCCGAGGAGGATCCAGACCTGGCCCAGCTGTTCGAGCCCGAAGGTGGCTTCGTCAGCCTGGGCGGGCTGCTGGCGGCTTGCCGCCTGCTCGACGACAGCACCGAGCCGGTCGAACTGATCGGCGTGCTCGACGAGCTGGAAGCGCGCGGGTTGATCGTGACAGTCGATCCAGAGGCGATGCGCAGCCGCCGCCGCTTCCGGGTCGAACCGCCGATCGCCGCGGCGATTCTGGGGCTGCCCCCACGCTCGGAAATGCTGCGGCTGATCCCGCCGCAGAGCCTGCCCGACCCGGCCGCCTGGCTGCCCCATCGCGACAGCGATCCGCTGCCTCAGGCCATGGGTGCACAGTGGCAGGATGAGCGGCAACGCGCGGCGATCATCAAGGGTCCCAGCCGCAATGGCCGCAAGACCTGGGCGGCAATGGCCGCACGGGCGGCCGGGCGCGCCCTGCTGGTCGCCGATCCCGCCTGCCTGTCCGACCCGGCCCGCTGGCGCAGCGCAAGTGCGCTCGCCTGGCTGCTCGATGCAGTGCTGCTGGTCGAAGCCGAGGCCGCGCCGGGCGAAACGATCCATGTGCGCGAGCCCGCCTGCGGAGACATCGCCCTGGCGCTGGTCTGCAACGCAAGCGGCGCGGTGCGCTTGCCGCAGGGCATGCCCGGCACCACGCTCCAGCTGGGGCTGCCCGGACCCGCCGCGCGGCGGCGGCACTGGCAAGCCAGCGGGCTGAACTGCGCGCTGCCCGGGCTCGACCAGGTCGTGCTGACCGCCGGCAATATCCGCCGCGCCGGGCGCGATGCGATCGCCATTGCGGCGCTGGCGGGGCGCAGCGAGCCGACCGGCGAAGACTTGCGCGTGGCCTTGCGCGGGCTGCGCGATGCCCGGCTGGAAACGCTGGCCACGCTGCTCGACCCGGCGCGCGAGCCCGATCCGCTGTTTCTGGACGAGGAGAGTGCCGAGGAATTCGCCGCCTTGGTCAGCCGCTGTCGCCACCGCGAAGAGCTGGGCGGCGAGAACGAGGGCGTGCGCGCCTTGTTCAGCGGCCCCAGCGGCACCGGCAAGACGCTGGCCGCACGCCATGTCGCCCGCGCGCTGGGCAAGGACGTCTACCGGGTCGATCTGGCCGCGACGGTCAACAAATACATCGGTGAGACCGAGAAGGCGCTTGAACGCGCGCTGTCTGCGGCTGAGGAGCTCGATGTCGTGCTGCTGCTCGACGAAGGCGATGCCTTGATGGCCAAGCGCACCGACGTGACCAGTTCGAACGACCGCTATGCCAACCTCGAGACCAATTTCCTGCTCCAGCGGATCGAGAATTTCCGCGGGATCATCCTGGTCACCAGCAACGATGCCGAGCGGATCGACCGGGCCTTTGCCCGGCGGATGGACGCGGTGATCGGTTTTGCCCAGCCGGACGAGCTCAGGCGGCTGGAAATCCTCCAGCGGCAATTGGGCGAGGGTCACCTGGCCAGCGCCGCACTGCTCGACGAGATCGCTTGCCGCTGCATGCTGACCGGGGGGCAACTGCGCAATGTGGTCCAGCATGCCCGGCTGCTTGCGCTCGATGCCGGGCGCACGGTGAGCGATCTTGAACTGCGCCAGGCGATCGGGCGCGAATACCGCAAGGCCGGGGCCAATTGTCCGCTGCGCCGTCCGCTTGCAGCCGTGAGCTGACATGGCCAGCGCAGCTCCGGCCATCATGGAGCGCCGCCCGGCCGCCGCCGAACCGCCGCTGCGGCTGAAAGCAGGGCCCACTCCGCCCGCGCCGGCCCGCCCCGCCGTCACCTCTAGCCTGTCCGCCAGTCCTCAAGCGAAGAGCTTCGTTTCCTCACCCGGTGATCCAGCCGAGCGCGAGGCCGATCGGGTCGCCAAGCAGGTGATGGACATGCCCGCCCCGCCGGTTGCGGCGCGCGGCGAACGCTCAGCCCAGCGCGCGAGCGCAGCCCCGTTGCCAGGCCTGCCGCGGGCTGCCTCCCCCACCGGCACCGACAGCGCGGTTGCGGCCAAGGTCCGCGCGGCGGCCACCGGCGGCGCGGCGCTCTCGCGCAAGACCCGGGCCTTCCTCGAACCGCGTTTCCGCGCCGATTTCTCGAACGTGATGATCCACACCGATCCGGTCGCGGTGCGGCTGGCGACCGAACTGGGGGCGCGGGCCTTTGCTTATGGCCGCCACATCTTCTTCGGGGCAGGGCAGTACAACCCCGAAAGCCGCGACGGGCTGGAACTGCTGGCGCACGAGCTGACCCACACAATCCAGCAGAGCGAGACGATCCAGCGCAAGGAAGCTGAGGCGGCCGAAGCCCCGCGGGTGTCGCAGCGGACCGAGCGCCAGGCCAGCCGGCTGGGCGTGTCCGACGTGCTCGACTATTTCGCCGACGCCGCCAACGCGATCCCGGGCTACCGGATGTTCACGATCCTGATCGGGGTCAATCCGATCAACATGAGTTCGGTCGAAGCCAGCGCGGCCAATATCCTGCGCGCGATCGTCGAGTTCCTGCCGGGCGGCAACATCATCACCCGCGTGCTCGACAGCTATGGAATCTTCGACAAGGTCGGCGGCTGGATCGAAGGGCAGCTGAAATCGCTAGGGATCACTGGTTCGGCGATCAAGGCGGCGGTCAGCAAATTCATCGATTCGCT
>JANPMA010000278.1:0-14560 GCA_031422595.1 Novosphingobium sp. | reverse complement strand
ATAGGTCTGCCCGGCCACCAGCGTGACCTGATACCAGTCATGGTCCCCCGACGTATCGATCGCGCCCTGGACATAGCCGCCGACCGCCACGGTCGCGGTGCTGGAAGTATCGCCCGGAACAGAGTCCACCGCGCCCAGCGTATTGCCGCCAGGGGCGCCGTCGCCATCTTCGATAGCCTGAACGACCGTAGTCTCGCCGTCCAGACCGCGCAGCCCATAGCCAAAAGGCGCGGCACCATCGTCGAACAACCAGCTTGCGTTAAGCCCAAGATCGCCAAAAAGCCCTGCAACCCTCATTGTCTCAACTCCATATCAGACAGCAGTGCGCAGCGCCTGGGCCACGGCATCGGCCAGAATGTCAATTTCGCGCAAATCCAGCCTCTTGTCCATCACATCGACGCCTATTGGCTGATGTTTCCTTACCGTCCCGCCAAGACGCGAAGTAAACGTCGCCTCGGCATGGGCTGGCCCCACAAGTTTGATCTGGATGTTGATCCAGCGGCCTGTCGGGCCTGACGCGCTTGGCGCTTCGACCAGCCGGACTCTCAGCGCGCCCTCGATCCGTTGCACAAACCGCGCGCAGACCGCCGCACGGGTCAGCCCGCTCGCACCCTTGACCGAACCCGAAAGCGTACACTGAAGATTGACAACCGGGCGCGTCCCCGGACCGCTCGCTGCGGACTGCTGCGCAAGGAGCATCATCGCACCTCCCAAGCCCAATGCCGCCAGCCTTGCAATCGGCTTATCGCGCAATGCCATACCACGATCCCTGTCCAACCGAAAGCGGCCGTCCAAGCGAGTCTAGCCAAAGCGTGATTGCCAAGAGGTGAATAGGGAAATGGTGCCCTTGCGGGACTCAAATCGGTCATTGCATTGCTCTGGAGCTGATCCAGCAGTTTGCTGGCAATCACTCTGAATTTGTCGTTGCCCATCGCTTCGACAGCACTCTCATTCTCGGCGAGCACGTCGCAAAAGGGCGACTTTCTCGGGTGACAAACCGAGGGCATCCCTGCGCTGCCTCAATTGCTTCACTTCCTTCGCAAGCCCAGTCAGTTCCTGGATCATCTCCAGTGCCGAGATGGCCTGTGCCTGATAGCGGGCAAACGGCCTCCCGCCAGAACCCGCGCGCCGGCATCCAACTGAGACGATCGGGGATCGCGGCTCATAAAGGCTTGTGATTGTCTGGTTGCTTGGTAAGTTGCCGGTTAGCCATATTGGGGAATGGAGTGCCTGCATGA
The DNA here is from genome assembly GCA_031422595.1 of Novosphingobium sp. GTDB lineage: Bacteria > Pseudomonadota > Alphaproteobacteria > Sphingomonadales > Sphingomonadaceae > Novosphingobium. Next base: position 13,322 of record JANPMA010000278.1, on the reverse strand, counting down.
CCGACGCCACAAAAACAGCAGCTTTGAATGCCACCCGCCGTCAATTCGCGGCAATGGGCGCTGCGGCATTTGCCGGAGTCGGCTTGGGCACTCGGGCAAGCGCAGCGAGCATGCCGGTAACTGAGCGTGCGGTTGGGGGATCAGCCGCTACGCTGTTCGTTGCCGAATCCGGCGAACACCCCGGGCTCGTCATGTTCGCGGTGCCGAGCGCGAGCCGCGCCGCCAACGCTGCCGTTGCCAAGGGCCTGGTCAGGCAGGGCTGGTCGGTGTTGCTGGTCGATAAGCCTGAAGGCGATGACCGCCGGATCAACCGCACCGCCAAAGCCCACACCGCCTTGCTCGCCAGCCAACCTGGTGTGGCCAGTGCCGAGGCCGGGTATAGTCTGTGCAGCTTCGCCGCCGCAAAGCCGGTGTTCGGCCTCGCCAAAACTCGCGCCGAAACGACGGGCACGCTGCTGGTAGCAATCCCCGTGGCGACACGGAAGGATCGCGTCCGGCGCGAAAGCCTGGAAAACGCCGCGCGTTTGCTGCATCGATACGCGGCCTGATCGGCGCACAATCCCGTAAGTAGCTGCTTGTCCCACGCGCGGCGCGCGTTGTGGCTTGTTTGATCGGCCGCAATCCGCCCCGAAGGAATGTTGTCCCGTGAACAACCTTTTGCCCAGGATCATGACGCTTGACGAGTTTACGCCGCTCGTTGGCTATACCTTCATCGCCGAATGCGATCCCGCCCCGATCGGGATCACGCTGGTTGAGGCGTCTGCGCTGCGCAAGAACCTCAAACTTGAGCGGCCGCCGTTCATTCTGATATTCCGCAGCCCGCTGACCGCACAGCTGATCGCTGGTGCCTATGTCCTCAGATGCGGTGAATGGGGGCCGGGCCTGATCGATCTGAATTCGCTCATTGCCCCCCAGGGTGGCCAACCAGGTTATTACTACCAGGCAATCTTCAGTTAGGCAGGGCCAGCACTGCGTTCTTCAGGAGCGCGACGGGTATATTCCTTCCATTGCGATGATGAAGTTGATCCCCAGGTAGGGCTGCATGGTGCTGAACGGTGTGCTGTTGCCGACAATGCCGGTGGTAACTGAGCCGGCATCAAGCGTCACGCTGGGGCTCGACCCCGCCGGTGCATAGATCAACGGCACTACGACGCCAGTACTGTCCACACCTTTGCTCAGGGCAGCGCCAGCGGCCGGTGCCTGCAGCGTCGCCTTGACCGTGCTCGCTTTCAGGGCGGCCGGATGGTTGTGGGCCGGCATGTTGCCGCTCACCAGCGTGGTGGTGGGGCTGCCCGCCACTTCGCCCAGCTGCACATTCGCCAGGCCCGGGCCGGTGCCGGTGCCGTCCGCGACGCGGCCACGCATGTCCGGAAGCGAAAAAGTAGTCTGGCCATTGCCGCCATAGGTCGTGCCGAGAAGCGAGAAAAGCGCGGTATTCTGCGCGATCGAAATCAACTGACCCTGACAAAGTGCCCAACCGCGCGGGTTAAAGTTGCCAGCGAACATGCGGATTTCAGCCAAAGTTGGACTCATTGCCTCTATCCCTTTTTCAAATCGACGAAACTGCCAGGAGTTGGACTGCGCTCCCAAAACTGCAGATCGGCATCAAGCCGATCTTTCCGCGCCTTGGCTGAAGAACCGGTGCTCGCAGAAACCGGTCCTTGGCCACCGCGGTCAGGTGACGAAGGTCAAGACCGCGACGGGTAGATTCCGAACATGCAGATGATATAATTCATCCCCAAGTAGGGCTGCATGTTGCTGAACGGCGTGCTGCTGCCAGCATTGCCGGTGGTAACCGAGCCAGCATCAAGCGTCACGCTGGGGCTCGACCCCGCCGGTGCATAGATCAACGGCACCGCGACGCCAGTACTGTCCACTCCTTTGCCCAGGGCAGCGCCAGCGGCCGGTGCCTGCAGCGTCGCCTTGACCGTGCTCGCATTTAGGGCGGCCGGATGGTTGTGGGCCGGCATGTTGGCGGTCACCAGCGTGGTGGTGGGGGTGCCTCCCATTTCGCCCAGCTGCACAGCTGCCAGGCCCGGGCCGGTGCCGGTGCCGACCGCAACGCGGCCGCGGAAGTCCGGAAGCGAAAAAGTGGTCTGGCCGTTGCCGCCATAGGTTGTGCCGAGAAGCGAGAAAAGCGCGGTATTCGAGGCGATAGATATCAGCTGGCCCTGGCAATAGGCCCAATTCCGCGGAGCAAAGGTTCCCGCAAACATGCGGATTTCAGCAATTGTACCTTCCATTGTACTTTCCCCTATCGCACCGTCAGACTCGCCAGCCGCCAATCTTGTTCAGACCTCATCATAAGCCGCCGTCGACGCTTGGCAACTGTCCAAATCCAGCCGTTGCTGCCGGGTCCGAATCCTGGCGGGCCAAGCCTGCGAGTTGCCGGTATGTCTGATCAAGCACGCGGGCGGCGGCAATTGCCGGTGCCGATGCTCGAGCGCGCTTGACCGCGCTGTCGGGTTCGAAGGCAAAGTCGGGAGCCTTGGAATCGCGCCGCGCTGTTGCGGCCATTGCCGCAAGATCGTCCCGGTTCAGGTCGAGCCCGAAATGCGCCGCGATCAAAGTTGGGGCCGCCCGCACCAAGTCGGGGTATTCGACGAACAATCCGCCACCCAGGCTGCGATGCGCGATCGCGGCGCGCCCGATCGCATCGAACACCCGGCTGGTGTAGTCAAGCGGCGGCATGCCGATCCCGTCCTCGATCCCGAACAGCGCTTCGGGCATGATTCCGGCGACGGTCTGAATTCCCGGCATGGTCTGATGCGAGACCACGACCTCGAGCGGATCGCGGAACAGATAGAGCCACGGCACCTCGGGAAAGGCCGCGCGGAGCAAGGGCAGCAGGATTGTGTGCCAGGCATCGGTCTTGATGAACAGCCGCTGCGCCGCGGTTCCACGCCGCCTTCCAAGCGCCGCGACCATTGCGCGAATTGCAGGGTTGGCCTCGGCAGGAGAAAGCTGATCGCGCCAGGCCCACAGCAGGATTGCATCGAGCGGGGTGGGTTCGGAGGCGACGATGGTTCCCGGCACGGCGCCCAGCATCTGCGCGATCAGGGTCGAACCACAACGCGACATGTGGAAGATCAGGCCCTGTAGCGGCGCGACCGGTTCACTTGCCGCCCCGGCGATCAAGGCATCGAGCCCGGTGCGGATCCGTAGCAACCAGTTGAGCGGAAGGGCTGAGGCGATCCGCGCCTCATCCTCAAAGAACGACGATGTCAGTTGCCGCGCGCCGAACCACAGCCAATCGAACAGCGGGGGGCCGGCCGACGGCACTGAATAGGTCGGCAACCAGCCCTCGGGGGGCCAGCGCTCCAGCGTAATCGGAGCGGCAGAGAAGCGCCCCAACCCAAGCGGATCGGGCCGCAGCACGCTGGAAAGAACTTCCAGATCAAGCGGAATCGCGTGGTCCGCCGCAACCGCCGCAGCGGCGGCGACAAAGGCGTCCACGTCAAATTCCGCACCAAGCCGCTGTTGGAGCGCGGGATCACCGAGCACCAGTTTGACGAACGGGTGCAGCTCCTGCGGCAGCAAGACCACCGGCTCCGCTCCGCCCTTGTCCGCCATGCTTCCCTCCGATCGTCAGCGCGCCGCGCGCTGTCACCATGTCGCGCTGGGGCGATTATGACCAGTACCTTGAATGCCAATCTGCCCAGCTGCCAGCCTGGACCGATCATCGTAGCGGCACAAAACCGGCGCCGTCCGGTCACGGCGTGCCGAAAGGCGACAGCTTGGCAAAGCGGTGGCTTTTCCCGCTCTTGCCTTCAAGTCGATTCAAACTACAGTTGCAGGTGATTTTTACGCAAATCTGGAGGATTCCTGACGTGAGCCGCTTTCCGAGTCTATCGGCCCTGGCAGTGTTGTCGATGACCTTTGCGGCCAGTCCGGCGCTCGCCCAGGCAGCAGGCGATCCGGCCGGGTCCGGAGTGATCATCGGTGCTGCCAATTGGCTGCAGGGAACCTTGCTCGGCACCCTGGCCACTGTTGCCGCAGTAATCGCGGTTGCGGCAGTTGGCTTCATGATGCTGACCGGGCGGATGAACTGGCGGCACGGTGCGATCGTGATCCTCGGCTGCTTCATCCTGTTTGGCGCTGCCAGCATTGTTGCCGGTATCCGCGCCGCAGCAACTGGCGGATAGGAATGCCGGATGGCGGGAATTTTCAGACGCAACACGGTATTTCTGGCTTTGACGCGCCCGCAGATGTTTGCGGGCGTAACCTATCGCTACTTTGTCATCAACGCGATCGCTTCCGCTGAATTCTTCCTGATTTTCAAATCGTTCTGGGTGATCGCAGTGGCGCTGCTGATCCACTTGGTGGGCGTGGTTGCCTGCCTTCGTGAGCCGCGCTTTGTCGATCTGTGGCTGACCCGCGTTGCCCGCTGTCCGCGCGTCAAGAACTACAAGTTGTGGGGATGCAACTCATACCGCCCCTGAAACCCGATCCGCGCCAGATAGCGCGCGAACAGTCTGCTGGCGTGCACCTGCCATATGCCCGCCACGTCGACGACGTGACTCTGGAATTGCGCGATGGTCTGTTGATGCAGACGATACGCCTCGGTGGCCTGCTGTTCGAAACCGCCGACACCGAGGAGCTCAATTACCGTGCGGAACTGCGCGATGCGATGCTCAAGGCGATCGGGTCTTCGCGCTTCGCAATCTACCACCACGTCGTGCGCCGGCGCGCAGACGCCGCGCTCGAGGCGCATTATCCCGACGAATTCTCGCGCAATCTCGATCAGCGCTGGCGCGAACGACTCGCCGCGCGCGAGATGTATGTCAACGACCTGTTCCTGACGATTATCCGCCGCCCGATGCAAGGCCGCGTTGGGCTGCTCGACCGGCTGCGCGGCCTGGCCGGCAAGGTCACGCCGACCGACCGCGCCGCGGCCTTTGCGGTTGAGAAGCGTTCGCTTGACGCTGCCAGCGACGCCCTGCTGGCCTCGCTGGGCAGCTATTCGCCGCAGCTGCTTCGGGTCTATGAAAGCGAAGCTGGAATTCGCAGCGAACCGCTCGAATTCCTCTCCTACCTTTACAATGCCGACATGCGCCCGGTGGTTCTGCCGCATGGCGATATCGGCCACCACCTGCCCTTTCGCCGCGCCAGCTTCGGCCACGACGCGTTCGAATTGGGAGCAGCCGGAACACTGCCGCGCAAGTTCGGGGCGGTCGTCTCGATCAAGGACTACCCAGCGCAGACTCTGCCCGGCATATTCGACGAACTTTACCGCATGCCGTTTGAAATGACTGTTACCCAGTCATTCGCCTTTGTCGAACGCGGCGAGGCGCTGGGGCGGATGAACCTCGCGCTCAGGCGGATGCGCTCGACGGAAGACGAAGCACTTTCTCTGCGCGACGAGTTGACCCAGGCCAAGGATGATGTCGCCGCTGGACGGGCCGGCTTTGGCGAACACCACACCACAATCACGATCCACGCGGAAAGTTTTGCCGCACTTGACACCCATGTCGCCGAAGTCAGCGCGGTCCTGGCTGATCTGGGTGTGGTCGCGGTGCGTGAGGATATCGCGCTCGAGCCAGCATTCTGGGCGCAGTTTCCTGGCAACTTTCGCTACATCGCGCGCAAAGGCTTGGTTTCGACCACCAATTTTGCGGAGTTTGCCAGCCTTCACAATTTCCCGGTTGGGCGGATTCGCGGCAACCATTGGGGCGATGCGGTCACCCTGTTCGAGACCACCGCCGCCGGCCCCTATTTCTTCAGCTTCCACCAGCGCGATCTGGGCAACTTCACCGTGATTGGCCCCTCGGGTTCGGGCAAGACCGTGGTGCTCAATTTCCTGCTTGCCCAAGCGCGCAAGTTCAACCCGCGGATCGTCTTCTTTGACAAGGATCGCGGTGCCGAACTGTTCATCCGCGCGATCGGCGGCCAGTATGACCGGCTTCGCCCCGGGTCGGCCTCGGGCCTTAATCCGCTCCAGCTCGACGATACGGCGGCCAACCGGCAATTCCTGATCGATTGGCTGGCAATGCTCGCGGGCGGCGCCGATGCCGGCGAGATCGAGATCATCAAGGATGCCATCGAGGCCAATTTCGCCCAGCCGCGCAGTCATCGCCGGCTGACCCATCTGGTCGAGCTATTTCGCGGTCACAAGCGTCCGCGCGCCGATGATCTTCACGCTCGAATGCGGCCGTGGTGGGGCGATGGCGAGCGCGCTTGGCTGTTCGACAATGCCGAGGATCTGACCGACCTTTCGGCAATGACCGTCGGGTTCGACATGACCTCGATCCTCGACGATCCAGTCGTTCGCACCCCGGCGATGCACTATTTCTTTCACCGGGTTGACGAACGTCTCGATGGTTCGCCTGCCATCATCGTGGTCGACGAGGGCTGGAAAGCGCTGGATGACGATGTCTTCGTGCGGCGGATCAAGGATTGGGAAAAGACCATCCGCAAGCGCAACGGTATTGTCGGCTTTGCCACTCAGAGCGCGCAGGATGCGTTGGAGAGCCGGATTGCCAGCGCGATCATCGAGCAGGCAGCCACGCAAATCTTCATGATCAACCCCAAAGCCCGCGCCGAGGACTATGTCGACGGATTCGGGCTAACCCCGCACGAGTTCGAGCTGATCCGCACCCTGCCCGACACCTCGCATTGCTTCTTGATCAAGCATGGCAACGAAAGCGTCGTCGCGCGGCTCAATCTGACGGGCGAGGCAGACATCCTGACAATCCTGTCCGGGCGCGAATCGACGGTCCGGCTGTTCGATGAACTGACCGAACGAACCGGGACCAATCCCAGCGATTGGATGGCCCCTTTGCTGGCGCGCGCCTGATATGGCCTGCGAGGCGGTCTTCACCGGTCAACGCTTTGTCGCCCAGATGCTCACGCATATCGATTGCCAGGCGCAGGCCATCGGCGCCTATGGATATGGCGCGCTGGCCAGCCCGGGATCACCGGTTTCGATCGCGCTGACCGGGCTGTTGACGATTTTTGTAGCGATTTTCGGGATGCGCTTGCTCAGTGGGGAACCGATGGGTGGCCGCGATCTGCTGGGCGATGTGCTGAGGCTCGGAATCGTGCTGACCCTGGCGACCAGTTGGCCGGCCTGGCGCACGCTGGGCTACGATCTGGTGATGCGCGGTCCCGGCGAGGTTGCTGCATCGCTACAGGGGGCTTCGGCCAGTCCAGTGAACCAGAGCGCATTGATCGGGCGGCTGCAGGCCGCTGACGATGGGATCGTCCTGCTGACCGTTTTCGGAACCGGGCGCAACACCGGCGGTACCAACCGCAGCAACACTATTGGCGATTCATTTCGCGGCACTGCCTTGGCGGATCAAGAAGGCCTGGCCAACGGCCGCATCGCATTTCTGGCCGGGGTAATCGGGCCGCTGGGGATTGTGCGATTGGGCGCGGGATTGCTGCTGGCGCTGGCACCCCTGATGGCAGGACTGCTGCTGTTCGCGGGAACTCGTGACCTGTTTCTGGGTTGGCTGCGCGCGCTTGGCGCGCTCGCAGTGGGAGCGTTGGCGCTCACCATGGCCCTGGTCGTCGAGCTTTCGATTCTCGAGCCGTGGCTGCGTGATGCCCTGGCGCAGCGCGACGCCCAGATCCTCACACCTTCCGCCCCGACCGAGTTGTTCGTCATCACTTTGGCATTTGCGCTGGTGAGCTTCGGACTGCTCGCGCTGATCGCTCGGATCTTCTTCTTTGGCGGGTTGAGCTTGCCGCGGCTATCTACTTACCTGCAACCTGGGAATTCCTCGCAACCGCTCGTGCCGCAAGCACGGGCCATGGCAGCACAAGCCGGTGAGCCGATGTCACGCGCCTTTCAGGTCGCCGACGCCGTCGCGCAGACACTACGGCGCGAAGAAAGGACATCCCAGCTGAGCCGCGTGCTGCAGCAGTCCCGACCGACGCGCGAGGCAGCGACAAGTGGCCGAACGAGCAGCGAATCCGCGACAAATCAAGTACTGGGTAGCAGCTATCGGCAAGACGCAAGGCGGTTTAGTCGCTCGTCGAGCGCCCGCGACAAACGAGACAGCAAGACATGAATGATCCCTCAGACCTCAAGCACGATTCCTATTATCGTGAGGCCGCGGACTGGTCCGAGGATCGCCAGCAGGCAATGCAGTCCTCGCGGCGAACGGCTTGGATAGTGGCGTCTGCGGCGGGAACGTTGGCGCTTCTTGAAGCGATCGCACTGATCGTCCTGCTGCCGCTCAAGACGGTCGTGCCCTATACGCTGCTGGTCGATCGCCAGACCGGCTATGTCGAGGAACTCAAGCCGCTCGAACGTCAGACGATAGCACCCGACGCCGCGCTGGTGCGCTCGTTTCTGGTGCAATATGTCATCGCGCGAGAAGGGTTCGACATGAATTCGCTCCAGGCGAGCTATCGCAAGGTAGCACTGTGGTCCGCCGACGAAGCGCGCAGCCGCTATCTGGCTGAATCGCAAGCCACCAACCCGAAGAGCCCGTTGGCTGTTCTGCCCCGCCAGGCGGTGGTGGCAGTGCAGGTACGGAGCGTCTCGTCGCTTTCGAACAATACCTCGATGGTCCGCTTCACAACCGTGCGCACCGATCCGGGTGCCCAGGCCCAACCGCCACAGCTGTGGGCGGCTGTGATCAATTACCGCTTCAGCGGCGCAGCCATGAGCGCCGAAGACCGCATGACCAACCCGCTAGGATTCCAGGTCGTGCGCTATCGACGCGACGCCGAAGCCTTGCCCGACAATACTGTCTTGCAAGCTGGCCCGGCCTCGCTCGCTCCGGCGCCTGCCGCAGCCAACGCCGGCACTGCACCGGTACCGCCGCAGCCAGCCGGGACCGGCCGATGAGGCCTCACCCGCTCTTGCTTGCCGCGGCATTGTGCGTGCTTCCGCTTGGCCCCCAGCTCAGCAGGGCGCAAGGCAATGCCCAAGTTGAGCTTGCCGCGCTCGGCGATGCTGCGCCGGCATCGTCGCAACCGGCAGTTGCCAATGCCGGTTACAAGCTGTCCGGCGAGAAAACACTGCGCCCGGTGCGGATCGCCGACGATGGCGCGCGGACCTATATCGAATGGGATCCGGACCAGGCACTGCCGGCGGTCTTTGCGGTCAATGCGCAGGGCGGTGAAGAGATGGTTGATGGCTATATGCGCGCCGGAATCTATACCATTGATCGGGTCATCCCGGTGCTGATTTTCCGGATCGACAAGAAATGGGCCAAGGCCGTGCGCTTTGGCCCGAAACGTTAGGTATTCGCAGCATGGAACCAGCAGCCCCCATGGATTCGGATGAGTTTCGCCCACTGGTCGGCCGGCCGGTCAGCAATCGCGGCGTCTGGCTGTTCGCCGGCTTGCTGCTGCTGGCCGCACTAGCACTGTTCTGGGTGCTGGAATCCCGTCGCAGCGCAATTGTCAGCCCTGCGACCTCGCCCAGCACCGAAGCTGCTGGAATGACCATTTCCGCCCCGCCGCCGCTCGCGTTGCCGGGAGCTGGAGTGCAGAATTCCGGCTACTTCGGTCCGGACGGCTTGTCCCCGGCCGTACCCTTGCCCCAGATTTTCCCGCAGACCCTCCCGGGCGTGCCGCGCTCCCCGCGGGTTGTGCAACAGGGCTTCATCCCCGGACCACCGGTGGCCCGGGCTCCCAGGTACTTTGACCCGGGATCACCCGACGCTCCATTTGTCCCTGGTCCGCCGGTGGCCAATCCCGCGACACAGCCCTCGCCCGAAGCAGCCGATAACGCCGACCGGCCGATCGGCGAGCGGGCTCGCGCCACACGCTTTGCCAACCCCTCTTCCACTATTCCGCAAGGGGCTGTGATCCAGGCGGTGCTTGAAACGGCGCTTGATTCAAACCGTCCGGGATTCGTCCGCGCGATCGTCTCGCGCGATGTGCGCAGTTTCGATGGTTCACAGGTGCTGATCCCGCGCGGCAGCAGGCTATTCGGTGAGTACAAGGCAGACCTCGCCCAGGGCCAGAACCGTGCGACGGTGCAATGGCAAAAGCTGACCCGCCCGGACGGCGTCCAGATCGCAATCGGTTCACCTGCTGCCGATCCGCTGGGCCGCGCCGGTGTTGCCGGCAAGGTCAACTCGCATTTCTTCAAACGGTTTGCCGGAGCATTACTGCAATCGACGCTCGATGTTGGGGTCGGAATTGCGACGCGCAGCGCCACGGGCGGCGCGGTCATACTGGGCCTGCCAGGCAGCACTCAGAACCTGACGGGTGGCACGCCCGACTCCATCAAGCCGACGCTGAGAGTCCGCCACGGCACGAGTGTTTCGGTCTTCGTCGCGCGCGACCTCGATTTCTCATCGGTCGAATCGAGCGCGCCGCAATGAACGCTTCGCCAGGCAGCCTCTATCTTGAAAGCTACCTGGCGCCATTGACCGGCTACCTGGCGCGCGACGGGGTCACCGATCTCTACGTCAACCAGCCTGGCGAGCTGTGGCTGGAAACCCTGGAGAGTGGCCCTGAACGGATCGCCGCACCTGAACTGACCCGCGAAGTGCTGGCCCGGCTGGTGCGGCAGATCGCGGCGGCGAGTGCCCAGGGGATCAATCGCGAGCACCCGCTACTCGCCGCCAGCCTGCCAAGCGGCGAACGGGTGCAGGCAGTTATCGCCCCGGCTACGCGGGGAGAGACTGCTTTGGCGATACGCAAGCATGTTTCGGTCGGGCTTTCGCTTGATGACTATGCCACGAGCGGTGCCACCGATCGAACCCGGATCATGGCGGCGAGCGAGCTGCCACAGCGCGGCGCGAAGCTGGCCAAGGGCATTGGTGCGATCGAGATGTTGCGCCAGGCGGTGCGAGAACGGCGCAATATTCTGGTCTCGGGCGGGACTTCAAGCGGCAAGACGACCTTCATCAATGCGCTGCTGCGCGAAATACCGGCGGACGAGCGACTGATCGTGATCGAGGACACTCCCGAACTGCAGTTGATTCATGCAAACTCCGTGGGGCTGATCGCTGCGCGCGGCGAACTGGGCGAAGCCGAAGTCAGCGCCGAGGACCTGCTGACAGCATCGCTCAGGATGCGGCCAGACCGGATCATCCTTGGTGAGATCCGCGGAATCGAGGCGGTCACTTTCTTGCGCACGGTCAACACCGGTCATCCCGGATCGATGAGCACGATTCACGCCGACAGCCCTCAACGCGCAATCGACCAACTTGCGCTGCTGGTGCTCCAGGCAGGCACCCAAATGCATTGGGACGATGTGATCCAATATGTCCGCAATTCGCTTGATTTCATTGTCCAGCTCAACCGCAGCGGCGGGCGGCGCGAAATCGCCAGCGTGCTGGTGATGGACTGAGTTGGGACTGGCAAACCGGTTTGTGTCGGCCCCTCCCCTGGGCCGCCGGGGAAGGAGCCATCATGAACCGCAGGCCACTGGCACAAATCAGCTCGGCTCCGCCCTCAATCCGCATTCGCAGGCAGTCGGTGATCGAGGGCGGCCACTGGCGATCTATCCAGTGTCATTCTGGTCGGATTTCCGTTGGTTTTTGGAAACTCCGGCGACTGTTCGCGAACAGCGAAGTGGTGCCGCTTACAGGATTCGAACCTGTGACCCCATCATTACGAAAGCCATTGGCGTTTATGGACTTTCACGTGGGAAGCGGAGCCGAATTAAGCCGAAGGCGCTTCCACCAGAACCCGGCACCTGAGCGGTGCTGAATGCCCTTTAGTGGCCGTCCCCTTCCCGCTCTTTGCGGACGACCATGATCCTGCTAGTGTCTCAACTCAGGGGGCGGCACAAGTTGCAGACGATCACGGGACGGTCGGTTCTGATTGCGCTGGTGCTGACAGGGCTGTTGGGGCTTGTGTTCCTCGCTGTGCTCTCTGCCCTTGGCCCTGACTGGGGCGCCTATGCCCCCGCAACCTGCACCGCCACACGCTGCTTTTGCGAACTGCCGCGTACCGGCATGTTGCTGCTGCAGCCGGCAAACACTTGGTCATCGTTCGGCTATGTTTTGAGCGGCTGTCTGATGCTCGTCATGCCCCATGAGCGCGACACGGCCTCAGCGCTTCGGCGTCGGTTCAGGCCTGCTGCACGCTACCCTTACGCCCGGGGACAAGGGCTTCGATGCGACCGATCACGCCGTCGATCGGCGTTTCTCCCGATCGCCTGAACTTCGGCTACACGATCGGGGGCGACAAGCCACGTTGGCGGCCGGTGCGTGTGTTCGACGACGGACGTCAGACTTACATCGAGTTTCCGCCGACCCTCGCGTCCGATCAGGCCCCGCCGCTGTTCCTGACCGGACCTGATGGCGCTCCCGAGCTGGTCAATTATCGCCTGGTCGGGCGCCACTATGTCGTCGACCGGCTGTTCGACGCCGCCGAGCTCAGGCTCGGAACCAGGAAACCGCAGGTGGTCCGGATCCGGCGTTCCGGGGCGGCAAAAGGGCCGCGGAAGTCGGAGCAGGGCGCGTGAACGACGACGATCTCGAACCCACCGACGGCGAAATTCCGCGTTTGGCCAACAAGGTCGATCCCGAGACGCTGGAACTGCGTGGCCAGCCGGCCGGCGTCGTCCGCTTTCGCCGCGGCCTGATCGTCGGCGTTGCCGGATGCGCAGCCGCCACCCTAGTGGCGATCGCCTGGTTCGCCCTGGAACCGCCACAGCTCGCTACCGCCACGGCCGATGATGGCGATCGCGTGGCAGCCGCCAGGCCCGGCGACGCGCTGACCGCGCTTCCGGGAAGCTATAGCGACGTGCCCCGATTGGGACCTCCGCTTCCTGGTGACTTGGGTCGGCCGATCCTCGAGCAGACGAGGGAGGATGCACTTTCGCCAGACACCATTCCCTACGAGCAACGGGAGCCTGAGTCGGTCCGTCTTGAGCGCGAACGCCGTGAACGAATAGAGGAAGCGCGTCGCGCGGCGAGGTCCTCGGCGGTGCTCGCCCGCGTGACTTCGACGACCGCTGGCAGGCCGACCTCCGGCTCGGCAGCTGACAGCGCACAATCGTCCGAAGCGGGTGGAACCAGTGCCGCTCTCGCGGACGATCCAAGGCGGCGGCGTGCCGGTGTGGCCGCAAGCTCAGCAGGAACCAGCCCGCATCGGCTGGAGTCGGCGGCCTCTCCATTTACGTTGAGCGCCGGAAGCGTCATTCCGGCGAGCCTGATCACCGGTCTCAATTCCGACCTGCCGGGATTGGTCACGGCGCAGGTCACGGAACGCGTCTACGACAGTCCGACCGGACAGGTCCTTCTCATCCCGCAGGGCGCGCGACTTTTGGGCACCTACGACAGCGTAGTCGCCTATGGACAACGCCGGGCGCTCATCGTCTGGCAGCGGCTGATTCTGCCGGACGGCTCGGCGCTGACAATCGACAATGTCCCGGCGACCGATGCGTCGGGGTACGCCGG